>NC_019729.1:872783-1173066 GCF_000317475.1 Oscillatoria nigro-viridis PCC 7112
AACTTGTGAAGTGTAATTCAAGGCATCTCGGTAGGCTAAAGCAGTCTGAGACACCAAAGCTTTTTGCTCGGCAGTCAGTTTTAGTTTTAGCTTGGCGGTGATTACTTGGGACATTATTTTCACGAACTTTGGTATTATTGTATCTCGTGAAGATAGTAAAAACAAGGGGCAGGATCGGGAATCTGTTCGTTCTTCGACCACCCCTTCCCTTCCAACATCTAAAGATTGTCGGTTTTGGTCAGGGGTGGCTCTCTTCACTCACGCGCATTCCTCCCGACGCTCACTTCGATCGGTAGAGCGCGGGACTCCTCCTGTCTAGTTGAGGGAGCCCCGACTTGGTAAAGTAATGTTAAGCTTCCTGAGAATGGAATCAACCTTTATAGCGTCGCACCTGTCTTTTCGCCCATGTCTTCAGAGAGCAAATTGCTGATTTCGCGCTGTTTCCTGGCTGGTTTGGGAACGCAGATGTTTATGTACCGCGAAGATCGGATTCCCCAGGAGAGTCCGGTGCTGGTGGTGAGCAATCACCGCAGTTTCTTAGATCCTGTGCTGCTGACGGCGGCTTTGGGTCGATCGATCCGCTTTGCTTGTCATCATTACATGGGTCAAGTTCCGCTGATGAGGGAAGTAGTCACGACTTTCGGCGCTTTCCCCTTGGAAGCACCGGATCACCGACAGCAGCATTTTTTCTCTCAAGCGACAGCGCTGCTGCAAAGCGGGGAGATGGTGGGGGTGTTTCCAGAGGGTGCAGAACCGATGGTGAAGCTGACTGGGCCGAATACTGTGGGGAAGTTTCAGCGGGGATTTGCTCATTTGGCTTTGCGGGCTCCGGTGCGGGATTTGGCGGTGTTGCCGGTGGCGATTAGTTCTTTTGAGGAACAGTCAATACGATCGGCTGTACCGCTCAAGTTGTTGAGTTTGTTCGATCCTTCGGAACCGCTGTTCGATCGCTCTGGGTGGCATCCTGTGATAATTTATCAGCGAGTTAATGTTTTAATCGGCCGGCCTTACTGGATTACTGTCGAGAGACAGCAGCAATATCGAGGCAAAAAAGCCAAAGCAGTTGTGGCTGAACTCACATACCACTGTCAGGGAGAAATTGCAGAATTACTCCAACGAGGTTGTTTGTAAGTTTGTAAGTTGGTTGACGGTTGACGGTTGACTGTTGGCTGTTGGCTGTTGACCAAGAATTTCAAAGGTGCTACAAGCCCCCGGATTTATCCGTGGAATCCATCGAAAATCGAAAATCCTCAAGAAAGAGCATTTATCTCGCGCAAGTCAATCTAAAATCTCAAATCTAAAATCGCGCAATCGATTGACTGTGGGCTGGTGTCAGATTTCCCATCTAAAATCTCAAATCTAAAATCTAAAATCGATTGACTTGAATCATGGCAAATGCTAATAACAAGGTTCGTTTCCTAACCCCCAAACCGCCGAAACCAGATCGCCCTTTATTTGTATTTCTGCCCGGTATGGATGGCAGCGGTTTGCTGCTGCGGCCGCAA
This sequence comes from Oscillatoria nigro-viridis PCC 7112, assembly GCF_000317475.1. NCBI lineage: Bacteria > Bacillati > Cyanobacteriota > Cyanophyceae > Oscillatoriales > Oscillatoriaceae > Phormidium > Phormidium nigroviride. The sequence goes on from NC_019729.1 coordinate 874,289, forward strand.
ATTTCTAAATTAGCCAATCATTTCGACATTCGCTGCTTAACTGTACCGGCTGACGACATGGCTAGTTGGGAGGTACTGGTTAGCGAAACAATTGCCTTAATTGAAGCAGAAAAGCAAGCGGGAAAGCCCAAGCGGCCGGTTTATCTGTGCGGCGAGTCATTTGGGGGCTGTTTAGCGATGAAAACTGTTTTAGAAGATCCTCAAGTGTGCGATCGATTAATTTTAGTCAATCCAGCTTCTTCGTTTCGACAGCAGCCTTGGGTGCAGTGGGGATCGTATCTGACTCAGTGGCTGCCGGCCAACCTTTATCCGCTGTCGGTAATCGGTTTATTGCCGATATTAGCATCATTAGGAAAGATTGGGCGCGACGATCGGCGCGCTTTGCTAGAAGCGATGCAAGCAGTACCGCAAAACACGTCTGTGTGGAGATTGGCGTTAGTGCGATCGTTTAATGTTGACGAAAATCAGTTGCGCGGCATCAAACAGCCGACGCTAGTAATTGCTAGCGGTGCCGATCGGCTGCTGCCTTCGGTAGTAGAAGCGAAGCTTTTAGTCAAGGTAATTCCCAATGCTGAAATGGTGCTGCTGGCTAACAGCGGTCATGCTTGTTTGTTAGAAACAGATGTTAACCTTTACGGGATTATGCAAGCTCGCAATTTTTTGACAAAATCCGAAGAAAATCTGTCCTTAGTCAAAAGTCATTAGTCAATAGTCATTAGTTATTGGGCATTGGCCAAACAGGGCATTGGGCATTGGCCAAACAGGGCATTGGGCATCTCCGAAAAACAATCTTATCGGCATCAGCAATTACCAATTATATTACGTCCGGTCAATCGATTACGGCAACAGTGCGAGCTTCTAGCTCGCGAGCGGGACGCTCGCACTGGACAATAATTATTAGGATTAGCCGGACATGATGTTATCAAACCAATGCCCAATTCCCGATTCGCAATTCCCAATTCCCCATTAACTAATTAAGATTTAGCCATTTTTGAGCGTTAAGTCGCTGGACGACGCCAAACACCATGAGGTCTAGTGTTACCTTGCGCTCATCTATCAAAAAAGGCTCTAAAGTGCTAGTTTTGGTATTATTTTCAGCACAGGAAAACGCCCTTTGACTTTGAATATTTTCTTGAGGAAAATACAGGTTAAATTGGCGCTGACCTTCTTGGAATTTCCCTATTACCTGCCAGCAATCCCCGGCGGAACTCATGCCCGCAACTGGGAGTTTTTGCTTTGCAAAACTCACCTCTAAATCCTTAACGCCCTGCTTAGTCAAAGCAGTTTGCAAAGCGGGCAAATAATCTTGTTGAATAAATTCCGCAAAGGGCTTGTCTTCAACAGCAGGTGCTTTTTCCTTTTTAGCTTTAGCTGGGGGCTTGTCGCCTTCGGCCTTGGCGGCGGGCTTTTTAGCAGCCGCCGGAGGCTTGTCAGTGCTGGGTAAGTCGGTTGTCTCGGCTGTGTCGGAACTCGGGGCGTTCTCGATCGAAGCACTGGGAGTTTCCGATTCTCCAGCGGTAGGATTTTTCGGTTCTTTCTTGGCTGCGGGTTTTTTAGCAGTCGGCTGAGGCTGGTCAGTGCTGGGAAAGTCGGTTGTCTCGGCTGTGTCGGAACTCGGGGCGTTCTCGATCGAAGCACTGGGAGTTTCCGATTCTCCAGCGGTAGGATTTTGCTGTTCTTCTGGCATTAACGCTTCCTGTTAAAAGTGATCGGTAAAAGGAGTTGTGAGTGCAAGTCGGGGCGATCGACTTTGGCGATCGCGCACACTTTTTATCGAAAACCAACCGAGAGAGAATTGCTCCTTCCAAAAAATTTGAACTCAAAACACTCTCAGAGGGCGATCGCCCGCAAACATCACAACTCCTTTGGTTATTCTAAATCTCAGCGACAGCTCGTTCAATCAAACGGCGGGCGAGAGTTTGAACACCGGTGTGTTCGTAGTAGTTGGTAGTCATGTCGAGGAATGCGCCCACGTAGTCCACCTTGTCAGCAGAAATTTCCACAAAACTCTGCAAGTGGCCGAGTACGTTTTGGGGAGTCAAACCTCGATCGCTCACAAAAGAGCTCATCCAGCCAGAAACCGAGTTAAAGCTTTCGCCGATAAAGCCGAGTTGGGCTGCGGGAGATCCCCCAGGAATCATGCCGCCGATCGACTTAAAGGCGGAATTATCTTGCAAATCGCTGGGGGAGAGCCTCTCAATCCAAGACTGAGTGGCCATGATAAAGTCTGGCCCCAAAGGAATCAAACCGTCAAAACAAACCAAAGCAGCCATCCGCATCAAGGATTCGCCGCCGTAGTCGCCCAAAGCTGCGGCAAAATCGCCGATGCTGTCGCCGGGAATGCCGTTGATTTGGCAAAAAGCGAGCAACTCAGTGACTAACTTCAAAGAAAGGTCGATCGTTTGAGCTTTTTCAGGCTTGGGGGTGAGATTGCCCAGCATGGACAAAAACGGCACATTTTGGGCGACTTTGTTAGCTAGGGCTGCGGTACCGAGGGCGCTAGAGGCACTGTCGATCGTTTGGTAAAGCCAAAGAGCGCGCTGGTAGCCCTCAGACTTATCGTTGTAGAGGTAGATGGCGCGCTCGCCGATTTGCTGGATCAGTTCTTCGTCAGTTTCGCCAGTAACGGTGCGAATGGTATTTTCAAAGCCAACTAAATTGTTCCACTCACCGGGAACCACAAAGTCAAGCGCTCGGAGGGCTTTGACAGTCATGTTGTCTTTAGGCAGTGTATCGACTAATTCAAAGACTGTTTTGCTCACAAAAAACTCCTTTTGCTGGAACTGGAATTAAAGGTATTACTTTTGGCAGATGGCAAGAACTTCACAGTCTCATTTTGAGAGACTTAGTTCTAATAGCGCCAGACTGGAGTCGGGCGCGGAGTGTGATAAAAGAGATTGCTACTTGAGGCGGGCGAGACCGCCGAGGTTAAATTTTGACAGCCAAGCTTCGCGATCGCTAGCGGTAAAAGAGGGATTGCGGGATTGAACTTTCACCTGATAGCGATTTGCCACTAAAACAGCAGTGATATTAGCACCCTGATTAACAGCGGGATAGCCGCTGATTTGCTTGGTACTTTGCTGGAATTTTGCACCTGCGCTGGGGTTGCCGGCGATGTCGTTAATCGAGAGCACCGCGACATTTTTACCGTCTTTGTTCAACTTAGCTTCAGCAAAACCAGATTTTTCTTGAGCAAAAACGCGATCGAACCCACCCCCTGAAGATGGGAAGTATTTATTTAACTTACCGCCTGCCACTGCCTTCTTGGGCAGGTTTTGATTACTAGCAGTTGATTTATCAGCAGTTGTCTGCTGTGCTTTACCAGGTTTTTGGGTGCTTTCCTGCTGAGCTTTGTCCCAACGGGAGGGGGCTTGAGTTTGACCGCAGGAAGTCACCAGCAGCAGTACCGAGATCAGGAATGGAGCTAAGATGCGGCGTGCGGGGAAAAATTGCATCGCTGTCTCCTCATTAGTAGGTTTCCATAACAATTGTGGCTTACAATTTGGCAATTTGTGTGCTCTGAACGGATCATTTGTCTTCTTTGCAAAAAAATCCTCTGCCTGCAGGCAGAGGATTTTTTGGGAATTACCAGTTTTGAAGGAAGAAAACTGAAAGATTGCTCCACAGATAAATTCTGGGGATGGGGGTAAAGAAACTAAGTTTTCCGATCGCCAGCAATCTCAAAACAATTTTTGCTGATTTTCCCTAGATTTATCTAGAAATGTCAGAGCAATTGTTCGTCAATCCTCTTACTTCGGCTTTCCAACTTAGGTCTTACTTTAGGGGTAAGGATCAGGCGTCGCTTTCAATGTAGATAAACAACAAACCCATTACCACAACCGGCATTAACCATGTAATAACCGGAATCAAAATCCAAGGCAAGAAAGAGGCAGCGTAGGAACCTGTCATATCAAATTCTCCAAACTAAAGTTAGTGTGTTCCAACAGGGATATTGGGGAGTCGAGTCTAATTGTTGACTAAGCCCCGGAAGATGGCATCGACGCCCTTCAAGTTTTCGAGTAAGAAGTAGGCAGCAAAGACACCACCCATTCCACCAATGAAGAAACCAGCGGTAAACTGGCTCCAACCTTCAGCATTTCTGAGGGAATCGGGAGTCATCGGATTAGCGCTAGGGTAGCTGGTGTTGTCTTGCTTGAAAGAGACTAAACCGTAGGCAGACATACCTGCTGTGCCAAGCAGAACTAATACGAGGGCTGTAATTAATCCGCCGAGATTAGCTGCTTCTGGATAATCCCGCAGGGGTCCGAAGACGATTTCGGGGCCGACGAGGAAATAACCGTGTGCCAAACCGATTTCTAGACCTCGAACTAGGGGAGAGAGTCCTTTGCGGTAGGCGGGCAAGTTCCCAATAAATGCTTTTGTGAAATCAGAAGCACTGATGGGGGTGGCTAGATGACCCGTGAAGGGGTCGCCGTTAAAGGGTTTAATAAGCTCTGCATCTCTGGGATCTGCCATATTCTGTTTGTCCTCGCAGTTTAAAAAGTTGAGGCGTTCAAGTCATATTTTACGCAGGGACGTGTTTCCTATTTACATAATTAACGGCGAGCTTTAGAAAAGTTCACTATTCTTTAGTTTTCAGAAGAATTTTTCTTTTGCCTCTTATACCAGAAAGCGAGTCGATCGGGCGACACTCCGAGGAAATAACCGATAATTACTATTTGATTAATGGCGGTGGTTTTGATGACCCCAAGCTGCTGCCAGCGACGGGCGGAGGTCAGCACTGGCTGGGGTACTATTTCAATGCGGCCTTGTTTTTTCAACCGCCGCACGAATTCAAAGTCTTCCATCAGGGGCAAGTCGGGAAAACCGCCGATTTTGTCAAAGGTAACTGCGTGGAGGAAAATAGCTTGGTCGCCGTAGGGCATTTGTAAAAAGTTCGATCGCCAGTTTACCCCTGTTTCTACCAGCCGGAGGCTGAGACTGCGGGCGTCAATCTTGAGTTGAAAGGCCCCCGCCACTGCAGACGGGTTAGCTAGTACCCGACGCGCGCCAGAGTCGTACCCGCGAGGCAACAGAGTGTCTGCGTGGAGAAACAGCAATATCTCTCCAGTAGCGGCGGCGGCACCTGCATTCATTTGGGTGGCGCGGCCTGGGGCGGTGCAAATAACTCGGACACCCAAAGATTTTGCTATATCTGTAGTACCGTCGCTGCTGCCGCCGTCGGCAACAATTATTTCGACATTTTGGGCCTGAAGCGCGGTGGAGATGACTGGGGCAATTGTAGGTGCTTCGTTTAAGACTGGAATGATAATGGAAATTTTGAGATGGGGATTGTCTGGCGACATACAGAATTAAGCAGCCCGTGAGAGAGGGGGGTTTTGTACCAAGCTTATCTGTTATTTGGCCAATTTCTTACGCCGGGCTCGCCCCTACCTTGGCCCTTAACCTGGGAGAGTTTGGTAAAAAACAAAGCTGTTAGTTGCTCCTTTTTTACACCTGGCCCGCGCCTACATTGGGTTTTCATGTGGCAGGGCGGGTTTTGTACAAAACCCGCCCTGTTAGTTGCTTATTTAGTTGGTAATTTTTGGTTTTTTCTCGCGCCTGGGACTATTGTCCCAAGCGCTGTCTAACTGCTACTGAGATTCAGCATTTGGTTAGACAAATACAATTACTATATTATGACGTTCCGGTTTTACAATCAAGCATTTTTATTAAAAAACATATGACAATTTCTAATAGAATATAAAGCTTAAATAGACTTTAGTTATTTCAACATATTAATATCTAAACCGAGGAGATCTTCTGGTCGATCGATATCTGCAAGAGTGGGCAGATAAGCAATATTGAGGTCGAGCTTTTGGGCGATCGCCCGCGTACAAGCCAATACTTCACTGGTTCCCCAGTGAATGCCACCGAACAATTCCGGTATCGCTCGCCGCAGCCCGATCAGATAATAACCTCCGTCTTTGGCCGGGCCCAAAACTAAATCGTGCTGGCTCAATTCCTCAAAAGCTTGTGCCATGATTTCTGCTTTCAAACCAGGACAATCAGTGCCGATAATTGCAGTTTTCTCAACCCCTGAATTAAAAGACTTTTGAAACGCTGCTGTCATTCTTGCGCCCAAATCACCGTCTATTTGATTTTCACAAAAAATATCACTTCCCAACCACTCTTGCATCAGTTGTTGGCTGCCGCCGGCTCGGTGAATTTCTACCGATAACCGGCGGGATTTTTGGAGAGAGAGAGCGCAGGCGATCGTCCGTTGGGCCATCAAGCGGTGAAGGTTGGCAGCGCCTGTTTTTCCCAGCACCGGAATTAGTCGAGTTTTGGTTGTTCCGGGTTCGGGATAGCGGGTGAAAACAATCAGTTTTTCGGGCATCATTTATTGTTCGTGAGTTTTAAAGGCAGGCACCGCAGAGGAAGAGAAGAGAAAGAGTGGATAACTGATTCACAGATTGCCGATCGATGTTGGTGGGTTAGGCAATGACTTAATTTAATCGCCGCGCCCAACCCAGCATACAATGTATTTACTGAAAAATAGCCAGCGGTTAGCTCATTTCTAGCATTCGTTGGATGGGCTGCAAAGCTGCTAGTTGAATATTTAGGGGCATGGTAATTTCAGGGGTTTGATTTTTCATAGCTAGATACAATTTTTCCAAGGTATTTAATCTCATGTGCGGGCATTCGTTGCAAGCACAACTATTATTGTTGGGAGGAGCGGGAATAAAGCGTTTTTGCGGAGCTTGCTTTTGCATTTGGTGAATGATTCCCGGTTCAGTCGCGACAATAAAAGCTTGGCTGGAACTAGCTTGAGAGTATTTGAGCAAAGCAGTGGTGGAGCCTATGTAATTAGCGTGGCGCAGCACGGGAGGTTCGCATTCTGGGTGGGCAATTATTTCGGCTTCGGGATTTTCGATTTTGAGTTGAACTATCTTTTTTTCTGAGAAGTTTTCGTGGACGATGCAAGCTCCTTGCCAAATCTCCATGTTTCTGCCTGTTTGTTCCATGACGTAGCGGCCGAGATTGCGATCTGGCCCAAAAATTATCGGCTGATTTTCGGGAATTTGGTTGACAATTTTAACCGCGTTAGAACTGGTGCAAATTATATCGCTCATTGCCTTAATTGCGGCGGTACAATTAATGTAGGAAATTACTAAATGTCCTGGTCGATCGGCTTTGAAAGCTGCAAAGGCTTCGGGAGGGCAACTGTCGGCGAGGGAACACCCAGCATTTAAGTCTGGCAACAATACTAATTTGTCGGGATTGAGAATTTTTGCGGTTTCGGCCATGAAATGAACTCCGGCAAAAACTATGACATTGGCGCTGGTGTTGGCGGCTTTGCGGGCAAGTTCTAGGGAGTCGCCAATGAAGTCTGCGATGTCTTGAATCTCGGAGTCTTGGTAATAGTGGGCGAGAATGACGGCGTTTAACTCTTGTTTGAGGGCGTTAATGGCTGCAAACAAGTCGTGGGGCAGTCGGCTTTGAGTAAAGTTCGGAGCAGGTGCGGTGGTAAACACAGTTAGAATATTCCGGGGAAGGTGGCGAAGACAGCTAAAGTGTATTTTGAATTATAGTTGATTTCACCAAAAACGGTGGGCAGTTGGGCCAGAGGTAGAAAATTTGCCATAGGTTAACCGACTGACTGGCAGTGGGAGCAAGATTTTGCGATCCAAGAGTGGACTCAGCTAAGTTTTTACCTGACTCTAATTAGACTGAAAGCTTGATCCAGCAAGATATTCACAGGTAAATGACTACCTTGAGCCACGAGTATTTTGAGTAGCCTCTATTGACATCCTTTATTTACATCGTTTAATGTAATCACTATACGATGTAAATTAGTTGGTTTTATACATCTATGTACTTTGAAGACGATCGCCAGTGGGAGGGAACTGCTGAGTTTCTGACAAAAGAACTAAAACGACGGATTGAGCAGCTTGGGCTATCTGTGGAACCACCAGCCTTACGAACTGTGCGATCGTGGAGATCCAAGCAACTCCTGTCACAGCCGAAAGGTCAAGAATTTCGGTTTCGGCAGATTTTAGAAGGACTGGCAACTGCACTTTTGCTCAAGAAAGGCTGGACACTGGCCGCGATCGCGCAAGTTTTACCCTCATTCCCGGACGCAACTTTGGAGCAACAAATTCTTGCCGAGGCTGATGGTCAAAACCCAACCTGGTTGCCACAAATGCAAACAACGACATTGCCATTACCCACAGGACACGCCAGCACGATCGATCTGGCTGAAGATACTGTTATATTGCTGGCCCAGGGAATTCTGCGACAGTACACAAGAATTCTCAATCGAGACATCGTTCGCCAAGACGATACTATGCCATCGGAACTTTATCGGGCTATGTGCAAGTTGGGCAGGCTGTATATCGAATCCGGACAAAGCGATCGCGCGGCTTGCGTGCATACGGTTTTGGAACGTGCTAGATATCCCCTCAATAAGTGGGACTTAGATATTTTTTGTCACGCCGATTTTGACTCGGGTCAAGTAATTCTCATCGATCCAGACTTGCGAGTGCCAACCCCAGATTGTGCAGTAATTGCCAACAGTAAAGGTACTTTTGGCGAAGATAATATCATCGAACACCGCCTGTACCAACGGTTGCGCGAGGCAACTGAACGATTGGGGATTCGCCGCCAGCACAAAGCTTATACGGCTTTGCGATCGCTATTTGGCAGCAGATCGCTCATCGGAGAACACCAACTCTTAGAGTATTTACGTGACAACGATTTAACCCCTTTACAGGGAATGATTGTTGACACCTTTTTTGATAGCGTGTCGGATGTCTGGTTAATTGACGGACACGCTCATCGCTGCGCGTATTGCGGTACGCTGATGCGCCCCTATCCCAATAAAGAACTTTTTCCCGATGGGCGATGTCCGATTCGCCAATGCCTCGGTCACAACTCCTCAACAGCAAAAGTTTCGGAGAAATTAGACCCAAACCAAGACCGATTGCTGATTGCCAAACCGCAAATTTTAACCTATTGGACTGGGCCGGCGATCGACGAATTAGCAATTTTTAAGGCAGCCATAAAAAACGGACTAGATGCCGAACTTTACCCAGAATCAGACCTATGCGATGTAGCAATTAACGGTCGCAATATCGGCATTGATGCTAAGTCATACACCAGTCCTGTCTCCCTTGCTTTGCGCCTCAACCGCACTGGCATCGGAGGGCTGAAGCACTACCGCCGCCGCATCATTGCCGTCAGCGACCAATTAATTGAGGAGCGGCCAGATTACCTCTCTACTTTCGAGTCAGCGCTCGATAAAAAAGGCGATCCTGCTACTCTCGAAATTCTGTCTGTTTCACAAGTCATTGAGTTGTTAAAGGCAATCAAATATGAGAATTAAACCGGATTTCTGGACGGGAATAGATCGCATTTCCTGGCTGTGTGTCTTGATGGCAGAATTTATTGAGACTAATTCCCTAGAATATGCCCCTTTAACGATATCGGGAATGGCGAGTATCATCAATGCACCCGCGTTGACAAAAGCCCGCCAAGCCATTTTCAATATGCGCCTGATGTCGCTGGCTTACGTGACAGAACAGTCAGTGAAACACGCCGTTGCTATTTATAACGATCGCCACTACCGCAACAAAACTCAAGGAACCTATAAAATTAACTTAGAAACACTTCACTTTGAACGCACAGACCCCCTAGAAGACCCTTTAATTGCCGCATCGCGTCAAATTCTGGGCCAGCCTTTGGCACACCAATTTTACAGCGCCACCTTTGCCGATCCCCGCCAGCCAATGGCCGTTGCTTTAGGTGAAGAAACAACAGCCGCGAGAGTGCCAATTGGGCCGATCGCAGCCCCGCTTGCACCGCGCCGCACTCATTCCCTCGATCGCTTGCCGAAAGCAAAAATCCGCATTCCCCTTTCGGAACTGTACGAGTTAGCAGTTGAGATGGATGAACGCGAAGCAAATCACCCTGAAAAAAGACGGGGTAGCTGGGTACAACGGTTTGAACATTTTGCACTTAAGGTGCCAGAAATTGGTAAGGGTTTGCGGGAAGAAACAGTCATCGAATTAGAAGGCATCAAGCACTTAATTGGACTGCCTGGATCGGGCAAAACAACTTTGCTCGTATTAATAGCTGTGTGGTTGGGAAAACGCGGTTATAAAGCAATGTTTGTGTTTCCCTCCATTGAAGTTGCCAGACAGTACATGGCAGAACTGGCATTTCACGAAATTAAAGTGGGAATGCTAGTCGGTCAAAGCGATGGAACTCGTCGCCGACACGCTAACAATATTGCCGAGGCGATCGCAGCATCAGGGGGAAATGGCGGCTTTGCCTATAGTTTGGAACAGGCAGAAGTTTTTGGCTTAAATTGCGTCTTACCTGCGTTTTCTACTGCTGATACTTCGATGTGGGGATTTGGTTATGCACCCTGCAAGGAAATTTTACAAAGCGGTGGCAAAAAAGGGCAGATGAAAAAGTATCTTTGTCCGGTTTGGACGGTGTGCGGCCGCCACAAAGCACCCCGCGATTTGCTAGATGCCGATATTTGGGTCGGCCACGTTCTTTCAATGGATACTGAAGTTCCACCTCATGCTATTCGCGATCGCATTCGTTATTTTGAATTAATTGCCCGGACATTTGATGTCGTAGTTTTTGACGAAGCAGATATGGTGCAATCAAATCTGGATGCTTACGGTGCAGCAACTTTAAAACTTTCGGGGGCGAAAGAATCTATCCATTTAGCCATTCAAGAGCAAATTCACAATCCTTTTGCTCGCGGAGAAAACTATCGATTGTTCGACCGCAATGTAGAACTTTACAGCCGCAATTTATCGGAATTTGGCGATCGCAATACATCATTAATTACTGCCGTTCAAAATATGCCCTCATCGCGAGTGAGCCAACGCTATGAGAATCAGTTATTAACCGTTCTGAGAATAGTCAGCGATTTGTTGGATGGCTATGAGAAAACTTCTAAACGCGATCGCCTAGACGAAGAGGGAGTCAAACAGGGATTTAGCAAAAGTCGAGCCTTAACTCAATTCTGGGAAACAGCAGCTTACCATGCTTTTTACGATCGCACTGGCATTGAACCGCACGATCGGCTCAACCTGGATCTGTGCGCTCAAAGCCTGGGAATCAACCCCGACACCCTCAAACAGCAGTGGGAAACTCAAATTATTAATTTTCGCCGTTATTTAGCAGAGAATCTAATCGAACGGCGCGACAATATTGTCAAAGAAATTGCCAAATTGTTTTTGCCTTTGTGTTTTAAGGATAGCACTGCATCAGCCGAAGCTCAGGATACAATTACCTTACTTGTTTGCGTTACTTTCGTGATTTTAGGCTATCAGCGGATCGTACCGCAAACTAGAACAATGGTAGCAGAAGGACTGATTCGGGAACCGATTGTCGAATCAACGGCAACACCGGAACTGCGACAACTGATTCCTGAGAATATTTTAGGGTCTTTTTCGGGGGTAAAATACAGTTTCCAATCGGCACAAACTACTCGAAGTCAAGCCCGAAATGTGGAACTGTCTTATATTATTTTTGTGGGCGCGCCTCGGATGTTAATGCACCGTTTTCATCAGTTATTTGAGGCAGATGGCGAACTGACAGGGCCGGCAGTTTTAATGACTTCAGCTACTTCTTTTCTCGAAGCAAGTCCTGCTTATCACATTAACTCTGGGCCGGATTATCTGCTGAAGCCGCGCCAAACAGAACACGATCCCAAAAAGAGCATTTACCGCTTCAAATGGCTGCCCGATCGCGAATGGCGCGATGAACCTCTCCGATTTAGCGGTGCAGTCGAACTGCGCGATCGCAATTTAAAAAAAATGGTAGACGCGCTGGTGCAAGGAGGAACCAAGAAATCTGAAATTTACAAATCCATCCTCAACTTTGACGTGCAACATGGTATTTACCGCAAAGCTGCCTTAATTGTTAACAGCTACGAACAAGCTCGGAACGTTAAGAAATTTATCAACGATTACCATCCAGAAATCGGCAAAAGAACCAAAGCAGTTGTTAATTTTCTCGATAACGGAGAGCAACCAACTGATTTCGTCACAAGGGCTCAGTGCGAGGCTTTAGGAGATGATGAAACTTGCGATATTATCATTTTTCCGCTGTTGGCAATTGGTAGAGGCGTAAATATTGTTTTCACCAAAGGAGATAGGCAACTCGATGCAGCCATTGGTACAATTTATTTCCTCACCCGTCCCCACCCCACGACTGACGATACACAACTTTTGTACAGTCTAGCCGGAAAAGCTACCCAAGAATTTGACAGTCGAGTTTTTACTGAAGCAGAAGACTTGTCAGCAATTTCTAATGCTTGGAAACAGTCGAGAAAACAACTCTGGAAAACGGCTAATCGGCTGTTACGCGAACCTCTCATGGCTAGCCGTTTGGGTGAAGATTTATTTAAACCGTTTACGGCCAATCAGATGGTTGGGATTTTGCAAACAATTGGGCGCGGGATGCGAAATGGGTGTCCGGTACAAGTTTACTTTGTCGATGCAGCTTGGGCAATTAAATCTACTAAAAATGAACCTGACTCCGGGCGGGACAGTATGCTAGTTCAGATGCGAATTATTTTAGAAGAATGCGTCAAGCATCCCGATCCAGTGGTTCGAGAAATTTATCAAGAACTTTACGGTGCATTTCTCGATCCCTTGCGGCGCATTGATGGCGTAGTTTACCCGCCAAGTTTACGGAATTCAGAAGGTTTGACAGAGGAAGAAGATGATTTTGATGATTTTTCACCTTTATTGGAGATGTAATTATGAACGACAAAATTTTTGACAAAATTGAATTCGATGATGACGGCGAAGCAAAGGAAACTACTATTATTGGAGATGCCACCATGAACGACGAAATTTTTGACGAAATCGAATCCGATGATGACGAAGAAACTGAAGCGACTGTGCTTTCAGACACCCTTTACATTCCTCTCGGCAAGCCCAAAAGTCTGAAAGAGATTCCCCTAGCTTTTACCGTGCCAGATAACATCGAGCCAGTAACAGTCAAAGGCTTGACGCTAGGTTGGACAAAAGCTGCTTTGCATGAGCTTTCGACCATCCAAAAAGCTGCTTGCAAGGGCGATTCAGCTAGTAAAAATCTCCCTTATTCCTCGCTGCTAGGTTTGTTAGAAGTAGGACTTGACAGTGCAGCGCGGATTCAGTCAAATTTAGGTTTGAGTTTGTTTTCGTTGAATTCCAAAAGTGTAAAAGAGCCGGAACCATTTGCTTACTTAAATTCCGAAAGTACACAAGATATACAGAAAGCGTTACGCCCAATTATCAACGAGTGGATAACAAATTTCCTAAAACCTTTTGCTGAAAAAGAAGAGGGGCTATTGGAAGTTATCGACCGTTTGGAAGATTTGCACGATCGAAAGGAGTTGTTAACAATTACTCCGTCTGAGTCTCAAGTTTTACCTTGGAAATGGTCAGAAGCAACAGGAACAGCTCAGGCTAGAAAGACTTATGATTATCGGGTGTTAGTCGATTATGCAGCTCGCGCGATCGCGGGAAAAGAGATTTTTCAGGGGCTAGGAACAATGAAGCGGGTTATCTCTAGCAGTGGTAGCCTCACAACAGGGATGGCAGAATTGATTACCGATCCCATTACTTTACCAAAACATACGGGAAAATTCAGTCTGGTGGTACGCTTAGAAGTCGTAACCTATCCTTCTTTGCATCAGCCTTTATTGAAGATAGATGTTTCCAAACGCCGCTGGTTAAGTGGGTTGCAACCTGCACGCTATAACTCAGCAAATATTAGCGGCTTTGTGTTTTCTCAAGACTACAGCGATCGCACCTTTCGCTACACGGTGCTTTCTCAGTCCGAAAAACAGGATAAAAATCAGCAGGACAAAAAGAAAAAGTGGTTTTGGGCGATCGATAAAGATTTTGAAGCATTGCGTGGCAAGCTAAAACTCCCGCTGAAAACCCCTAACGGTCAAAATATTGATGGTTCCCAAATTGCTTTGGGTCAAGCTTCAACAGAACGCTGTCAAGTAATGTTAACTTACCGCAACGGACTGCAAGAAGGAAAACACGGAATTGAGGCTGGCGTACCAGAGATTGATAAATTAGAAGCTTTTGAAAAGATTGCCGAAATTTTCAAGCCTATTGGCTTCAAACCTTTCGATAATTACTTGGAAGTAAAATTTAAGAGGGGTGAAAGCCATAAACTCGACAATACTGCTTCACGCATGATTAACTTGCCTACTCTGTTAGGTGCTGCTTTAGAAGTTCTCGAAAAAGACGACAATTCTGATTTGACTACAAAATACCTAGAAAGCTTTGAGGACGATGAGCTAAACAACTTGCTGACTAAACACCTTGACATCAATTTAGATAATATTTCAAAAGGCAGAAAAGCCCTGCAATTGGTTTGTCAATTAAAAGAACTCAAGGCGATGATTCAGGAAAACCAGGAAGCTATGCGTCGGCTATATCCTAACGAAAACCTGTTGCTTGTTGTCTTTTACCAAGAACAATTACACACCGAAGTGAAACTGCTGCAAGCAATGATTCGAGTTCTCTGGGGTGATACTATCGAAGTTATTGCTAATAGTTTACCACCAAACACTCACGGGCCCAAAGAGTCATTGCCCGGTGCAAGTTTGAAAGCCAAAGAGCGATCGCAACACCGAATAAAAGCCTGGGAGTCGATCGTCCAAAAACTTGCTTTACGCAAACAGCGAACTTTTTGCCTCGTAATGGCACGGGAATGGTATCCAAAAAATAAACATGACGATTCGGTGAATAAACCCTCATCCCGTCAAGCACTGGCTACAATCGCTGGTTCTTGCGTGCAGTTTCTGCTACCGATTGAAACAACTAAGGAGAAACAACTTCTTAAACTAGATGATTTTTTTCATCGAGTACAAGCTGCTCTAAAAGACTTACTTTATGCTCATTCTGGCCGCATTGATGATGTCAAAGAAAAGGTTGACAAATGGCTAAAAGACGTTCCAGCAGAAGCAAGACCAAAAGAAATTATCGGGATTACGATCGTCCGCAAACAGAAAGGTCGCGCTCGCGGTGATATTGGCCCTACATTTTTACCTATTGCTATGCGCCTCAAGGTGGAAACAGGTGAATGCGAACTCTGCTGTGCCTATGAGAAGGGTAATAATTTACAAATCAGCCCTTGGAGCAAGTTTTCTGATGCGATCGCCTTTATTTCCCAAATCTCTCCCGTGAAACTGGCTGACAAACAAGAGGCGCGTCAACTTCGTTTCATGGAATTTGTCAAGCAGATAATTTCCAATTCAGTAGACGAGGGAAATCAACCATTAGTGATGATTGATTCTTCCAACTGCGCGCAACTTTGGCCTTGGCTCGTCGATGCCAGGATGAATGCAAATCAGATTAATTTTGAAACCAAGTCGGGAAGCCCCTTGTACGAACACATGGAGCAAGAATGGAAAGGCGCGCGGCTGATTCGGATTCGCCAAGACCTCGCCCCTGGAATTATCGATAAAAAAGTCCGATATTTAACAGAAACTTCTCTGGAAGATACGCGGACAAAAAAAGAACTGACTTCAACCCTTGAAATTCCTTCAGCCTCTAGTTTAAAGGGATTATTTCGACTAAGTGCAACTAATCAAACGGGTTGTGTTGCTTATCTATCTGTAAGAAATGAAAAACCAGGTAAATTACGCGGTCAAAGTTGCTATCGCTCAACAAAAATTAACGTAGCTGCCAAGAAAGCTGATGATTCTCAAGACAAACTTTTAAATAATGCTGATTTAAAAGTTGACGAAGCTGCCAAGAAAGCTGATGATTCTCAAGGCAAACTTTTAAATAAAGCTAAATTAAAAGTTGACCAAATCGCAAGCAAACCGCCGTTTTTGGGTCAGTGGACAACTCCCAATCCCCTTGAGATTGTTGTTACCTTGCGACAAGAAAATGACAATCCCGATCGCCTTGCTGCGCTTGTGGAATCTCTTCGCTATAGTTTCGGTCACTACAGCGACTGGTCGAGCTTACCGGCTCCCCTGTTCTTCGAGCGAGTTGTGCGAGACTATATCAGCGAATTTGCAATTGAAGATGAGCAAATGGAGGCGGAACCAGAGTTAGAGGAATAATTCAGTCTAGGGTTGCTGTCCCTACTCGGTTGAGTGTTAGGGCGTTGCAGTCGGTAATTAACGGGCTTAACTTCAGGGCAATCGCCTCCAATGTCAATGGGGAGAGAGGATTTTTGCGCTTAGGAGTAAAAGATGAAGAAAGTGGAGCCAATCTCAAATCTCAAATCTCAAATCCAAAATATGCTGCGGGAGAGTGCAAAAATTGGTCGCTGTTTCTTATGCTGAGTAAGAAGGGGCTAGGGATCGATCGCACATGACAAATCACATGAATAAAGCTAAATCTATCAAAATTGCGGTGGTGGGGGACGTTCACGATCTGTGGGAACCTGAAGACGGCGAGGCCCTGAAGCATCTGGGCGTTGATTTGGTGCTGTTTGTGGGGGATTTTGGCAATGAGTCGGTGGAGGTGGTGCGGGCGATCGCCCAATTGGACATTCCGAAAGCAGCGGTGTTTGGGAACCACGACGCTTGGTACACGGCGACAGAGTGGGGCCGCAGTCAGTGCCCTTACGATCGCACTCAAGAAAATTGGGTGAAACAGCAGTTAGATTTAATGGGAGAAGCTCACGTCGGTTACGGGAAAAGGGATTTTCCAGAATTGGGCGTAACTGTGGTGGGCAGCCGCCCGTTTACTTGGGGGGGATCGGAGTGGAAGTACGGGGATTTTTACTCGGAGTGGTTTGGGGTAGAAAGTTTTGAGGAGTCGGCGCGGCGCATAGCAGGGGCAGCAGCGGATGCCGATTGCGAAAATGTGATTTTTTTGGGTCACACGGGCCCGACGGGGTTAGGAGAGGCTCCTGAAGACCCCTGCGGGCGAGATTGGAAGCCGTTGGGAGGGGATTGGGGCGACCCGGATTTTGCGGAGGCGATCGATCGAACTCGGAGTTCTGGAAAGCACATACCTCTGGTAACTTTTGGTCATATGCACCACAAACTGCGGCACAAAAAGCACGAGTTGCGGAAGTCGCTGGAGGTGAGTGCGGAGGGTACGGTGTATTTGAATGCGGCCAGCGTACCGCGAATTGCGAAGAGAGAGTGCTCGAAATTGCGGAATTTCTCGATCGTCCTGCTGGAAAATGGAGCAGTCTCGGAAGTGTCTCTGGTATGGGTAGGCGAAGATTTCGCGGTAGAAAGGGAACAAATTCTTTATCGGCGCACTGAATCTGCAGCTATTTGTAGTTAGAGACATTTGCTGGTATGATAAAATTTATGCACCTGGAGAGGTGGCAGAGTGGTCGAATGCGCCTGACTTGAAATCAGGTGAGCCGCAAGGTTCCGTGGGTTCAAATCCCACCCTCTCCGTTTGACAATTTTCTTGCCTGTTAAGGGTTTCAGGTTAATTGTATTACCGATAGTCCCATTTTCCGCTCAAATTTCGCTCCCATCTGTTCCAAGTATCTCCAAGACCACCTCCATATCTGCCAAGTTTGCGCCGGACTTTTTGCGCCGCGCTTTCAACTGGTTGAGCAAGTCGGCTGGCTCTGGAAATTCTGCGACGGTCGGAGCCGATTTTTTATTTGCTTCCCGATCGCGCCGCGCTTCCTTGAGTTCTTGCTCCAGCATCTGCACCTTCAGTCCCAAATCGCCGTTGCGCTCGTGCAACTGATTCAGTTCTGCATCCCACTCTGCAAGTTGCCTGTTGGCCGCTTTCAATTCCTGCCTGAGCGATTCATCGTTGCCGTCGCTCAGGCACTCAATTTTCCCAGCCGTTCCTCAATGGCGGCCATCCGTTCCATCACGGGGTCAAGGCTTAAACTTACAGCCTTGTCTACAATGTCTACAATATCTGTAGACGCGACGCTATCATTACTTCGTGTAGACAAATTTGTAGACAGCGTAGACAGCGCGTTAGTGTCACTTGGCGTAGACACTGTAGACAGCGTTGTAGACGCGCCTGAGACTTCCTTGAGAATGCGTTGTGCAGCTTGACTTACCGACTCACCCTCTAGCCTCTGAGCTTCTATCCAGTTCAGGAAATGACCGGAAGCCCTGAACGATACAACTTGACTCTGACTCATTGTAGACACCTGTATACAGCATTTGTCTACAATAACTGATAGCTGTCTACACTGTCAACATATTGTAGACAAAATTTGTAGACACGAAAACCCCCCAATTAAGGGGGATGGGATTGAGCCGTCAGTTGTCAGGCAGTAGCTAAATTCTTCCTTGGAGACGGATGAGTTCAGTAATTCGATCGCGAACGGCTTCCACTTCTCCTTCCAACCACTGAGCAATCGTAGCTATGTCGTATTTTTTGCCCGGTGCCTGCCAGCCAAACATTTGTGTTTGGAGAGTTTGTAGTTGTTCTGGGTAGTATTCGTGCCACCACACCAGTGCTATGTCTCGCATCGCCTGGGCATCTTCGGGAGTAATTTTCCGAGTTAATAGCTGAGGTTGCGGTAGCAGTTCTGCTAACTTTCGCCGCTCGTCATCGGTAAGTTGAGAGAGTAAATTACAGACTTGACTGAAAGGTGAGGAAACGTCGGTTCCATCGGTTCCACCGCTCTGTATAAGGGTTTGTGCGGTTCCATCGTTGGTTCCAATATTTTTTGGAACCGATGATGGAACCGCTGTATCCCTTACTGCATCTGCTGGAACCGATGGAACCGATGCTTTTACAGTTTTTGGGCAACCTTGCACAAATCCAATTCCAAGCAAATATCTTTGTCCTCTTCGCTCCATTTCATCGCGCTCAAGATATTTACACACTTGAAGCTTGGGAAAAATCTCGCTAAGCCTTGATGACAACTGGTTTATAGCTTTCACCGGAGCGTCATACTTATTGGAAAGTTCATTCCAAATCAGCTTCTCCTTGGTGCCGCTAGTCTCTCGCTCTAGAATCCCTGCATCCTCATACCAAGCTTGCAATTGCTCCCACAAATCTTTAACCCAGACACGACCGCCAGACTGAACCTCCAAACCAACCTCGCGGGCAAACTGCCACAAGTGCCGACTTCCCTCCTGAGCTTCCCGCATCGCCTCACGGGTTGCCTTGTAGTCAATCCCCTCTTTCAGTAGCAGTGGCAACCGCTCCAACATCTTGTTGAGCATCGCCGGTGCAATCCGCTCAAGGATAAAGTTCTCATCATCCTTGAAACGTGGGTCAGCTTCCAACTCACCCTGAGACGGGTCAGCGTTGTGCTTGTATGTTTTCTCAAAACTCAGGATGCTGTAGCGGTCATCAATGGCGGCCGTCCCTCCAGTGATAGAGGGGAGTTTGTTGCAGTTGGCGAGAAAGATGGCCGCAGGCTTGTACTCATAACCATCCTTGCCCTTGCGTTCAATATCAATGATGTCGCCTGTGATTAACTGCTTAAGACTCTGGATTGTGTCTAAATCTATTTTTGGGGTATTCTCCGAAGCCCAGTTACAGATACTTCCTTCAATCCCTGCCAGAGAAAACTTGCGGCCATTGTCATAGGATTTGAAGTCTGACAGCGACTTCCCGGTCATCCCCCGCCCAAAGACAGCAGACAACACAGCCCGCAATGTATCTTTACCGTTAGACCCCTCGCCGTGGCACAGCAAACCTTTAACGCCCCGTCCCGTCAGCTTGGAGCGGACAAGCTTCAAATTCAACGCAGCAGCAGCAGTCCGCAAAAATACCTCACGCTGCGACGGCTCCAAGCATTCCAAAAGGCGATCGCAGTCTGTCGGGTCAATATCGGGGTCATACTTGCCGCCAACATAGGTGTAGACCTGGTTGGGGTCGTGAGGCATCAAGACATGAGAACCGTCACAATTAATCCGCAGGACACCGTTAGAGCAATTCAACCCATCAGGATTAATGGTGTCCTGGTGTACGGCCTTTCCGTCCACCACCCAGTCGTAAACCTGGTTAATGCTGGCAGAGTTGGCGTATTTTTTGCGGTAGCCACCCCCTTTCACTTTCTCGGAGTAGTTGCTCAAGTAATCGCGGATGCGGCGTTTTTCCACAACCTCTGGACAAAGTTCATAAAAACTACCAGTGAACCGATAAAGTTGACGCCCAATAGATACCCAATGTCCATCGGAATAGAGAGCTTCCTCTGCCTTTAGAACAAAATTACTCTCTGCGACTGGCGCTGTGTCTGGGATGTAGTCGCTCTCACTACTGTCATACTTCTGGCATACTACTTTTTCTCGCGTGCGCGGGTGAGGAGTTAAAGAAATATTAGGGTTGGAGGAGTTATTTTTGCGATCGCCTTTTTTGACCTGCTTCTCCCACTTGTCTAGAGTTAGCGCGCTCGCTACAGCCTCTTTGAAAGCGTCACCACCGTTAGCTTTGATGAAATCATCCATCCCCTTGAACTTGGTATCCCAAGTCGTGACGTATACCTCGCAGCCCTCCTGTTCCAGCAAGCAGCCAAACTTCAGAATGGCTGCACGGCAAGATGGGTTGGCCGCATAGTCCGAGTCAAAGTCTATGTAGTGGATGGTGTCGGGCTGTGCCCACTGCTTCACGATGCGCGCTAGTTCCCCGTCCTTGCCCCAGTTCCACACGCCTGTTAGAGCAATGGTTGCAAGCTCAATACTCAACCCAGCCCCGGCTTTCTTTGTTCCCTCTGACCAGTGGCGGGGGATGGATTTGTCCGCGTGAACTTTTGCCCAATAATCTCTATCGGGCATGGCTAGGAAGATTGCGTCCGGTTCCATGCCGGTGCCTGTGAGGTATTTGCGTGGCTTGGAACCTTCTGGCTGATGGGGCTTGTCTGGCTTGCCTTGTCCGTACCAGTTGCTAGCCCGTTCGCCAGTTTTCCACTGGACACCTCGACACCACCAGCCCCCCGTTTTAATGGGTTCTTTTGGACGGATGCGCTCGTTGAGTTCTTTGGCTGTTAGAGATTCGATATTGAGGGATGCGATCGCTTCTGATACCGCTGAACTCTCAACCCATTCAGTCAGGTGCTTCGGGATGAAAGGATTGAAATTTTGAAATGCAGAATTTGACCCAGTGGGATATGATGTGTTCATTATTGTTGCTCGCCGCCTGGGCGAGCGTGATTACCAAAGACCGCTGACATCAGGTTCCAATTGCTGGCAGCGGTTTTTTGGCGTTTACATTTTGAAAATTTAGAGCTAGACAGGTGGAACCGCTCCGCAAACTTTAGTAAGCGGACGCAGCCAGACTGTCGGTATGGCTGACACCTATCAAGCCATTGCAGAATTTAGGGATGAGAAGAAGATTTTTCAAGAGCTGGGCGAAAAGGTGGCAGATTGACAAGAGAGCCACAAACTTTACCCACGCCAACTCTTCCGACTCAATGTGCCCCTGCCTGAGAAACCGCCCGCCCCAAAAATGCGTTAAAAACCACCGCAACCATACCCGCCATTCTCGGCGGATTTGTGCTTTTTCTTTTGGTGTTAGCGGGGGGAGGATGGGCATAGGGATATTCTACGTTGGGGACTCACTTCGTCCCAAGTGGCAATTTTTCGGCATAACACTTCTTAACTTTTTGGAAACCTATTAGGTTTCCGTGGAAATAACAGTAAACAACGCACCTAAATTAAGGCTTCTGAGCGATGAGCTTGCTCGGCTGATTGAATATTATCTCGCCCGACGGAAATTCGCTACAGAGGGGTAGCCACAAGAGCTACCGATTAGCCATCATCCCCCCCCTCGAACTGATTGAGTAAATCCTGCAATTTCGCCTTGCCTTCCGAGAATTTGCGTCCTCCCATTTTGAGGACATTCTCGACAATCCAAGTCACGGACTTACCCGCTTCCATTGACTTACAAACTTCCAAATATATAGGGTAATCGGGATGCTCGGAAGCGGAAGCGGTATCCTGTAAGTCGTTGCTGTATATAGCTTCCAGCGCTTGTCGGGAAGCCTCCACGTCAACGCCAGGGGAAGTCAGTATAAGCTCAGCTTCCTGCTGTCTTTGTTGCTGGGAAACGTAGGCTGATGTACTAATTTCATCAATTACATCAGCAGTAATGGCGCGAGTTTTGATTTCTTCAATTTCACTTTCTTCTGCCAATTTACGGGCAATATTCCCCGCAGTGATGGCACAGGCAACAGCGCCAAACAATGACAGCCCCTGCATAGATTTATGCCAGCCGATGCGCTTATCAAGTGCAGTCAGAGGGGCTAGCCACAAAGCTAATGCAGCCCCGCTCAATACCCACATCTTTAACTGCATAGGAATACCCCCGCGCCAATAACAGCCATTGCCAGCGCTGCCAGTAGTAAAGCCTGCAAGTCCGCCACGGAAATCTTGAGCCAGCCACTAACCGAAAAATCTAGGAGCCAACACAAACCCCATAAAATAAATGCTGCTGCTGCCAAAAATGCGATCGCTCTTTGCGACATCGGATGCAACGACGCTATCCACCCCAAAAGAGAGGAAGCGGCGCACCCGGCAATGAAATAGTTTGCCAAGTTTGCCGCTCTCATTAGTGTTTACCTCCTAACACCGCATCCCACGGGCGAGGCTGGGGAGTAGCGACGGCGGGAGGGCGAAAATTCTCCAAGGTATAGGAGCATCGGTTGCGCCCAAAAGGGGAATTTGATATTTCCACAAAGTGGGCAAGGTCAAAGGTGAAACCGTTAGCTCGTAAAGCTTCTACTAATTTCTTCACTTCTTTTTTGTTGCCGGAAAGCCACATATATTCCATTAGCTTGCGCCTCCCGTCAGTTTGGCTTTTATCGCATCAATCCGAGTGCGGGCATCGCTGTCAGCCTTGTCAATCCCTAAACCCAGTCGGGCATAACCGGGACGCAAACTGTGCAAGTGCTTAGCCAGTCGAGTGTCTGAGCGTTTTTTCCCCAGTTCGTTATCAGCGACAACTCCTTCATATTTGCGGTGATGGCGGTGAACTTTAGCATCGGCTTCTTCTACTTTTGCTAGCGCTTCATAGGCGCGTTTAGACTGTTTTGCGCCGTCTGTTTTCTCCTTTGCCAAGTCCTTCATTGCGTCTGCTTCTTCCTTGGTAAAGTAGCGCGGTGCTGGCACAACTGGAACACTGCGGATGCTGGAAAAATTACCGGGATTTAACGGTGTAATAACACTTGCGTCAGTGCTTGCCAAAACTTTTGATTTGTCGATCGCGTGTCCGCCGTCATTGCTGGCAATTTTTCCAGCATCAGAATTTCCGCCGAATAGGCGTAGTTGTAAGCTCATAATTTTGTCCCGATTTGAATGTTGATGCGAACTGGGGAGGGAAATAAATTCAAGGGATTGATTTGTCGCCACATAGACATTGCCAGCACAAATACTCCCGCCGATGCGAGTACGAGTGCGATGAGTTGAGAGAAGTCAACCCAGTCTAAAAATGTGGAATTCTGGTGGGTGAAACCGCACACAGGGAACGAACCGTCGTTAGTCCAATCAAGGGTGTCTACAGTGTCTACACATTGTGTGTCAAGCGGTTCAAATGTCGCGTCTACATTGTTTGCATTTAAACTGTCTACACTGTCTAGTAATGTGTCTACAGTGTCTACATTCACTGTGTCAAGCGATTCACCGTCAACGAGGTACAGTTCTAGCAGCGCTTCCCACGTAGCAGTTTTGCTAAGCTTCCCGAACTGCTTGGCGTCTTCATTGGTGAAGCCACGGTCATAGGCGATCACCTTAAGTTGGTCAATGCGACGGTAGCTGACGGTGGGTTTAGTCATGGCAAAACCCCGTCAACTCAATCATTAAGAGTTGCGATCGTCCGTTGGGACAATCGGCTGAAAGTGGCATAATTTATAGGCTCCAAACGTACTAACTCTACGGTTTGGGGAAGTCGTGGTTTGGCTAGCATTGCAAGTGCTTGTCAACCGCGCATCAATCTTCCTTAGTTACTCACGATTGCAGACTTACACTTCCTTGTCAACACAGGGACTGTAAAGTTTTGTTTCAAATTATTCGGCTAGCAACTCCATCACTTCATCGGAGGTAATGCCGTAAATGGCGGCTAGCAATTTGATACTTTTCCCGTCACTTCCCAACTGTTTAAGCACCCCGATCGCACTACCCAATGGAACGGCTTCTGTTATGGAATGAGTTAGTAAATCAATTGTTGTCTGAGTATTGGCTCGTTTCTTATAAATGCCTTCATTCATCTGTGTTGAATGTCCTAAACTCTTAGCTCTTGTTTCTTGAGACATCCCCGCCATTTGACCGTTGAGGTTAGCTAGGTGACGTAAGGCGTGAGATTGAGTAAAACCCTTATTCCATCTTTTTAAAGTAGCCCACGCACGGTCATTATATGCCCCAGAAATTGTTTTTGGATTACTCGATGTCAGCCTAACTTCAGGCAATTGCCCTGATTTGATTCCCAATCGTTCGATTAAATCCGAGTGAGTAGGAGGAAGCATTGGTACACACAATCGATACCCCGTCTTAGTCGTGGTTTCTAACTTTGTCTTTTCCCCTACTACCGCAATCATTTTTGTGTTAGTCGGTTCACTTAATGCCGGGATAGTAATGCCATCCTTTGTCTTAAACGGTTCATTTACGTTCTGAATCGCAAACACTTCATGCACTCGAAAACCATACACCACCTGCATCGAGAAGACCCACAGCCATCGTTTGCGTGACTCTAAGTTGTATCGCTTATCATCGGAGACAGCCAAAACATCTTCGTGAAATTTCAAAAATTCATCCACTGATATAGACTGAAGGTCTTCTCTGAACTGTGTCTGCGTGCCGTTAATTTCTTTAAGGCGAATAAGCAGGTCAGTGTTGCCAACAGTCTCAGCAAGCTTACGCATAGCGCACAAGCAGTTTTTGAAACATTTAGTTCCTACTTGCTTGCTGTGAACTACCAACAGAATATCTGCCATGTTCAGGACTATGTTTTGTGGCAATAGCTTGAAATAGTGTCCGTAAACACATCGCCAACTATATTGGTGGCTAGCATTGTTCTTGTCGCGAGGTTGACGACGCTTTGTGTGTCCGTCCCAATATTCTTTCTCTACTTTTGCTATCGCCTCACCAAACGTCATCAAATCATTTTTGATAACGTTCTTTTCTAGAATCACATCATCATACCAAGCCCAGAACTGAGACTCAGTTTTTAGTGATTCTAGAGCGCTAGCGACTAGGTGAGCCCGTCTCAAAGCATCGGTAATCCCTTGCATCGTCAGGTAACACCCACAGGTTTTATTAACTCGCTTGATACCTAACTTGAATTGAAGTGTTATGTAGCCACCGCTAGCTTTGCTGTCTCTTTTTAGACCTACCCCTTTGGGGCATTCTTTTTGGGCTTGTTTAAAGTAGTCGAGAATCCGCTCGTAGCCAATCAGGTAGTCAGCAGTGGTACTTGCTGTGACTGGATAAGACTTTTCGCTCATCTTTCGCTCCTTACTGTAAGAATGCCGAGTTTGCTTGCTGTAGACAGCGTACAGCAAGTCGCTCGGTATTCGCTCAAATCCAAAACAGGACTTTCAGAGTGGGTGCAAAAAATGGCTAGAACGACGCAAAATCGTCCATTGAGAACTTAGCGCTAATTCAAATCCCACCCTCTCCGTTTGACAATTTTCTTGCCTGTTAAGGGTACAGTTCTAGCAGTGCTTCCCATGTCGCAGTTTTAGACAGCTTCCCGAAGTGTCTGGCGTCTTCATTGCTCAAGCCGCGGTCAAAGGCGATCGCTTTTAATTGGTCAATGCGACGGTAGCTGACGATGGGTTTAGCCATGACTGACAAGCCTCAAGCTGTCGGCCGTAGTCGGTTCTCCCTCGAAACAGGGATAACAAAAATTGTCCGAGCTATTATTGTGCGTCCAGTTGATGTAATACACCCAGCCATCCTCCGGGCGATGAGAGATACCCACATATCTTTCAAACGGTTATCCGTTTTATAAACAGCGGAAGTCAATTTTCCCATACACCAATGCAGCGCACCTTTTTGAATGATCGCTCCCGAATTGTTCAAGTTAATTTCTACTTGCTGAACGAGGGGAATGTTCTTAGTGGGATGGTAAAATTTATGGGTTTCTGGATTGATGTTATTTTGGATCTACCACAAATCTGTTGCTTCCAAAACCTTGATTTCGTATTTCATAATATACCTCGCGTATTTACTTGAAATGCGTTAAACCTTTGACCCGTGATTTGGGGATTCCGCGCTCGCGGACTTATCTTGTGAAATTTATCTTTTGCAGACATCCTCTGCTACTGTTAAAGTATCTAGCTATATTAGCAATAGCAGACAGCGCCCCTCCACAATTGTTGAGAAAAACTTATGCCTGCGATCGCACAATCTCCCAATTTACCCATTTTACAAGAAATCAACTCAGGATTGCCCAATATTTGCGGCTCCGAAGCAGAAATCAGTGCCGCAGCCAATAGCAACGAACCTGTCTTTCTACCTACCACAAATCTGCGCCTCGAAAATATTCAAGCCGGATTCGCCTGCGCCCTCCACATGCACCAACCGACAATTCCTGCAGGTGCAAACGGCGAACTAATCGGCAATCTCCAGCATATGTTTGAACATCCCGATCGAGGAGATAACCACAATGCCGGAGTGTTTGCTTGGTGCTATTCCCGCATGGGAGAATTTATCCCACAACTGATTGCCGAAGGCTGCAACCCGCGAATTATGCTCGACTATTCGGGCAATTTATTGTGGGGATTGCGCCAAATGGGGCGCGACGATATCTTCAACAATCTCAAGCGGATTACCTGCGAACCTCAATATCAAACTCACGTAGAATGGCTGGGGACAATGTGGAGTCACGCCGTCATTCCCTCAACTCCAATTCCCGACATCAAACTCCAAATTCAAGCATGGCAACATCATTTTGCAGCTATTTTTGGCTTGGATGCCCTGAAGCGCGTCAAAGGTTTTTCACCGCCAGAAATGCACTTTCCCAATCACCCAGATACACTTTACGAATACATCAAAGCTTTGAAAGAATGCGGCTACCGCTGGCTGATGGTGCAGGAACATTCTGTAGAAAATCCCGACGGTTCGGGATTGTCGCAAGACCAAAAATATATTCCCAACCGTTTGGTTGCCCGCAATTCTCACGGCGAAACAATCAGTATTACTGCTTTGATTAAAACCCAAGGTTCGGATACGAAATTGGTCGGTCAAATGCAGCCGTATTACGAAGCGAAAGGACGCAACAAACAGCAAATTGGCAGTGTCACAGTTCCTTCTTTAGTTACTCAGATTGCCGACGGGGAAAATGGCGGCGTGATGATGAATGAATTTCCCAGCGCCTTTTTCAAAGCTTGGCACGAAAACCGCGAACAAGGCGGCGGAAAATCCGGTGTTGTCGGTTTAAACGGCACTGAATATTTGGAGATAATTGAGGCGGCGGGGGTTAATCCTGAAGATTATCCGATTTGTCAGGGGATTAACCAGCACAAAATCTGGCAG
Source organism: Oscillatoria nigro-viridis PCC 7112 (assembly GCF_000317475.1). Lineage (NCBI taxonomy): Bacteria > Bacillati > Cyanobacteriota > Cyanophyceae > Oscillatoriales > Oscillatoriaceae > Phormidium > Phormidium nigroviride. The sequence goes on from NC_019729.1 coordinate 901,644, forward strand.
CTAGTCGATCCTGATAGTGCAACGCCGGAAAAAGTCGAAAGTGCGATCGACCAACTCAAGCAAACCGACCATAATTTTCACATGGATGGTGCTTCTTGGACTAACGATTTGAGTTGGGTGAAAGGCTACGAAAACGTGTTAGAACCGATGAATCAACTCAGCGCTGCATTTCACAAAAAATACGACCCGCTGTTGCAGCAAGATGCGGCAGTTACGAAGCAGTTTGAATACCAGCAAGCTTTGCTTTACAACTTGTTGCTGCAAACAAGCTGTTTTCGCTATTGGGGACAAGGAACTTGGACTGATTACGCGCGCGAAATTTACAACCGCGGCGCTGCTTTAATGAAGTAGGAAAAGTTTGCAGTTGCGGTGTGGCAAAAAAAACGCAACTGCGAACTTTAACAAGTTTTACAAACAAATAATTTCAGTGCACCCGGATTTGATATCAACAGTCATGGACGCATGGGGGCTCAGAAACCGGGTTTTTTTACGGAAATCTTTGATTGTAACCCGCAGATTCGGTAAAAAACCCGGTTTCTTTAGTCTGTGTGCGATACGTAAGTCTTGTTACATAAGTGTTAAATTGACACAACTTCTGGCTCTCCTGAACTTTTGGTTATAATTTTATCTAATCAGAAAAGCAAGCTAATACACGATTTCTGAAATTATTAAAATTAGAAAAGCCATATCCTTGCCGCATTATCAACTTAATTCGATTGTTGATTCCTTCCATCACTCCACTTGTTGTGCGATTAAGAAAGTAGTTGCAAATACCCTCAAAATGGTTTTCAATTGTTGATGCAGATTCTCTAAAAAATACTTGTGCATGATTTAGCCATTCTTTAATTTTTATCTGCCCTTCTTTGACGGTCAAATTAGTCTCATATATTTCTCTAAATTTTTCTTTCATCTCATAAGCAATTCTCAAGCATTCTGATTTATCTAGTATCAATTCTAATTTATCAATCTGAAGAAGATTCAAATTTACTCGATTACTTAACAATAAATATTTACTTTGCCTGTCTGTTACTCCGGCGGCTCTACGTAATTTATTCAAGTCTTTATTAACTACTTTCATTACATGAAAACGATCGATAATAATTTGGGCATTTGGAAATACTTTTTTGATAACTTTAGGAAATCCTCCCCACATATCAACACTCACTTCTTCAACTTGTTCTCGAACCTCAATTGCTTGCTGCATAAGAACTTCAATGATTTCTTCAGAGCGATGAGAATCAATCATTTCAATTAAATTACCTTCGCCCATGTCACTGACAACAGTCACAAAATTTCCTTGACTTTTCCGCATACTTATCTCATCCAGACAAATTCGTTTAACTTCCAATTTGTTTTTTTTTGATTTTTGTTTACCTGGTCAAATATTCCTTTTATTTCGTGATAACTCAGTCCTTCTTCTCGCCCAATTTGCTCCATGCTCGATTGTTTGACGCGCTCATAAATATTTTGTTCGTATCGTTGAGTATGCCGTCTTTTTATGTCCAAAAAATCTATTTTTTCTGTGGGATATCGTTGGCAATTAGGACAGTAGAACTGCCGTCGCGGGACTTTTAAATACACAGGACGACCAAACACTGGCAAATCTCTTACTAAGATTGGTCTATTCTGATGCAACTGTTCGGTATAATTTTGGCAGTGATGACAAACCATACCTTCTTCTACAATTCCCAGTCCTAATATAATTTTTCCATCAATTTGAGTACAACTTTCAACCTTCACTCTAGGCAAGTCTAATATGTAGTCTAAATAAAAATTCATGATAATTAATGTATTGTTTGTTACATTATACACCATAAAGTCAGGAGAGCCCAACTTCTCTCTTTTGTGAAGATTTTGTAAAGTTAGCTTGTGTGCCAGAGTGCCAATTTCAGTTCCAGCAGTCCTCTTGACGCTTTTGACAACAACCGATCCGAAACGCCGCAACTCGGAAATTTATCTTTTTTATAAAGATTGTGTAAAGTTAACTTCTTTTTAACAAAAAAATCTCTAGTTGAGCCTAAGTTTCGGATACAAGGTGAATTCCCAAAACTTCCGTATAAACCCTGTATCCTAATCCAAAGAGTCATGCTAATTTTAGTAAATCAGTTCAAGTCTTAGCTATCAATTCATTAATCAGGGTAATCGAATGAATAGTTATAAACTTCTCGGAAAAACACCGCAGCGGAAAGCATTCCTGGGACAAATCTCACTCTCTTCAACTAAAAAAGCTCGCACGTAACGAGTTTTAGATCGATTGCCATCGGGTGCATCTCACTTTTGCGAATGTGTCAAAAAAGAGTTAAAATGAAAAAGCTAGTAAAATCGTCAAATAAAGATGAGGTAAATAAAATGACACCCTCAGACCAACAACAACTAAAAGCCCACTTAAAAGCGGTAGCAAAAATTCTTTACAGAAATACAGAGCCAACTGAGTTAAAAACTTTTGAAAGTATAGAAAAAGCAGTCCGTCAGAAAATGTTATCAGAGGTTGGTCCAGAAATAGGTAGCTTTTTTTTTCAGCAGTATCAGGAATTCAAACAGGAAAACCCCGAAAAATAAAATCAATAATCGGATCGCTCGACATTACAGATAATCAGGCAAAATATTTTGGCTTAAAAGCTTACAGTCAATTTAGTCCCCTGATGGAAAATTGCTGTCTTTTAATCAGTGCTAACGAATCTTATCAAATGGCAGAAAAAGATTTGGAAAAATTTACTGGGATCAAAATTTCTCACAGTACATTACAAAGATTAGTCAAAAGACAAGAATTGGAATTGCCTACATCTCAACAAGGAGTCAAAGAAATTACATTGGATGGCGGTAAAGTCAGACTACGCAACGCAACCAAGGGCGAGAGCTGTTACTGGAAAGACTATAAAGCCGTGTGTTTAGATAATATTTATGCGGGAGCGTTTTTTCAAAATAATCAAGATTTAATTGATTGGACTAATAGCCAAAAATTACTACATCCTATGTATTGCCTCGGAGATGGCCATGCCGGAATTTGGAACATATTTAAAGAAATTGGAGACAATGAACAAAGACAAGAAATCTTAGATTGGTATCATCTGAAAGAAAATCTCTACAAGGTAGGGGGTTCAATAAAACGATTGAAATTAGCCGAAAATATGTTATGGCAAGGCAAAGTTGATGAAGTTATAAATTTATTTAAAGACTTTAAAGGTCAAGCATTTAAAACGTTTTGCAATTATTTAGATACCCATCGCTGCCGAATAGTAAATTACCAATACTACAAAGAAGAATCCATAAGTTCGATTGGTTCTGGAACAGTGGAATCAACAATAAAACGCATTGGATTAAGGGTAAAAATATCGGGAGCGCAATGGAATATTGAGAACGTTTCCTCTATGCTTGCTCTTCGCTGTGCTTATCTCAACGGTCAACTTTCAATTTGATGTATGTGCCAAAGTGAGATGCACCCTTGCCATCAAACAATAGAAGCCTTTCCAACCTTTGAGTTGAAGTATGGGTTTTGTGCAGGTGACGCAGAAAGAACTTGCTCTTCAAGAACGCTTTCCGCCTCGTTCAAAGCTGAATTTAACTTACGGTTATCTGCCCAGTAGACGGCAGAGTATGCCAGACAATTATTTGTCAAAATCTTCCTATTCTTGGCAGAGCTCTGCACCGGAAAAGAATGATTGTCAGCGTGTATTGGGACATTATATCATGTCCGGTTGGTTAGTGATGATTAATTTCTCCTAGCCGTATTGCCTGTAATTAAAAGACTCAAAAACCGGAAAAACCAAGAATAGTCAACTCAGGGTTTAGGTGGTTGTGTGTCTGTTAACTCATTAATCAGGGAAATCAAAGGCATCGTTATGAACTACGGCGAAAAACATTACTGCAACAATCTTCATTGCAGTCAACCCAAAAATCTGCATTGCAATCAGTTTTGTATTACTTGTTCGAGAACCATTGGCCCGCATCCAATTTTGGATATAAGATGGGAGTTTGTGGCGGCGACGAAGAAGGAAATTGCTTCTCAATCAAGTTTACCAGAGCGTGGGCGATCGCAATTATGCTACGGCTATCTACCCGGTAGACTGCGAGATACGCCGGAAAATTATCGAGATCCTTCCTTGCCTTCTTATCAGACTAATTCGGATTATTGGTCGAATTCTCCAGCGCTTCAGAACGAATACAGGCAAGTCTTGGGATATTACACGTATGTTTTAGTCAAGCAGCCTGGAGATTCGAGTGTCCGTTGGGGGAAGTTATTTTGGCCGATCATAATTGGTGCGGCGGTATGGTTCTGGTTTTTCCGCTGATTGTTCGGTAATCCAGAGGGCTAGATAAGGGTATCAGTTTTGAAAGCGTGGTTCCGCAAGGTAAATATTATGACAACTAGAGAACCCACTAACAATAATGCCATTGAAGTTGATGGCATTTGTATAGACATCAAAGGACCGGATATTATCGTGTTACCCATCCCGAACAGTAACTGGGGTCTCATTACTTCTGTCGATTTTCGTCTTGGCATTACTAACAATAGCTCGAGCGCTCTGCCCTTACACATTTATCAAAGTGTAGTCCCCCAACTTGTGACATCAGACGGTCAAGAAATACCAAGGATATCAGTCCTTGAACCAGAGTTAGCTCCTACTCCTGTTAATATACCTCAGCAGCAAAATTGGGTAGAGACATTTACTCGCTTCTTTGCCAACTTAGTAAATTGGTTGAAATTCAGAAATTCGGCGGCAGATTCCGAGCGGATTTTATATTTAATGAGCTTGGAGAAATACACAAGTTTAACTGTGACAGCCCTACTCTTCTGGAATCACGATCGGCTTCAACTACAATTTATCCCCGCAGGTAATGTCTCGCGTTTTGAAGCTCTTCAAGCCCAGCAATATCGGCTGCGATTCATTGGCATCAATTTTAATACAAATCAACCTAATTCTGAAGTAGAAACTACAGAGGTCGCCGATTCCGAACAACCAGCCAGTCAATTTGTCAATCTGCGCTTAGTTGAACCGCTAGCAACTAACAAAAATGCTGTAGAAGTTGATGGTATTTGTTTTGAAACAGTAGTTGCAGAGCAAATAGTAATATCCGACTCTGAACTCGATTCTCGTATCTATATGGAGTTTGGCATAAACATTACCAACAATACGCTAGCTCCTGTCCGCTTTAACTTATTTGATAGCTTAATACCTCAGCTTGCAGAACGCGATCGGTATAGAGAACAAACTTGGCCTTTCTACCGCATGGAAATCGCACCTAAAGAATCACATTTTCCATTAGTTATGCCAGGGGAAAGTATCTCATTTTTATCACCAGGATCGCTATTTTGGGATAAGAGCAATCAATTGTGCCTTCAAATTACTGCTGCCGATGCCGGTATTTGGTTTTTTAGCAAACTCAATCTTGGCAAATATTATATTCATTTCGCATACCGCAATCAAAGTACAGCTATCGAAATATATCATCCCACCCTAAAAAATATAACACTCATGACAGAACTCTGGACGGGGTTTATATTTGCGCCCTATGTGGAGTTAAATTTAGTTTAACTTTGACTCAAAGTTGAATCAAAATTGTTATCTAGTTTAAATGCAAAATTTTTACTCTCAATCGAGAACTTAATGCACAAAGGAGCGATCGAAATGAAATCACAACAACCTTCCTTACTTTTTTTGGCAACGACTTTGCTAGTCACATTACCAAGTCACTCAGGATTTGCATTCTCCGTTACACAACCACCGACACGAAGTTATATTTATTCAAGCTCTTATTCAATACCTTTACCGAATGGAACTGGGACTATAAAAGGCAGGGTAAGTTTAGATGCCTGGCCTATTTCAGACCCAAGGCGTTATGGTATTTTTCAAGGGAGAGTCCTGCCGATCCGAAGAGGAGGAACAAACGGATTACTCAGGCTGTTAAGCCGTCAGTTTCCTAACTGGGAGTTTAGTCGCGGTCGCGATATAACAGGAAGTTTCGATATCCAGCGATACAGAGTATGTACTCCTATTTTTCCCTTCCCTAATGGTTACTGTGGGATCAGAGCTAACGGAAGGGTCAGAGAGAATGGAGTAGGAGCGCGTTTTAATTTAAATTACAACCCAAGACCTTCCGATCCTCAGGGTGAAAATATTCATTGGATTCAGCGAGTCATAGATAATTTTGAGGGCGTGGACAGAGACATAATAGACATTAACTATGATAGGGGTCAAAGAGATCCATTCTATGACACCTATGGAAACGCTGACCCAACCTTTTTTAGTGACGTAGCATGGAATCCAGTTTTTTTTCGCAACCGTTTCTTTTATGCCGAAACTTACCTAGTTAAGGAGATAATTAGTCCCCCAAATACTGGAAATCCCAGCATCGTGAAAAGGAAAGTCGAAATTTACAATGGGGTTAGATGGGGCTTTGAAAACCAACAACGTTGTATCCCCAGTAGTGGTGGTGGTGGATGCGTGCTACCGGGAACATCTACTAAGACTGTAAGTGCAAATTTTGATCGTCAAGACTTGGATAAGAACTCAACAGAGAACTTTGCACTTAACAACTCACGCCTAAGTATGGAAGATGCAGACATGGCAGACTTTAGTGCCGACTTACTTGAAGACCCAGAATTATCATCAGCAGACAGCGATGAAAATAACGCAGATATAGGAGGCATCAGTGCCGACTTACTGGAAGACCCAGAACTATCTTCAGAGGATAACAATTCTGATGCAGTAGATTTAGCAGGAATCAGCAGCGACTTACTTGAAGACCCAGAACTATCGTATATTGACGATACTCTCACCGCAAAAACTCCAAAAGTCTCATCTAAAAATACCGAGGACGATACACTCTCGGTAGAAGCCGTTCCCGAACCAACTACAGCATTAGGAACGCTATTTGCTCTTGGTGTATTGCCTGTAATTAAAAGACTCAAAAACCGGAAAAACCAAGAGTAATGAAAACCCTCTACACCATTCTGTTTACTCTCAGCATCATCCTCATCAACCCCGCAGGAAGCAGCCGGGGCCTCATCTGGACTTCCCCCAAAGTATTAATTATTTGGCTAATAGTAGGAGTCAATCTCGCCCTCTTGTGGGAACAAAGAAAAGCCCTAACCATTCCCCGACAATGGAAAATCTCCCTAATACTTTGGACAATATTTCTCTCAATCGGAGCTATCTCCACTCTACAAAGTCCTTTCCCCTTAACCTCTTTCTTCGGTCAAGACCAAATGGGAGACGGCTGGCTCTACTGGCTGTTAATCGCCGCCTTCACCCTCAGCAACAGCTTGCTCTTAACCGTACAGCCGCAACTGATTAATTCCCAATTCCAAGGACTGCTAATTGGCGGCATCATCCTTTCTCTTAGTATCTTCCCCCAAATCATCGACTGGCGGATCGACTACACCGCCACAATGGGGCAAATTATCAGAGCTGATGTTAATGCCAGCAGCATTTTTCAAGGACAGCAACCCATCGGATTATATTCCCATAGAGGTCACGCAGCCATAGTTTTAGCATTAATAATAATTACTGCTATTTTCGGTTGGTTTTCGAGATTTACCGCAACTAAATTAACTGTAATTACTTTAATTTTAACTGTTCCCGCGCTGCTGCTAACATCTACCCGAAGTGCTATTTTAGCTCTGATGGTTGCCAGTGCCTATTTGCTCAGAGGGAAATATTACAAAATCCTTGCAGGCATTGTTCCGATCGCCATAATCGCTATTGGCATCATGACTGTCAGCAGACCCCTAGATTGGAGCAAACCTTCGATCGCCCAAATCATGTCCAGCCGATCGCCGATGTGGACGCTCTCAGCCCGCGGCATCAAAAAACACCCGCTATTTGGATGGGGATTTGACGGTTTTGGCATTGCCTATCCCTACATCAGAAATCCTCAAGTAACTCCGATAGTTGTAAATTTAGACGAGTTTACCTACGATTATATTAACATAAAAGGTGAAATCAGCACAAGAGAAATCCCTACTTACAAAGCTCACAATTGGATTCTGGATACAACCCTATCTGTTGGTATTTTCGGGCTGGTTGCTGGCATTGCACTTTGGGGATATTATATATGTTTAGCGCTGAATTCGTCGTCTCTGCGCGGTGTTGAAGCTGTTGCTATTGCTTATCTGATTTTTACTTTGACTTGGTTCGACTGCGCTCAATACGCACATATTGCCTGGTGGACGATAAGTCTCGCCGCAGTTAAATCTGCTTGTGCTACTCGTTTTTCTCGTTTCCGGGCAGAGTCCGGGCAATTACTAATTACCAATTAGCAATTACCCATTCCCAAAATCTTACATTTCCTGCATCAACCGCAAATAATTCTGTCGCATCTGCGTCATATTTTCCATCATTCTATTAGCCATATCTTTCTCAACATCGCTCATTTGCTGCCAAAATAAAGCCGATCGCCTAGCCATAATTGCTTCTTCCCAAAGCATCTCCAAAAGTTGCGCCGCCATTGGATTTTCAGCATCGATAATCCCGCACAATTGCTCGAAGGCGCGGTTGGCTTCGGTGTGAGTGTTAACATCCTGAACCAGGCTTAGGCATTTTTTGAGTTGGACGATCGGATTTTCAGAAGAGTAAGCCATAATTTCACTAAGATAAGCGACAAAATTTACACTGATACCTTTGACATTACTAGAGTTGTGACACAGCCGTAGAGTTCCCTACATACCAGCGCCAAGGCAAATCAATTCCTTGAGAAATCCCGATCCGCGTAGTTTGCACAAAATTTATTGTACCCTCCTCCACAGCTTGCTGAAAGTGCTCGCTCCGGTGTTCCAACCGCAGCGGTTGGCCTGCACCCAAAGGAAAACCGCTTAAAGTTCGATCGATCTCCAGTACCTTACACAGTTTCCCAGGCCCGGCGGCGAGGCGCGATCGCTTCTTATCGGAAATTCCAGCGAATTCTTGGGGAACCGCATCTAGCTGCAAAGCTCGAACCAGCACAGCACTAGCAACTCCCTCTGCATCCGTCACCACGTTAAAACAGTGATATATCCCGTAGATTAAGTAAACGTAGCTCATACCCGGAGGCCCGAACATCACCTGATTGCGAGAAGTGCGCTGTCGGTAAGCGTGACAAGCGGGATCTCCCGGGCCGTAAGCTTCGGTTTCGACAATAATTCCCCGCATCGTCTCGCCGTCAGGAAACTGCCGCACCAGAGTACAGCCCAGCAAATCTGGCGCTACGCTGGTAGATGGCCGCGCCAGCCAAAAAGATTCTACAATCTGAGTATTTGCACTCACTCAACCACAGCAGGTAAATTATGGACGTTAAGTTAGTTTTAGCAGTCTTGACAGCAGTTTTCACCGTTTGCTGTCTGTTCTTCGGCACAAAAAACGGATTCTACGATACTGACAAGTATCACGGTAACGGTTCTGCTCACTAATTTTAGGCGATTGTTAGTTGCTTAAAAAAACCGCCGCCTGTCAGTCAGGCGGCGGTTTTTTTTTAATGAACCACAGAGGCCACAGAGGACACAGAGAAAGAGAAAAGAGAGAGCAGAGAGAATGAAAAGAAGTTGACAAATGATGACACAGCATATTGCTTTATGGGCTGCAATTAAGGATGAATTTTGCCATCTGGCATTTTAGCTTCCTGCAAGCTAGCATTTGATAAATCAGCGCATCCTATGAGGTTAAAACGCATTGTCGCTCCTCGCTCCGTTGCTTTCATATTGAAACCTGCTACTGCATTTTCTGGGTTATTCTGTTCGGGAATAGCGGTGACATTAAAATCCATATTGGCTTCTTTTTCATTAGCCTCAAGGTTGAAAGTAATGCCGGCACAGCCCAAATCAGCTCCCGTCAGGTTGGCTCTATTTAAGTTGGCATTTTTGAGGTTGGCATTGGCCAATTTTGCTCCTGATAAGTTAGCACCTTCTAGGTTTGCTCCCTGCAAATTGACTCCTTGCAAGTCTAATCCTTTTAGGTTGGCATTGCTGAAATTGCATTCTGGACACTGTTTGGTTTGCAGCAATTCCTTGACTTGGTTTTGTTGATTGGAAAAAGTTAGATATTTGGCCGCAGTAAATACACCTGCGATGGACAATGCAGCGGTAAATAAATTATTTAATTTCATAAATATCCAAAAAGCTTCGGGGGCTTTCTATCGCGGTTAATAGATTTCTACAATAGTGCGATCGACCTCTCCAGAATTTCCAAAACAAAATTGTCTGCATCTGAGTCAAGCAGTCCGGCACAATTAAATACCGCTGGACTTAGATAGCAGCAAGCGTCCAGACGGTTAGGAGGTGCTTAATTGCTCAAACCCTTGCTATTATTCCTTCTTCCTTCTTCCTCCTTTTTACCCGCTCAGCTTCGCAGCGCACTGAGGGCAGTCAAAGTGTCGAAGGCCCTTCTTCTTTCTTCCTTCAGCTCTAAATCCCGCATCCTTTCCCTAGCCAGTGCTGCTTTGAGTTTCGGACTCGCCCCCTCCGTCGGCTTCACTTTGCTTTGAGCAGTCCACAAACGGAATTTATTGTTACCCGAAAGCGCGCATTTGCATATACCTGCAGACTGAAATAAAAGAAACTTTATTTATATCCCTGGAATGAGTAAGCCTTCTAAAAAATTGAGGATAATTAAACAGAAACGCAATACCGTACCTGCGCTGTTAAATTCTCAGCAACTACTTTTGTCAAAATTGCTTCGAGCAATTAATTTACTTTAAAAACTGTTGGCAGCAGCTCAGGTTCCTCAACCTCGCCAGAACACACCACCTATAATCCCGACAATTCGGAGCGGCAATGAACACAATCAAATCCGAACCCAAAAGATCGCGCTTCATGGCTCTGCTGCTGACAACGCTGCTGACATTTCCGTTTATGAGTGCTTGCGGTTCTAGCCAGCAAAGTTCCGCTCCTCCGCCTCCTGTTGACGACACTCGCGCTGGAGGAGTGCAAACTAATCGCGGCCCCAGTCCAACGCCCCAAGCAAAAAAAGGACTGAGCAATGCTCAAAAAGTAGGGATTACTTTAGTAGGAGCAGCAGCGCTTTACTACCTCTACCGCCAGCACCAAAACAAGCAAGAAAAGGGGCCCCAGGGAAAATATTACCTTTCCAAAAACGGTCGCGTTTACTACCGCGATGCCCAGAATCGCGCTCACTGGGTAACGCCCCCGCCTGAAGGAATTAAAGTTCCCGAGTCCGAGGCATTGCGTTACCGCGAATTCCAGGGGTACAACAACCAAACTACCGGTCGAGACCTTACTAGCGTGCCGGAAGCTACAAGTCCTATTCCAGCACAGTAGCCTAACCAGTTGAGATTTTAGATTGCCGGTGGCGTGATTTTCAATTAAATCTGGGATTGCCCATCTAAAACAGCCATTTTTCAATACATAAAAAAGAGGAACTTTATCATGGTAGATGGATTTTTGCGGAAGTTAAAAGATGCGATCGTCGGGCCAGACAGCGAGCAAGTCGATCCTGACGGCTATTACGAAGATGCCTCAAATCCCGGACAGTACGGCAACGTGACTCCAGCCAGCGAAGACCCCTACGGCGACCCCGCTGACTACGGACAGTACGGCAACGCGCGTCCGGCCAGCGAAGACCCCTACGGCGACCCTGCCGACTACGGACAGTACGGCAACGTGACTCCAGCCAGCGAAGATCCCTACGGCGACCCGGCTGACTACGCCGGGACCGACTACGGACAGTACGGCAACCTGACTCCGGCCAGCGAAGACCCCTACGGCGACCCGGCTGACTACGTAGCGGATGCTGGAATGTTCGGTAACGTGAGCCCCGCCAGCGAAGACCCCTACGGCGACCCGGCGGATGAGGAAGGGTTTAGTTGAGTAAGTTGACTAGAAAAATTACCTGGTAAGCAACAGCACCCCTGCGGGGGTGTTTTTTTCTTCAGAGGTGGCGGTACTGGTTGTGGAACTTACGCGATAGACAAATTAGCTATTGATTACGCTAATACCAATTTCTTAAAATACCATACTCAGGACAGTTTTCAAATAGGGGCGCGATGCCTACGGCAAGCAACGCTTACGCAACACAGCACAGAAGCCAAAAAAGTGAGTAGAATCTGAACCCAAACAAAACAGAAAAAAGGGCAATCTTTTAGGTTAAGCTAAAAAAACGGTAGTCATGCACAGTAATGAGCTCGTTTTCTCATGCAAGAATTATAGTGATGTACAAAGTTAAAAATTGCCCCAATATGGTGAAAGCAGTTTTTTTGATAAAGACAAGGTTTTACGAAGCAAACGAGAAATTAGCTGCCGTAAAGTATTATTAAGTGTTTCAATATAACTGGTTTTTCCCGATTCTTTACCTACAGGTCGATGTCTTTTAAAAGGTAGCAATTCCTCAGCTAGATTCCCAAAAATCCGTATAACAAACAGTACATTGTCTATAGACAGGAGGTAAAGATTGCCAGAGTTATTCCGCAGATTTTTTTGAGCGGTCTCCAATATAAAGTCCAACACTTTCAGGGGTCTTTCGATCTAAAGCTATCCAGATCCATTGCTTTTTGCGCTGGTTTTTGACAAATGACCACATTTCATCTAGCTGTCAAGTCAACTGACATGAAGGTTTTTTCATCACCAAAATTTCTGGAAAAATTTCGGGCTACTTTTTATTGACATAATTCTGAAGCCATCGAATTGATACCCCCGTAGCTCTAGCAATTACGGGTCAAGATTTTTTTTCTAAAATCAGCCGCTCAATTAAGGCTTTAGTAGAGGAGTGAAATCTGCCGATCTTGAGAATTTTAAATAAACTGACGACTACAATTTTTACATTTAAATGGCTGTTTCCCGTAATAATTTTTTCCATTCTTAATAAAAAAAGCGCTTTAAAAATTAGGACATTCCATACTTTTCCCTAGGAAATTTATGTTGATTTAATATTAAACTATTACTGTGCATCACTACCTTCGTGGGTTTGGTGTTTTTGAAACTGAATATATCGATTGTAATTGAGAAAACCTCTTTATATACTGCCGAAGCGACTGCAAGATGAATTCTCGGTGTTGTTAAAGCCCGATCGCCCATCCCACTCTCCAACCCCGCTACCGCAGACGCGCGATCGCACTTATCTGTAATTGGGCATAAGCTCGATCGCCCCCAACAAACTCAACACAATCCAATTACTACCGGATCGGCGCTCAAAGTACCCGAGATCGACTACAGTAAACACAAAATATTATTGGCGGTGATTTGAGTGATTGAGACTTTAGCAACAGGAATCGCAGCAGCCGGTTCGCTGCTAGCATTGGGCGGATTGGGCCTAGAGTTGAACTATCGCCGGACTGGAAGTCCAAATAAACTAGAACTGACAGCCGGAGAATGGCACTTAGCCGTAAACGAACCAAACCGCTATCTTTTAGTTGGGGAAATGGAGTTCCGCAACCTGACACAGCGTTTCGAGGTGATGTTGCCGGAAGTGCGGGCACAGGTGAAACTGCTGTCAGACGGAAGTTTAGATGGCGTTACTTCCCAGACAAAGGTGATTCCTTGCCACAAAGACGCAGCAGCCAGAGCAGACGATTACTGGTTCGGCTATATTGTTAAAGCCCAAAAAAACACAAAAATTAAAGTTTCTGTAGACATTCAAGGGCAAGATTTAACCAAATTGCAGTCAGCTTGGGTGCAAGTACATTTCGTCACCTACGGCCCGGGCGGCCGCATCCCCAAAGTCCGTAACGTAGTAGTTCCCCTGCAATTTCCCAACTCGGACACCGTACCCACCGCCAGAAATGTCGGAGTTGCAGAAGTCTTGCCGATTCGCACTCACATACTGGCGGAATTGGACAATCCAGTCGAAATTGTCAAGCGGTACGTGCTGCCGCGCGCCCAGAAAGGCGATATAGTCGCCTTGGCAGAAACTCCCCTAGCTTTGATGCAGGGACGCTACCGCCATCCCAGCGAAGTCAAACCAGGATGGGCGGCAAAGCGAGTGTGCTTGTTTTTCTTGCCCACATCGAGTTTGGCCACGGCTTGCGGAATGCAGACGTTAGTTGATGTAGTCGGCCCTTGGCGCGTAGTTGCGGCATTTGCGATCGGCGCTGCGGCCAAAATATTTGGCAAACCGGGAGTCTTTTACCAACTGGCAGGGGAACAAGCCAGGCTGATCGACGACGTTACCGGGACTTTGCCTCCCTTCGACCAATTTATTGTCCTCGGCCCGGACAATCCCCAGAAAGTTGTAGAAGAAATTCAACGAGAAACCGGACTTGCGGCGGCGATCGTAGACGCTAATGACTTGAAAGCAGTTAAGATATTAGCAGCGACCTCCGATTTATCGGTAACATTCTTAGAGCAAGCCTTGCGAAGCAACCCCGCCGGGAATGCTGACGAGCGAACACCGGTCGTTTTAATTCGACCTCTGCCACAAAAATCTTGAGTTGAAAACAGAAAATTAAAAATTCAAAAAGATGATTTGAAATTTTTAATTTTCGATCGAGCAAGAAAGGGAGAAGAATCAAAAGTTATAAGTTTTGAACTCAAAATTTACCCATTCAAAACTCAAAACTACCCTAACTCTTCCCCTTTCTGAATTTTTATTTTTAAATTTCCATTCTCCTCTTTTATGCTATGACTTCATTTCCCTCCCAAAACCAAAACCAGGTTGTGATTCGCCCGTTTCAGTATCGCGACATCGAGGTGATGGAACAACTGTGCGCGGAAACAGCCGAAGAGCCAGAAAACCGCAAGGGCGCAAGCTGCGACGCGGTACTAGGTAGAAAGTTGCAGCAGATTCGCCGCTGGTACGGACTGCTAAAGATTTTTAGCTGGTTTCCCAACCCTTGTCAGTTTCTGTTCCGGGCCCACGTTGCCGAAGAAGAGGGGAGCGTTAAGGGCATAATTCAGATTTCTCCTTTCAACCGCACCCGCAGCACTTGGCGGATCGATCGCATAGGAGTAGACCCGGAAGCCCGCAGCAAAGGAATTGGTTCCATGCTGCTGCGGTACTGCTTTGAGGCAGTCTGGGAGGCGCGGACGTGGCTGTTGGAAGTGAATGTCGGCGACAAAAATTCCTTGGCTTTGTACCGGCAAAACGGGTTTCAGCCTTTGGCCCAGATGACTTACTGGACGATCGCCCCAGAACGCCTGCAAGAAATGGCAAACTCAACCCCAGATTTGCCCAACCTGCTGCCGGTCAGCAACGCAGACGCTCAGTTGCTCTACCAACTGGATACCGCGTCTATGCCGCCCCTAGTGCGCCAAGTATTCGATCGCCACATTCAAGATTTCAAAACCAGTTTTTTCGGCGCTTTAGTCGAAGGTGTCAGACAGTGGCTGGGCAAAACAGAGGTAGTCAGCGGCTACGTGTTTGAACCGCAGCGCAAAGCCGCGATCGGCTATTTTCAGGTGCAGCTATCCCGCAACGGCCACCAACCGCACGTCGCCCAGTTGACTGTACACCCGGCCTACACTTGGCTTTACCCAGAACTGCTGTCCCAGATGGCGCGCCTGGTTCAAGATTTCCCGGTTCAAAGCCTGCAACTGGTTTCCGCTGACTATCAGCCGGAACGGGAAGCTTATTTAGAGCAATTTGGAGCAGTGCGCGTGGAACACAGTTTGCTGATGTCTCGATCGGTGTGGCACAAATTGCGCGAGTCCAAGTTGGTCTCTCTCGAAGGACTCCAGCTATCTGAAATGCTGCAAAGCTTCCAGCCAACTCGCAAACCCGTACCGGGCCGGATGTCCTGGCTCGGCCCGATGGCTGGGGAAGCATCAGCAGGGCCCGCATCCTCCGAGATAAAACCCCTCTTGGCTGACTCAGGAAACAGCCAGACGAATCAAGTTAACCCCTCGGGCGGCCAAAATTCCGAATCAGCAGCAACTGATGGCAGCAGCATTTTGCCTTTAAATCTGCCAGAGTTGCCTCTTGACGGTGGCTGGCCCGGAGAACTCAATTCTTAATAAATGAAAGCAGAAGGTAAAAGGTATAAGACCGAAAAAAATAGAATTAATCATCAAATCAATTACTTTTTTCTGTCATAATCCCAAAAATTACTTTCTGCTTTTGATTGATATCAAATTAAGATTACCTATCTTATTCTTACTTTCTTCTCTTATTCCTTCGCGTTATTCGCGTATTCGCGGTTCGTTAAATAAGATTATTTACTAAGAAAACAGTAAATCTAAAATCTAAAATCTAAAATCTAAAATTGATTGATTGATAATGTCCAACAGTAAATTATGGATTTCAGCACTGGGATTAGATATCGGCCTCAAACGAGTGGGCATCGCCGGGTGTGACGGCACGGGTTTAATAGCTACGGGCATTACAACACTGGTACGATCGTCCTTCGATCGAGACGTAGCTTATCTCCGAGAGCTCGTCCGAGAGCGGAGAGTGCAAATTTTGGTTGCAGGCTTGCCCTACTCCCTGAGCGGAGAATTGGGCGCTCAAGCCCGACAGGTGCAGAAATATGCCAATCGCATCGCCAGAGCCTTAGAGATCCCCCTAGAATACGTGGACGAGCGCCTGACTTCGGTTGAGGCAGAGGAATTGATGAAAACACAAGGGATTTCGCCGTCGCAAAATAAGGGTGCGATCGATCGCAAAGCAGCGGCCCTGATTTTGCAGCAGTGGCTAGACGAGCGGAGGCAAAATATCTCCGCCCTTCCCAATCCTTGATAGCTGGTAACAAAGGCGTGATATCCTGGTTGTGCAAGTTTGCTACGCACACCTGTAACCCTTGACAAACTGGAGAAAATTCTGCTGTACCCTCGGTACTGAAGAAGCACAAAATCGTGATTTGTCCTCAGTGTCGCTTGCTGACTCGACTGAGATTTAAACGCTGCACTCCTCACCTGTGGAAAAAGCCGCGGGTCTCGCGGTTTAAGCTTGTGGACTGGCGATCGCCCACTTAGCTATAATATCGCCACGAAAATTCCCAATTGTCAAGCCAACGTTACTGAATTATTGACGGAAAACTAAGATACACGCGATGTCCTCATCCCCATACCGCAAAAAAGAGAATGGCAATTCCAACGAAGAGTCCGTCACCCTGACGGATGAAGTTGGGCGATCGCTGACTTGCAACATAGAATATTCTATGAACCTAGAAGGTCAAGAATACGCTTTGCTGCTTCCGATTGACTCACCCGTAGAAATTTTTACCTGGCAGGGAGACGATACCGACGAAGCCGCAATTCCTGTAGAAGACGAGACCGAAATTGACAAAATTTTTGATACAGCTAAAGTTGTCCTGCAAGAGCAGAACTTGACACTCCGGCGCACGGCGGTGACGCTGACTGTCGTTGGCGAATTGCCGGAATTTCCCGAAGAGGATATGGCATCCGATGCCGATCCGGATGAGGAGTCGGAGTTCGAGGAACTGATGTGGCTGAC
The DNA here is from genome assembly GCF_000317475.1 of Oscillatoria nigro-viridis PCC 7112. Classification (NCBI taxonomy): domain Bacteria; kingdom Bacillati; phylum Cyanobacteriota; class Cyanophyceae; order Oscillatoriales; family Oscillatoriaceae; genus Phormidium; species Phormidium nigroviride. The sequence continues at coordinate 918,956 of NC_019729.1, forward strand.
CAGTTTCTACCACGAAGAACAGGAATATGCGATTTATACGCCTCTAGACCCGTTCTTTATCTTGGCGAGAATGAATGATGACGGCAAGCCAGAATTGCTCTCAGAAGAAGAGTTCCAAAGGCTGGAACCAATGTTGCCTATGCTGGAAGACCAGTTCTTTGACGAGCTTGATTAGATATTAATTGCAGGCACAAGCCCTGATGGCAAAAAGCAGAATTTTTTACTATTTTATAAAAAAGTAAACTGCTCGCCCGATCGAACTTTTTCGAGATGGCAGCTTCTGCCTTCGCGATCGGGCTTTTGAATTAGGCCGCGTGAATTGAGTCTTTTAAAGGGCTTGTATTCGTAACTTTTCGGTCATCAATCGCAGGTCATCAGTCATTAGTCGCTAGTTAACCGCCGCTTATCCAGGACAACGGACTATGAATAAAGAACAAATGACAAAAGGCAGCGCGCGCGAGAGCCGAAAAGGTACTCCGCAAGTCTCTAAATGGTTGTTTTATCTGGCATTGCTGCCGGCAATTTGGGGGGTTTGCGCTTGGCAGGGCTGGGCTTGGTGGAGCTGGGCTTCGGCGCCGCCTAAAATCCCATCCTCATCGGGGAATCCGGCAGAGGATGCTGCTGTTTCGATCCAAATCCCGGAGGGTACTCCCAGTCAAAAAATCGGCCGGGATTTAGAGGCAGCGGGGTTGATTCGATCGAGCTCGGCATGGAATATGTGGGCCCGCTGGCTGACTCTGCAAAACCGCGAGGGAGGTTTTCAAGCGGGAACTTACCAACTGTCGCCTACTCAGCCTCTGAGTGCAATTGCTGACAAAATTTGGAAGGGCGAAGTCGTACAGCAGAGTTTCACGATTCCAGAAGGGTGGTCGCTGCAACAAATGAGCGCTTATTTTGAAGCGCAAGGTTTTTTCCCGGCTAAGGAGTTTATGGCGGCCGCGAGTCAAATTCCTTACGCTCAATACCCTTGGCTGCCTAGCGGATTGCCTCATTTGGAAGGGTTTTTGTACCCGGATACTTATCAGCTAGACGGCGATAGAATTACTCCTCAAGCTGCGATCGCACAAATGCTCACCCGTTTTGAGCAGACAGCTTTGCCGGTATATCAAAAAAATCAGAATAATACGAAGCTCTCTCTCAAAGAATGGGTGACTTTGGCGAGTATTGTAGAAAAAGAAGCTGTGGTTGCTTCGGAGCGGAACCGTATTTCTGGGGTATTCAACAACCGTCTGAAAAAGGGTATGCCCTTGGGTTCTGACCCGACGGTTGAATACGCCCTCGGCATTAGGCAAACTAAGGAGAAGCCTTTGACTTTCAAGCAGGTGGAAACGCCTTCTCCTTACAATACTTATATCAATGTAGGGCTACCCCCAACTCCGATCGCATCTCCGGGAATAGCAAGTCTGGAAGCGACTCTGACTCCGGAAAATACAGAATACCTGTATTTTATGGCTCGTTACGACGGCACTCACATTTTTAGCCGCACGCAGGCGGAACACGATGCTGCGATTGCTAAAGTTGACCAGCAGTTGCGATCGACTCCATAGATTGGTAATGACTAATAAAAAAGTAATATTATGTCCGGTCGATTACCCCTAATACGGTAGGGGCGGGTTCACGAAAAATATCTGCCCATAATTGATAATCTCAAAAACCCGCCCTTTTAATCGCGGTCACTCGATCGGACATGATATAAAAAGTCAAAAGTCACAAAGGAAAAATCATAATTATTCACTTTTGAATTTTTACTTTTTGAATCTTTAACTCTCAATTTATTATTGCTCAATCTAAACTCTAAAATCTAAAACGTAAAATCATTATGACTTGGGGTAAACTACTACAGCCTGACTTAGTTCTAGGCAATTCGGTCGTGAATTTAACGGCGGATATTCTGCAAAAATATCAGATTAAAGGATTAGTTTTGGATGTGGACGAAACTCTCGTTCCCATTACGGCAATGAATGCTTCTCCTGAACTCAGCTTGTGGGTGCAAGAAATTAAACCCGTGGTATCGCTATGGTTGGCAAGCAATAATTTAAGTCAAAATCGGATCGGTCGAATTGCTGAGTCTTTGAATCTACCTTACATTACGGGTGCTGCTAAACCGTCCCGCCGTAAGTTGCGAACTGCAGTGACGGCGATGAATTTGCCGGTGGAACAGGTGGCTATGGTGGGCGATCGACTTTTTACTGATGTTTTGGCCGGCAATCGTTTGGGTATGTTCACTATTTTAGTAGAACCAATGGTTGATGCGGGGTATGCGCTTCGGAAGTATCCGGTGCGCTCTTTTGAAGTTTGGGTTTCTCAAGCTTTGGGGGCTTCTCTGAAAATTAAAGATTAGTCATTAGTCCACAGTCATTAGTCATTAGTCATTAGTCATTAGTCATTAGTCATTAATGCGGGGGGCGGGTTTATAAATATCCAGGACGTGAATCATAGATTTTGGTGAACCAGCCCCTACTGGAATTCGGATTATTTTACCGAACTAGAGATTAGGGGCGCACCGAGCACCCTACTGCTGTTGTTGGCAAGAGTCGATCGCCCTGACGATCGCTCTTGCCAAAAACTCGGTTAATTCGCAATTATTAACAACCGTCCCAATTAACTGGCGCCACCGCCCAAAAGAAACAGACTCAGGAGAGTACCGCTGTTCCAAAGACTGTGGAGAAGCATAGGAGCAAGGAGATTGCGCGATCGGGTGTACACAAACCCCAAAACCGCACCCAAAGTCGCCAAAGGCAGAATCTCAGAGACACTCAAGTGAGCCACAGCAAACAATAAAGCAGAAGCTGCGATCGCCCCCCAAACAGGCAAATAGCGAGTCAGAGAAGGCAGCAGAAAGCCCCGAAACACGATTTCCTCAAAAACCGGAGCGGCGATCGCAGCAGTGCCGAAAAACACCGCCAAAGCCACGTTGTCCCTACCTTCGAGAACGATCGGCAAAATCGGATTACTGCCGCCTTGTCCCTGCCAGAATTGCTGATTGATCAGCGACACCAAAACTACCAAAGGCAAAGCCACAAAATAGCCGCCAAATCCCCACAAAAACCACTTTCCCCGCCAATTAATCCGAAACCAACCTTCCGGCAAAGGCAAAAAAGACTTGACTGAAAAATACAGTACCGAAAGCCCCCCAGCCGACAGCAACAAATAAGTAGCAAAGATATAAAAAGCCTTGTCGCGCGGGTCAAAAGTAGCAGGATTGAGTTTTAAAACAGCCAGAGAAACTGGCAGCAACAAATAGGGAATCAAGATTTGCCCGACAAAGAAAAAGCCGACCACAAGCACCTGCCAAACAATCTCGCCGTCCCAAGGCACATCCCAAGTCAAGCTCGCATTTCGCGCCAACACCGGGCCGGAACCTGCTGTATCTAACTGCTGCCGCTGCAACAGCCACTGCACGGTCAAACCAACCAGCAAAACCGTGCCAATACAAAGTGCGATCGCCGGAACGCCAACTATAATTGCCAACTTTTCTACAGCTTGCTGGGCCGTTACTTGCTCTGCTGCTTGCAGCGCCGCCAGCTCTTGAGAACGTTCTTGCAGCTTGTACAGTTGAGCGAGAGCGCGATAGCGAAACCAGCCATCCAAAGACTTTTGAATCCGCGGCTCGGCATCCGGCAGCAGTTGAGCCGGATTGCTCCAAATTCCCGTTAAAACTTGAGCAGTTACCACCGAAGAATCGTCATCAATTTTAGTTTTGTAGCGCTCAACTAAATTTTTCCAAGTTTGGAGAGCCGCCTCAGTTTTGCCGCTGCTTACCTGCAAAATTCCCAATCGCAAGTCAAGTTCGTTTAGCAGCACAGACTGTCGATCGATCGACTCTGACAAAGCCTTGTTTTGAGGTAAATTCAGAGTATTATCAGCCGACTTGGAGGCGATGGCAGACTGAATTCCTTTAAATTGTGATTGAGTTGTTTCCAGAGTTTTGCGAGTCGAGTCTCGCGCTTCTTGATATTGCGTCAAAGCCGTATTTAAAGGATCTGCACCGACAATATTGTTGCGCGCCGAACTTAAATTAGCACTCCGATCATTTTCTCCTTGCCACTCCGAGGCGTGCAGCAGCAAATTTGTCTGGTAGAGTTCCAGTCGGCTTTGAATTTGCGGCTGATTCCAACTAGCAAGTAAAGATAAACCGACCAGGGCGATCGCGATCGCCGTTAAAATACCTAAAATCACCCGCTTCAGTGTCATTCCTCGTTTTCCGTCCCGCGCGAATCCGTGGCTAAATCTTTTCCGTCTTTAATCATAGGTCGTTGCAGACGAGAGTATCCCGACAACTGGTAAAATTTCACTGGCTCATCTTTTTGACTCTCCTCAACAAGACTTACGCCACAAATCCTCGCTCCGCCATGTATGCGTAAGGTTCACACCTTAGCCCAACGGTGCTGATGGCGCACCCTACAGGAGTAGTGCGGCATCAGCACCCGCGATGTATGAGGTAATATCCGCACGGCCCTACCACAGCGGGGTAGCAGGCTAAATCTAAAATCTAAAATCTAAAATCTAAAATCGAATGACTCGCATTATCTTAGTCCGTCACGGCAAAAGCACCTACAATCAAGAACGCCGCATCCAAGGCCGCCTGGATAAATCGATTTTGACAGAAGCAGGCCGCAGCGCCGCCCTGCAAGTAGGCGACACACTCAGCAGTATCGCCTTTGATGCCGCCTATACCAGTCCCCTGCAACGAGCCAAAGAAACAGCGGAAATCATCCTGTCGCGCTTGACAAATCCGCCACAACTCCAGCCAACTGATAATTTGATGGAAATCGATTTGCCTCTGTGGGAAGGAATGTTGCGCCAAGATGCGATCGACAAATTCCCCGAAGCATATCAGCAATGGCAAAAACAGCCCGAAAAATTTTCCATGAAACTGCCATCTGCTGACGGAGAAATCGAACACTTTCCCGTATTGGCAATTTTTGCTAACGCCCGTCATTTTTGGCAAGAACTTTTATCGCGCCACCAAGACGGCACAATTCTAGTAGTAGGTCACAACGGAATCAACCGCGCTCTCATCGCCACCGCGTCGGAAATTACCCCGGATTACTATCAATCTATTCAACAGTCAAATTGCGGAATTAGCGTCATTAATTTTGGAACTTCCCTTGTTACCAACGACGAACTCGGAGAACAAAAAAAGAAAGTTGCAGTTCAATTAGAATCGGTCAATTTAACTTCCCATACCGGGGAAATTTTTCCCAAACCGAGGGACGGACACCAAGGCCCGCGATTGTTGCTGGTGCGTCACGGCGAAACCGACTGGAATAAAGCAGGAAAATTTCAGGGGCAAATAGACGTGCCTCTCAACGATAACGGCCGCGAACAATCCCGGCGGGCTGCAGAATTTCTCAAGGATGTAAAATTAGATTTTGCGATTAGCAGTTCGATGCTGCGCCCCAAAGAAACTGCGGAAATTATTCTCCAATATCACGGCGGTTTGCAACTAGAACTGCGCGACGAGTTGAGAGAAATCAGCCACGGACTTTGGGAAGGCAAGTTTGAATCAGAAATCGAACAATCCTATCCCGGTTTGCTAGAAGAATGGAAAACATCTCCTGAAAAAGTCCAAATGCCCGAAGGAGAGAATTTGCAGCAAGTTTGGCAGAGGGCGATCGCATCTTGGCGAGAAATCGTACAATCTGTTTCTGGTACTGGGATTGTCGTTGCTCACGATGCCATTAACAAAGCAATTCTCTGCCATTTATTCGGTTTGGAACCCGAACATTTCTGGAAATTCAAACAAGGAAACGGGGCGGTTAGCGTGATTGATTATCCCCACGGCCCGGATGGTTTGCCGGTATTACAAGCGATGAATGTCACAACTCATTTGAGCGGCGGCGTTTTTGACCAAACAGCAGCCGGAGCACTGTAATTAGTAAAGTGCTGGACGCGAATCCGTAGCGGCAGGAACTCCCACCGCTACGCTTCGCCCGCCTGAAAAATGTTTAAATTTTGATAACCACCGCGCCCGACGCTTAGGAAGTTCTTAATTCCTGAAACTAATGCGGTGGATTGCTTCTTCCTCCTTCGTTCTTCCTTCTATCCTTTACATCCGTTACATAATCCGTTGCCGAACTTCCTTCTTCCTTCTGTTATATGAGCCGCGAACTGCTACAAAATGTACGAGTGCTAGATCCAGTTTCAGGGAGCGATCGCATCGCTGATATTCTGATTGCTGAAGGTGATATCCAAACAGTCGAAGAAAAAATTGCTGAGTTTCCCCCTGACACGGAAGTGCGGGATTGCCGGGGACTGATTTTGGGGCCGGGGTTAACTGATATCTACAGTCACAGCGGAGAACCGGGTTTTGAGGATCGGGAAACGCTGGAATCTTTGATGCAGGCTGCGGCGGCTGGCGGTTTTACGCGAGTGGCGATTTTGCCGGATACCTCGCCGCCTGTTGACAATTTGGCCGGTTTAGCTTTGTTGCAGCAACACATCGGCAATTTGCCGCCCGGGCTGCCCCGCTTGTATTTTTGGGGCGCGCTGACAGCGGGCTTGAAAGGGCAGCAGATGGCCGAGTTGGGCGAGCTGGCCTCCTCTGCGGTGGTGGGTTTTGCGGACGGTTTGCCGCTGTCTAATCCGGCTCTGGTGAGGCGTTTGCTTGAGTATATCAAGCCTTTGGGCAAGTCTGCTGCTTTGTGGCCGTGCGATCGAACTTTGGCAGGAAAGGGCGCGGTGAGGGAGGGTGCGCTGTCGGTGCGCTTGGGTTTGCCGGGAATTCCGGCGAGTGCGGAAACTTCGGCTTTGGCGGCAATCCTGGAGTTGGTGGCATCTGCAGGCACAGGAGTACACATTATGCGCGTTTCTACGGCGCGCAGCGTGGAATTGATTCGAGATGCGAAGGCGCGGGGTTTGCCGGTGACTGCGAGTGTGACTTGGATGCACTTGCTGTTGAATGTCGGGGCAATTTCAGGAAACTCTCAAGATGCCGGTGGGAAAAATGCTCTGACTGCTTCGTTGGCCTACGATCCGAATTTACACCTAGAACCGCCGTTGGGGAATCTCAGCGACCAATTAGCGCTGGTTCAAGCTGTGAAAGATGGCGTAATTGATGCGATCGCGATCGACCACAATCCGCATACTTATGAGGAGAAAACTGTGGCTTTTGCTGATAGTCCGCCCGGGGCGATCGGCTTGGAATTAGCTTTGCCTTTACTGTGGCACGGGCTGGTAGAAACTGGCGAATTTTCGGCTTTGGAACTGTGGCGAGTTTTGAGCGCAGGGCCTGCCGTTTGTCTCGGGCAAACCCCCGCCACGGTTGCGCCGGGAGTCTCTGCTGAGCTGATTTTGTTCGACCCGGAAATGAGTTGGACTGTTGACGGGCCAAGTCTGAAGTCGCGATCGGCAAATACGCCTTGGTTTGGACAGCAATTAGCAGGAAAAGTTGTACAAAGCTGGATTAATTGACCCTTGGGATTGAAATCGATCTGTTGTAGAACAGGCATCTTGCCTGTTTCTAAGAGTAGAACAGGCATCTTGCCTGTTTCTCAAAGTAGAACAAGAGTAGAACAGGCATCTTGCCTGTTTCTCAAAGTAGAACAAAAGTAGAACAGGCATCTTGCCTGTTTCTCAAAGTAGAACAAAAGTAGAACAGGCATCTTGCCTGTTTCTGGGAATGCTGGATGAGGTGACTCAGAAAAGAAGATAAATACATGATTGCTGCTGTTGATTCGTGGAATTTTCCACCGCTAGACTTGACATTGGATCGGGGCGAAATTCATGTTTGGCGCGTCTCTCTGGATCAAACAGAATCTTGCTTGGAGAGTTTACAACAGACTCTCTCTACCGACGAGCGGACAAAAGCCGAGGGTTTTCACTTTCCCAAAGATCGATCGCAATTTATTGTGAGTCGTGGCGCGCTGAGAGCGATTCTGAGTCGCTATCTTAACATAAATTCTTGGATTTTGCGCTTTGACTACAATCCCTACGGCAAACCCTCTCTCATCGCCGCTCAAGGTGGAAATACCCTGCGTTTCAATTTGTCTCACTCAGGAAACATAGCTTTAATTGCTATTACCAAAAATCGAGATATTGGTGTCGATATTGAAGGCATAAATCCCAACTTTTCTTGCCTAGAAATTGCTGAAAAGTTTTTTTCACCCTTAGAACACTCTGTGTTGCTTTCGCTCCCAGAACATCTCCAACCCCGCGCTTTTTTCACCTGCTGGACTCGCAAAGAAGCCTACATTAAAGCAGTCGGCAAAGGACTTTCTATTCCCCTGAATCAGTTTGCTGTCAGCCTCGCACCAGGAGAACCTGCCGCGCTGTTAAATGTTGAAGACAACCCCGAAGAAGCATCGAGATGGTCTTTAATTGAATTAATTCCCAGTTCAGATATGGTGGCGGCTGTTGCGGTTGCAGGAGATTGCTCGCAACTTAATTGTTGGCAGTGGACGGGGGAGTTTTGATTTATACTGAGATGTTGCACCATTCTCAATCAGCTTTTTATGAACAGGCTTTCCGGCCTGTTCCACAAAGAGTGAATTTTCTCGCTTCACAGGCCGGAAAGCCTGTTCTTGAGAATGGTGTAATATCTGAGTTTATACCGATCGCGAGCGGGTAAAAGAGAACGGTAACGCTCGCTGGAATAGCTCTACTGGTTGCACCTCCAAGCTATTGGACGGCGCACCCTACACAGACAAATAAGGACACAAGAATGTTGTGTCCCTACGTCTATTCGACTGCAACTTGCCACCCTACGACTGATTTAACAATTCAACCAAATCGATAGCCAAACCCGCGTACCGTAATGATATATTCCGGTTGACCCGGATCTATTTCCAACTTTTCGCGCAGCCAGCGGATGTGAACGTCAACTGTTTTGCTGTCTCCGATAAAATCTTGACCCCAAATTTTTTCCAGCAACTGATCCCGAGACCAAACTCGCCGGGGATTACTCATAAATAGTTCTAGTAAGCGAAACTGTTTAGGAGAAAATTTCACTTCCAGACCGCGAACCAACACGCGGCACTCTTCAGGATAAAGAGTTATACTTTTATATTGCAGCATCATCGGTTGTCGCAACTGACCGAGGCGCTGGCGCCGCATCAGCGCCCGACAGCGAGCGATAAACTCCCGCATTCCAAAAGGCTTGGTCAGATAATCATCCGATCCGGCTTCTAGGTAAAAAGCGCAATTGTTGGCACTTCCTCTAGCACCGATAATCAAAATAGGGACGGGATTTCCTTGATGCCGTAACATTCGACACAGATCCAAACCGTTAATTGAATCCATAATTAACAGGCTGAAGGCAAATTCACCGTGGTATGACGAAGAAGCCTGTACAGAAGGCAGAGCGTTGCGCCCGTCGCTAGTAACCACCACCTCGTAGCCCTGTTCTTTAAGGGCTAAAGCTAGCATTTCCCGCAACAGATCTTCACCTTCCAATAACAAGATACGGCCGGCTTGTCCAACAGCCAACCTTGAAGGACTTTCGCTTAATTCAGCAGAAGACATAAATATAAGTAGGAGTGATGTTTGTATGTGGCTAGCGGGAGGTGCCTTCTTCAGTAGCTGAGGCACTCTCGCGCTGCGATCGCTTGTACGATCGCCAGAAAGTTCGATCGCTTAGAATCTTTCGCCAGTCCATCCCACAGACACGCGCTCGACCTTTGCTACTTGCTCGTGTAAGGAATACAGCCGTAGAGCAGTTGCCGGAACCGCGCTGTCTGCCTGCGTCCAGGCCACAGAAGTCTGGTCATTTTTCGGGGTTGGTGTTAATTTCATAAAACATTGCCCGCTGTTAATTGACCACGTAACACCCAATCTAGAGGGATATGATTGTTATACTACTATTAAAAGGTTATTAAAAGGTAAAGTTTTGGCCCTCAACTGGTTAAATTATTAACGTTAAGTAATATAACGGTAAAGTTGCGATCGCACTGTAGAGCTTTGTTTAAGAATACAATAATAAATTGGTCCAAATTCCTTTTTCTTCCCGTGCCGGCTACGATCGACGATAGCAAGTAAAAATTCTGTAGACTGCCTATCATGTTGCTGCATTTGAGTACCTGGCCCGAGGTAGAAGCTTATCTCGATAGCTCCCGAGGCATAATTATCCCGATCGGCTCCACCGAACAGCACGGGCCCACCGGCTTGATCGGGACTGACGCCATTGCTGCCAAGGCGATCGCCTGCGGTGTCGGCGAAGCTGCCAATGCCTTAATCGGCCCGACAATTAATGTAGGGATGGCCTTGCACCACACCAGCTTTCCCGGCACAATCAGCCTGCGACCGCAGACCCTAATACTGGTAATCAGGGATTATATCACATCTTTGGCAAAAGCGGGTTTTGAGAAATATTTCTTCATTAACGGTCACGGTGGCAACATTGCCACGATGAAAGCAGCATTTTCCGAGACATACGCGCATTTGTCGGACTTAAAATTACCGAAGGCCGATCGAATCCAGTGTCAAATCGGCAACTGGTTTATGTGCGGCTCAGTGTACAAACTAGCAAAAGAATTGTACGGAAACCAAGAAGGTTCCCACGCCACCCCCAGCGAAATAGCCTTAACCCAGTACCTTTATCCAGAAGCAATCAAGCAAGCTCCGCTTTCGGAAGAAGTCGCTTCCGGGCACAAAATTTTCGGTGCTGCTGACTTCCGCCGCCGATTTCCCGACGGGAGAATGGGTTCAAATCCGGGCTTAGCAACCCCCGAACAAGGTCAGCAGTTTTACGAATTAGCAGTCAAAGAATTGACTAATAATTATTTGGAGTTTTTAAGTTCCGATTAACGTTTTTTATTCTCGTTGCCAGGAATAGCTTGGTAACGAGTAAAAATCTCAAACTCTTCTATATTTTACAGTTATGAGTGAGTCAGCGACATGATATTTCATCTGTTTGAGAAAAGCTATATCTCCCGATTAACCACCGGGAGAATATCAAAACTATTCCACAATCCAAGGAGTTAAACAAGGTGTCCAAGCACTCAATTCTTCTTCCTTGAACCAAAGGCTAATTTCCGCACGGGCAGTCTCGACAGCATCAGAACCGTGAATCAGATTACGGCCGACATTGACGGCAAAATCTCCCCGAATTGTCGCCGGTTCTGCATTCAGAGGATTTGTTGCGCCAATGATTTTTCTCGCCGACGCCACAACGCCCTCGCCTTCCCACACCATCGCCACTACAGGGCCTGAAGTGATAAAGTTTACCAATCCAGCAAAGAAGGGTTTTTCTTTGTGAACATCATAATGTTGTTCCGCTAGTTCGCGACTCGCCGTCATTAGCTTCATACCAACTAGCTTAAAGCCCTTGGCTTCAAAACGACCGATAATTTCGCCGACGAGTCCGCGCTGTACGCCGTCGGGCTTAATCGCTAAAAAAGTCCGTTCCAAGATTAACTCCTATAATTGTGTTAACTGATCCAAAAGATAGAGTAACTCAGAACGCACCTAAAGGCAATTCTGAGAATTGGAAATTGTCATTGGGAGACTTATGGCCGCAGGAATAAGGAATAAGGAATAAGAAGAGGGAAGAGAAAAGAGGGAAGAAGCAATAAAACCAAGGGTTAAAGAAACCGGGTTTCTCAGAAAAATTTTTGTTGCGCCGCGATGAATCTCCGAAGAAACCTGGTTTCGAGACTCCTATGCGTCTAGGACTCAGTTGCAGGGAGCATCCCGATTTTGTAAACAGCATTTTTTAGCAGTGCGAGCAGAATGCTCATTTACCTATATTAGGTTAATCAGAGTTTAAATTATCGGTTAACAAATAATCAAACTCTTGTGGGGTGGCTTTGAGGAAAGCCCGAAATATGCAATTTAAATGTAGAATATTTTATCTCTAGGGAACAAGATGCTCGAACTTCTGGCACAATATGATACAAGTCACAATTTCCTGTGACTGCCAACACTCTTACCTGCGATCTCAAATACAAATATGTATGATAATAAACACAATTATTTAGGCTCGAAAATATAGATAATTAAGAAAGGTATGAAGACGATCTTGACAGCAACCATTCAGGCGAAAAAAGTATGAAAGCCATTGTAGCATTCATTGAACCCAAAAAGCAAGAGTTTGCAAAATTGCCCTTGTTTGACTTTCTAGCCAACAAACACATTCACGCGAATCAACGACTAATTTTTGCACCTGTACTCGCTCCTTTGGCGGTGGGATTGAGCGATTTAAATAAATATGTATTGCGAGAGTCTTCTAGTAATAGCAAAGTTCAGGAACTAATTAATAAATATACTTATAAAAAAAACTATTACTGGCACGACTATCTAGAATACCTAGAGGAACTGGGCTTAAATCAATTAATGAGTTACGGCGACTTCAGACTGCTTTGGGGTGAAGAAACTAAAAAAACTCGATCGCTGTGTTCAGCGCTCGAACGCTACGCTTGGAAAACCTCTCCCATTGAGAAACTGGTGTTAGTGGAAGTCCTCGAAGGAACGGCGAAAGTTTTTTTTGAGGCGGCGCTAGCAGTGGTAATGGAATTACAGCAAATTACCCAAAAAGAATATGTTGATTTTGGAGGAGCTTATGGGGGTTTAGAAAATTATGACCTTTTAAACACGCCAGAGATGTTGCAAGTTTTAGCAGATATCAAACTTACTAATGCGGAACGCCAAGCAGCTTTAGAATTAGCACACAATGTATTTGAATTGTTTACAGAAGCGATGAACGAGCTGTTCCGACACAGCCAAACAAATTCTTGCAATACTGTGCTGCAAGTATCCTCAATTTCTGCGTTCGCTCATTGCTCGATCGACTGTCTCGATATGTAGTAGTTTAAACAATCACTAAATTATCTCGGTGTACCGCAGTTTCTACACCCGCATAGCCTAAAATCTCAGCAATTTTATCGGACTTGCAGCCCTGGATTTGTCTCAATTCTAAACTGTTATAATTCACAAGTCCTCTAGCAATTTGCTTGCCGGCTGCGTCGCACAACTGCACGGAATCATCAGCTTGAAATTCTCCTTCTACTTGAGCAATACCCGCAGCTAAAAGCGATTTTCCGCCGTGGGAAATTGCCTTGACAGCACCCGCATCTAAATATAGTTTTCCTGCCGGAATTAGCACGTTAGCTATCCAGTGTTTGCGAGCGTTTACAGGGCGCGGTTGAGGCTCGAATTGAGTACCGATCGACTCTCCGTTGAGTATTTTCTCGATATTACCAGGAAAGCAGCCGTCAGTGATGACAGTCCGCACTCCCGATGCAGTTGCTATTCTCGCCGCTTCAATTTTTGTCACCATTCCGCCGGTTCCCCAACCGCTGCGGGAATCTCCTGTTTGCACCTGAAATTCTGTTAGCTGTGCCATACTTTGGACTAGGGCGATCGGCTGCGCGTCGGGATTGCTGCGCGGATCTGCCGAATACAGCCGATCGACATCTGTGAGTACAAACAACCAATCTGCTTCTACCAAACTCGCTACTAGCGCCGAAAGCGTGTCGTTATCGCCAAATTTGAGCTCGTCTACGGCTACTGTATCGTTTTCATTGACGATCGGAATCACGCCCAACCTCAGCAGTTGCCCAAAAGTATTGCAAGCGTTAACATAACCGTTACGCTGCACTAAATCGCCCCGGGTGAGCAATACTTGAGCGATCGGCTGTTGTAGAGTAGTAAACAAGTCATCGTACACCCGCATCAGCCGCCCTTGGCCCACAGCCGCCACAGCCTGTTTCAGAGCAATATTTCGCGGGCGTTCCGTCAAACCCAAGCGCGCGCAGCCAACCCCAACCGCACCCGAAGAAACCAAAACTACTCTATGACCTTGCTGCCGCAAATCAGCTAAAATTTCGACCAATGCAGCAATAGTTGAAAGAGCTAAGTTTCCTGTAGTCGATCGAGTCAGAGTCGAAGTTCCAATTTTAACAACAATAGTTTTAGTCATTAGTCAGTAGTCAGTAGTCAGTAGTCAGTAGTTATTAGTTATTAGTGATACAGCGGTTCTCAAAAAAGTGAGGTATGCCCGCGGAGGCCACGGAGGCCTATGCCCTAGAGTACCTCATATGAGAGCTCGAAAGGCTATAATATCATTTCCAGTAGACATCTCCAATAATTATTATTGTGGAACAGGCATCCTGCCTGTTCAAAGCTGGCTTTGCTGGAGATTTCTAGTTGATTATAACCAATACTGTTGTCATTATTTGCTCTCCATCTACTCCACTCTATCCCAGAACTTGACAGGCAATTAATACTAACAAGAGTGAATGCAGGCTTGCTCCCAGGGAGCCAGAGCCTCAGATACCGCCTGTGCTTGGTGCGCCTGTCATCAGTAATGGGAGCATCTCTACACCGCAGACTTGCCAGAGTCGAGCCGGAAGGGCCAAGTTCACCGATTTCTGATGTCCTCTTGCTCACACTTTCGCCTGTTACAGAACCATTTGTACGAAACTTTCCTTGTTTCTTGAGATTCACTTGCCGACAGCGCGATCGCCCACTTGTCGGTACGGGCGCCTGATTGATGTGGCGAGGGCGTGATTGATGTGGCGAGGGCGTGATTGATGTGGCGATCGACTAACTCACTCTTTTAAGATACAAGGGGCTGGTTCACCCTCATCTTTAATATCAGCAACAGATCCAGATCGACTCGCCCCAGTCGCTTACTTTAGCGGAAAAACTTAGTTTAACATGGAAGTAATATCTTGTCGGCTGATGATTGAGAGACTGGCCCGGGCGATCGCACCAAGCGGAAGTTGACAATCCGGCTAATTTATAGCTAAATTTTAATTTAGGATGAGGCTTAAACCGAATGAGCAATTTGAACAGCCGCAAGTTAGAGGGAACGCCGAGTTGGATGCGTTTCGCACCCTACGCAGCCTTGGGAATTTTAATATTTTCTCTCAATTCAGGCAGCGAACTAAATTATTTCTTGAGAGGCTACTTAGTCATTCTACAGGCTCAAGCCGGTATAGTTCTGCTGTATTTTGTGATGTCTAAGTTTCGCAAAAACCCAAATCAATGAGTAAAAATTAGTAAGATTACTTAGCTCGCTCGTTAAAGGTCGAGGGTTAAAGGTCGATCGCGGAAGTTAAAATAAAAAAAATGGGGAAAGTAAAAATGGTAAAAGATAAAACCGTAGCAGTTGTGTTAGCTTTCTTTGTAGGAGGTTTCGGAATTCACAAATTTTATTTGGGCAATAACTTAGCAGGGGTATTATACTTGCTATTTTCTTGGACATTAATTCCGTCACTGATCGCATTTTTCGATTTTATCGGGCTGCTGCTGATGTCGGAACAAGCTTTTCAGGTTCAGTACAATGGCGGCACGTTGCCGTCTGGGTATGCCCTCAGAGCGGCAAAAGATGTAACAGGGGCGATCGGCGAATTGAAAAAACTTTACGATATGGGCGCAATTACGGCAGAAGAATATGAAGAAAAACGCCAAAAACTGCTGCGAGAATTGTAATTAAGAAGGAAGAAGGAAGAAGGAAGCCCACTATTAAAAAAGTGGGATTGAAATAAGTGTGAGATCGCAACTATTTAAGGGTATAACTAAAGTGTCTCAAGATTTATACTGGCTGCGTCAAACTCCCAACTGGGTGTGGTATGCTTTTATTCCCTACTTCGGCGGATTGGCGATCGCCTATGCAGGCCAAAAGTCAAATATTCGCAGTTGGATGGGATGGGGTGTTGCAATTACTTTAGCAGCACTAGCGGTATCTTCTTCAGCTAATTTGGGTACGATCGTTTGGATCGCTCAGATTGTTACTGCTTTTAGTTTGAAAAAGCGCTATCTGATCAAAACCGCACCCAGAGGTTTACTGGTTCCTGCGAGTGCGACGAATGCCGAAGAACTGGCAAACGTGCGCGGCAAAATAGATATTAATGAGTGTACCAAAGACGATATGGTGAGAATCTTGGGTTTGCCGATCGTCTACGCCAACGATATTGAATCTTTGCAAAACGAGGGCTACATTTTTACCCACGCCGAAGAGTTATCAGAAATAGCCGGAGTTCCCGAAAGTCACGTCAGACGAATCGCCCCGATGATTTGCTTCAGCTACAATTATCAAAAAGAATTGCAGTTTACTTGGAAACGGTTAAATATTCTTTCGCCCGAAGAGTTAATCGCCAGCGGTTTAGATCGGGCTGTTGCCGAAAAAATAGTTAGAGAAAGGCAGAGAAAAGGCGCTTACAAATCAGTTGTAGAAGTGAAGCGGCGGACGGGACTGCCTTTTGATTCGTACCGCCATATTTGTTAATTTACAGTTGTTAGCACGAACAGCTTATGACAACAAAATTATAAGTTTACCGACAAAAATTGTCGTGTCGAAGTGAACGCCGGAGTGGAGAAAGTAATCGGGTGGTAATTCTCCTGGACTTGCTTAAGTGGCAATTTAAACCGGCTCGAAGAAGTGGTAGCATCTCTTTAATCTAAAATCTAAAATCTCAAATCGATTGATGGATGGAAACCACTGTGGAAAAGTAGCGGGTTCGCGACTATTTAAACATCGACGGGGAAAATCTGATTGCAGAAATAGAAGACATGGGGCGAAGTGAAAGCCGGAGATGAGAGAGTAATCTGGTGGTAATTCTCCTGCAGTTGCTTAACTGGCAATTTCAACCGGATCGAAGAAGCGGTAGCATCTCTTTAATCTAAAATCTAAAATCTAAAATCTAAAATGGATTGATTTTCTGCCAGATGAGATGATTCAAGGGTAGTATGGCAAAAAACTCGATCGCCTCCTGGTAATTGACATTAAATGCACCTGCTGGCAAAAATCTCCCCCAGAAGGCGGGCTCGGCGAAATTATAAAAAAAAGTATTTATCCTCTTGACATTTACACAAAATAGTGATATTCCAATATATTGTGAAACTCGTACTTTTCCCTAGCATCAACTCCAAGCCAGGGTAAGTTTTCAAGAATCTGCCTTAAATATCAGTGGTAAGCTATCTGAATTATTATTGAAATGCAAAACGACACAATAGTAGCAGTACCGCTAACATCAAATTATGTCTGACTCTCCTCCATCCCAAATCTCCCCAGAATCTGCACCGGAAAGTGCTGCTACCGACAACCGCAGTGCCAAAACTAGGCAACTGTTGGGCATGAAAGGGGCCGCTAGCGGGGAAACTTCTATCTGGAAGATTCGCTTGCAATTGATGAAACCGATTACCTGGATTCCCCTAATTTGGGGCGTGGTGTGCGGGGCGGCGTCTTCTGGAAACTATGTTTGGAACCTAGAGAATTTCTCGATCGCAGCAGCTTGTATGCTGATGTCAGGGCCGTTGTTGGCCGGGTACACTCAAACTTTGAACGATTTTTACGATCGCGACATCGACGCCATTAACGAGCCCTACCGTCCGATTCCCTCCGGTCTCATCTCGATTCCCCAAGTAGTAACGCAAATTTTGGTATTATTAGCGGCTGGCATTGGGGTGGCTTATGCTCTAGACTTGTGGGCGGGTCATGAATTCCCGACAATGACTGTTTTGACTCTCGGCGGTGCGTTTCTAGCTTATATCTACTCTGCGCCCCCGCTGAAACTCAAGCAGAATGGCTGGTTGGGAAATTATGCCCTGGGTGCTAGCTACATTGCCCTGCCTTGGTGGGCGGGTCAAGCTTTGTTTGGTACACTAGATCCCACCATTATGATCTTGACCCTGTTTTACAGTTTGGCAGGGCTGGGGATTGCGATCGTCAACGATTTCAAAAGTGTTGAAGGCGATCGGCAATTAGGGTTAAAATCTTTGCCAGTGATGTTTGGCATCAGCACCGCAGCTTGGATTTGCGTGTTAATGATCGACATATTTCAAGCTGGGATTGCAGGCTACCTGATCGCCATCCACCAAAACCTTTACGCTGTCATTCTGCTGCTGCTGATAATTCCCCAAATTACTTTTCAGGATATGTACTTTTTGCGTAATCCCCTGGAAAATGATGTTAAATATCAGGCAAGTGCTCAGCCTTTCCTGGTTTTGGGTATGCTGGTAGCAGCCTTGGCACTGGGTCGTGCGAGTTAAGCAGAGTTTTGAGGTTTGAGTTAAAAAATTTTGAATTCAAAAAATCTAATTCACTTCTCAAAACAATACCAAACTCTGCAGCGTTAAGAAAAGTTTTGAATTTTGAGTTGTGAATTAAAAACTTTTTAATTCACAAAATTAAATTCAAGGCAGCGTGTTATTCAAGAAAAAATGTCGAATTAAAAATTAATAATTTAAGAAAGCTAGCTTTTTTAAATTTTAATTTTTAATCGGACTTGATGAGGTGTGAAGGTCTGAACGTGGCAGAATTTTTCTCAAATATCAAAGATACATTGAGCAAAGTCACTAACGCAATAAGCGGTAATTCCGATCGAGAACCGCCGAAGGCTGCGAAGGGCAATATGCTCAACTCGCCGGAATCGGAGGCGGAATTTTCTACACGGACAAGGGATGAGCGAGCGGAGTATGTGGTATCAGAAGATCCTGCACCTCTAGAAGAGTCAGAATATTTAGATTCAGAATATTTAGATTCAGAATATTTAGAGCCAGAATACGCTCGATATCCAATAGTCAAGCGCGATTGGGAAGGGTTGAAGCGGTTAATTGCTTGGTTGGACATTGAACCTCAAGTTACCAGCTTGCAAACCAAGGGAAAAGAATTGTTGCGGCCGGGATTAAGTTTGCTGGGAACTAAATCACCCCAAAAATTGGATAGTAGCGAATTGCCGGAAAATAGCGAATCGCCGAACACCAAACTGCCGAGACATACGGAACTACAGGAAATTAGCTCACCGCAGGAAATTAGCTCACCGCAGGAAAAAACTAAAAAACGGATATCCCGCCCCCCTAGATTTTGGATAAGTTTAGGTGTAGTCAGTATAGGCGGGGGCGCTTTAATCTACTGTTTGTGGATTTTGTACACCTTAGACAAAGGTTTGCCGGATGTTAACGATTTGTCAGCGTTTAACCGCGACGGAACGCTGACAATTAAGGCAGCAGATAATACGATTTTGTTGCAGTCGGGGCCTGCAACTAGAGAGAAGCTGAAACTTAAAGAAATTCCCGAACAGTTGGTTAAAGCTTTTATTGCCATAGAAGACCGCCGTTTTTACAAACATCACGGGGTGGATTATCAAGGTATTGTGCGCTCCATAGTTTCTAATTTGATAGAAAGAGATGTAGTGCAGGGCGGCAGTACAATTACGCAACAATTGGCTCGGGTTGTTTTTCTCAATCAGGAAAGAAGTATTAAGCGGAAAGTCCGGGAAGCTCTTTTAGCTCAGAAAATAGAGCGAGAGTTGAGTAAAGACCAAGTTTTAGAACGGTATTTAAATCTAGTTTATTTGGGTTCGGATGCTTACGGTGTGGCAGATGCGGCTTGGGTTTTCTTTAGTAAAACAGTCGATAAATTAACTTTGGCAGAGATGGCAACTTTGGCGGGTTTACCGCCGGCACCGAGCGAATATTCGCCTTTGGTTAATCCGGATATGGCTAAGAAACGCCGCAATCTTGTGCTGCAAGAAATGCAGGAAGCGAAGGTAATTACAGAGGCTCAGGCGAAGGAGGCGATGGCGGAACCTATGGCGGTTAAACCAAGTCCGCCGAAGCGATTTAATGTAGTGGCGCCTTATTTTGCTAGTTACATTCGGAAGGAATTGCCGCACTATGTTTCTCAGGATGCTTTGGAAGCGGGCGGTTTGACTGTCGAGACGACGGTGGATTTGAAGTGGCAGAAAATAGCAGAAAAGGTAGTTAAAGATGCGATCGAAGTTGATGGCCGCCGTCAGGGTTTTGAACAGGCGGCTTTAGTTTCTATGGACACTAAGACTGGGGAAGTTAAGGCGCTGGTAGGAGGTGGAAATTTTAAGGAAAGTCAGTTTAATCGTGCTACGCAGGCTTTGCGGCAGCCCGGATCGACGTTTAAAGGGCTGGTTTATGCAGCAGCGATGGCGGCTGGTTTTTCTCCCTATGACAGTTACGAAGACGAACCAATTATTATCGACGGCTATCAACCGAATAATTATGGCAAAAAATTTAGCGGTTGGCGATCGATATCTGATGCTTTGACGAGCTCGGTGAATGTCGTAGCTGTGAAGGTGTTGATGGATGTGGGGTTTGAACCGGCGATCAAATTAGCCAACGATATGGGGATTAAGTCTAAATTGAGTCCGATTTATTCCCTGGCTTTGGGTTCTTCAGAGGTTAATTTGCTGGAGTTAACCAATGCTTACGGTACTTTAGCATCGCAAGGGAATTTTATTGAAGCCCACGGAATTAAGCGGGTGATTAATCAGCGGGGAGATGTGATTTATCAGGCTAATTTTAAACCGAAGCGGGTTTTGGATAAGGATAGTGCTGCGATTACTACTTGGATGTTGGAGGGTGTTGTGCAAGACGGTACGGGGGGACCGGCTGCTTTAAACGATCGCGCTGTAGCAGGCAAAACTGGTACTTCGGAAAATGTCAGGGATTTGTGGTTTATTGGTTACATTCCACAGGTTGTGACTGGGGTTTGGCTGGGAAATGATGACAATTATCCCACCTGGGGAACTAGCGGTACGGCGGCTTACAATTGGCGCGATTTTATGAGTCAAATTGTTAAGGGAATGCCGGTAGAGAAGTTTCCGAAGTTGCCGGAGTTGGAGGGCCGCAAAGGCAGTATTAAGGCCAAACCGGTGCACCCTAATAGGATTATTCGGGGGATGATTGTGAATGAGGATGGTGCGATCGTACCGTACAATCCTAATCCTGAACCGAAGTATTACCCACCGCAAGAGCCTGCTTATCAAGAGCCTGCTTATCAAGAGCCTGCTTATCAAGAACCTGGATATTAAGCGGGTTTTACCAACAATTGCCACCCGTAGGGGTGGGTTTCACCAACAATAATCGCCTAAAAGCAATAATCTCATAAACCCGCCCCCACTCCGGGCGGTAAATCACAATCTACAAATCTAATCTTGCTTTAGCCTTACCATAAAAAAGCCGTCCATGTGATGTCTGTGCGGCCACACTTTCACCCATCCTTCGGGTGATGGCTGTACGGGTAAATCAATTGTTGGCGGTTCTATTTGCCAGTGAGGATTGCTGTCTAAGAACGATCGAATAACTGTTTCATTTTCCAAGGGATGAATTGTGCAAGTTGCATAAACTAATACGCCGCCGGACTTGACAAATGTGGCTGCATTTGCTAGCAATTCCGATTGCAGTTGAGATTGTTGTTGAATGTTTTCGGGCGTGTGGCGCCAGCGGGCGTCGGCGCGGCGGTGGAGGGTTCCGAGGCCAGAACAAGGTGCGTCTAGTAAAACTCTGTCTGCGAGGTTAACAAACTCTGGGAAATGGCGGCTGTCTCCGGTATGAATTTTAATGGATTTCATCTGGAGTCTGTCGGCATTTTCTTTAAGTTTTTTGAGTCTGCTGGCGGTTTTGTCGCAGGCATAAATTGTGCCTGTATCCTGCATTAATTCGGCGCTGTGGGTAGTTTTTCCCCCCGGCGCGGCGCAGGCGTCGATGATGGTTTCCCCTGGCTGGGGCGCTAGTAAATGGGTGACTAATTGAGCGCTGCTGTCTTGGATTGTCCACCAACCTTCGCTGTATCCGGGGAGGTTTTGAATTGCGCCGATGCTGCCATTTAGTCTTAATGCTTGCGGCAAGTGTGGGATTCTGCTAGTTGAGATGTTGTGGGTTTGGAAGGCAGCTTCGATTTGGGCGATCGAGCTTTTTAAGGGATTGATTCTCAGGTCAATTGTGGGGGACTGGTTGAACCATTCACAGAGTTGTTCGGTTTCGGTTTCGCCTATTTGTTCGATCCACAATTTTACCAGCCATTCGGGGAAGCTGTGCAGAATTCCCAGGCGTTCGACGGGTGATTTATAATTAGTAACTGTTAATGGGTTTAAGTCGTTATCTGTTAAACGGATGTATTGGCGCAACAAACCGTTGACAAAACTGCTAAGTCCTGAAAAGCCGTTTTCTTTTGCTAGTTGAACGGTGGTGTTGACGGCGGCGGAGGGGGGAATCTGGTTGAGATATTCGAGTTGATATAAACCTAAATGTAGGATGGTGCGGAGTTCGGGCGGTTGTTGGGAGGATTTCTTTGTTGCTAGTTTGTCGATGATGAAGTCGATCGATCGCATTCTCCTGACGCTACCGTAAACTAATTCTGTCACTAAACGCCGATCGAGGTCGTTGAGTTGAGAATTGCTGAAAGCGCGATCGAGTGCGGCATCTGCGAATGCACCTCGGCGGTGGACTTCGCGGAGTGCGAGAAAAGCTATTTGGCGGGGATTTTGCATAGTTGGTTAGTGATAAAAATACTCGGCGATTGGAAATCGCGTCTACAAAAACAAAGTCCGCGAAGGCGGACTATAATCTAAATAACTGCTTACTTATTTTACCATTTCCTGTTTCGAGTTTCTGTACCCTTGATTAAAAGGTAATATCTTATGACTCAAACATCTGTAAAAAATACAAAAAATCTAGATCGACAAACTCCTTCGGAAGATGCAGAAAAGATGCTGCCGCTGGAAAATGGCGATCGGCTTTCGCAGCCTGAATTTCACGATCGCTATCTCGCCATGCCGCAGGTTAAGAAAGCTGAACTAATAGAAGGAGTTGTGTATATGCCATCGCCAGTACGTTTTGAACCTCATGCTGAACCTCACAGTAACATTATTGGCTGGCTGTGGAATTATCGGATTGCTACTCCCGGTGTTCGGCTGGGCGACAATGCAACGGTACTTTTAGATGGCGATAATGAACCGCAGCCAGACGCTTTGCTGCGAATTGAAAATGGGGGAAATTCGCGCATTACTGATGATGATTACGTGCGAGGTGCGCCGGAATTGATTGTGGAAATAGCCGCTAGTACCGCGTCTTACGATTTGCACGATAAGAAAAAGGCTTATCGGCGAAATGGGGTGCAGGAGTATATTGTTTGGCAGATTAACAAAAAACGTTTGTATTGGTTTAGGCTAGATAAAGGTAAGTATGTTTCTCTTCAACCTGATGAGAATGGTGTTGTACACAGTGTAGTTTTTCCAGGTTTGCGGTTGGCTGTGGCTGCTTTGTTGGAGGGTGATTTAGCGCAGGTGATGAGGGTGTTGCAGGAGGGGATTAATTCGGCTGAACATGGGGAGTTTGTTAAGTTTCTCGGCGGTTGAAACGGCGTCTTGTCAAACAAAACCCGCCTCAACTAAAGAAACCGGGTTTTTGGCCGTTTTTGCGCTGTAACGCCTCTTCTGGGCAAAAAAACAGGTTTCTGACACCCGTGCGTCCAGAACTATAAAAGTTTCAAACTTCCTCTGGATTTATCCCCATTTCTCGCAATTTTTCTGAAAGGCGATCGGCTTTTTGCTGTACTAACTCTTTCTCCTGTCGTTCTTGTTCCATTTGTCTTGACAACTCCACATAAGACAAAAACTTTAGTCCATCGGGACGATAAATTTCTAAATCTCCCGATGCAGTTTCAAAACGGATTTCCAAACGCGGACTTACCCAACCCTCCATTGATTCAATATAGTTGAGTTGTCCGTCACTTCGCAGCCAACCTATTAACTCATTATCCTCTGGATCGTAGACATAATATTCTTCTACTCCATAATTGTCATAGAACTTAAACAGCTTAAACATTTCTCCCAGTCGGTTTCCAGGCGAAAGGATTTCAAAGACCACTTGCGGCGCAATATTATTTTCAAGCCACTGTTTGTATGAACCTCTGTCACCTTTGGGTCTGCCAAAGACTACCATAGTATCAGGTGCTTGGCGAGTTTTGTTATCGCCTTCGACGGGATACCACAGCAAGTCACCTGCTACAAAAACATTTTCGTTGTCTTTGAATAAGGCATCTATTCCACCTTGAATTTTTACTATTAATTGGAACTGTTTGGTATTGTCAGACATGGGTTTTCCGTCGCTGTCTGGGTAGATGATTTCTGGCAAAGTTTGAGTGGGAATTGTTGCTGTCATCAGGATGACTCCATTGCTAGTAGCATCAGTTTCTATTTTATGCCTATTTTAACAAAACCTGCGTTCGCGCGTTGCAGAAACCCGGCGGTTGAAACCGCGGCTATACAAACAAAACCCGACTAAAGCGGGTAGAATTTCCTTTCTTCAGTCCGCGCAGGCGGACTTTGTTTGTGTAGCCGCGATTTCCAATCGCTGGGGTCTCAATTGTGTGTTCATAAACTTATCCTAATTTTGTTGACACCAACGCTTATAATAAATTGCATTCTTCTATGGGAAGTTCTAGCAAAACTCGTCTGTCGCCTTTTGTTTCCTGATAGCGGACTGCCGCATTCAGCAGGCGGATGGGAATTTGGAATTGTTCGTAAGTAGCTTGGGGACGCCGATCGCATAATAGGCTACTCTGTTCGTTCCGAAAACGCAGAGGCTTCAATCAGCTACCGATCCGTGCAGGTCTATTAGTACGAGAATAAACAATGAAATTCAGGGTGGAAAATTTTAACGGAAGAACGATCGCTATTTTTGAGCGAGAATTACCCCCTCGGAGCTATCTCCTAGCAGCTTTTCTTGAAGAAGCTCGGTCTACGAAAGGACAAATATACCTAGAAATTATTGAGAAAATTGAATGTAGCAAAAATATTAGGGATGTAAAAGTAACTGAATTGACTGGCAATTGTATAGATGCTGAACTTTATACCGACCGTATAGTAATTACAGAACTATGGCCCACAGGTGGAGAAGATGCAGAACCAGAAAGCACGGAGATCCTTTTGACAGAAGCAAAAAGGCTACTGCTGGAGTGGCAATCAATTTTGAATCTGTGGTGTGAACAGCAGGCACAATAAATAATTAATCAGCAGATTAACTGGTTCCCCATCTATGCCTGGGAATCGATATCACTCTTGCTCTGCCTCGCAAGTCTCAGACTAGGGGGAGGCAGAGCCTCCAAATCTGCGTCCCCAGGCAGAGCCTGGGAACAAGAAAAAATATAAAAAATATTCTTTAAGATTTGTTACAATACACAAAACTTCATACTTTCCCCAACACTGGATGACTTTTTTCAACGCCTCCGAACCCCTAATCCGCAGCAAACAGGAACATCTCGACGTACAAGACCGCGAAGGCCTGTTGCAACTCCGCTGGCAAATTGGAAATATTACTCTTTTCTCAGGATTTTATACCCGCATCGACCAAACTTTTCTGCTTTGGGGTTTGGTGACGGCGGGGATTTTTTTCACCGCTCAGTTTTTCCCCATCAGTTGGAGCTTTCAGGCGATTCTGTGGTCAAGTTTGACTCTAATTGGCACTGCGGGAATGGCTGTTTTGACTTTGTTTTGGGTAAGAGTCGAGCGAGTTAGCTGGATTCTTTACTGTTGGGCGATTTTGATGATAACTGGTTTGGTGCTGACCGATTGCAGTATTTTTGCCGGTTGGGGAGGTTTGCTGCTGCACCTGTGCGATTTGTGGTTGGGGTTGAGCGCGATCGGCTATTTTTGTACGGGACTCGGTTTGCGATCGCGCACTTTTATCGCGATCGGACTAACTCATTTATTTAGCATCCCTTTATTAACTTTTGTTGCACCTTGGCAATATTTAACCACTGGCATAATTATGGCCGGCTGTTTGTTGTTATTGTCCGAATTGCAGTGGGATATGCGATCGCCGATCGACAATACTTTGCTAAACGCAGAACAGAAAGAATTTAACCGAATTCAACAGCAACTGCGACAGAGTGGCGCGATTGTATCCAAATAAATGACAAATGTAAAGAATTCTGTAGTATTGCTGACACTTTCCACAAATCGTACACAATAGAAAGATACAGCATAAATAAAAAACAAACTTTAACCAGAACAGGTGTTTTGCTGTTTTACTTGTGAATCGCCAACCTCAGGAGAACGGTGTCCGGGAGGCGACTGGCTAACAAAGCTGTACTTGCGACGATAAAAGTTAATTCGGGTTGAGAGTAGTTGTTAAAACAAAAAAAGTGGTGCAGGGTTTTTACCGTTTCCCCTGCTTCGCAGTCTCTGAGGAGAGGCTAAACCCTCTACTAGAACAGCCTGACGAGATTGGCACAGGTTTTGACAGTTGCTCAGACCGATTTTTGAATTCAGTGTTTGAGAAAATTGAGGAAATGCTCGCTGAGGAGCATTGCAGGACTTAGGATTAAATAAGTCCTGCTTTAGTTTGGGAAATTTAAGTTCTGTTTTACTCTGACGTGCGTTTTCGCAATATCTCCCTTACTTCCATTAAAATCTGGCCCAACATATTTTTGCCGCTGCCATCTTTACCGCAACCCCAATAGTAATCAATAGGAGAATTTTCGACTATTTCCTCATCGCCAGTAGCGAGTAAAATTTCTCTAATTTCGGGATGAGTTTCAAATTTGCGGAGTACGGCTTTTCCCATGATACCATCTTTTACTTCTTCCCAATCTTTGCGGAGGGGACGAGAGCGATCGCGCCCCATTTTTGCTGCATCTTTCGGCGTTTTTGCTTGGCGAATTTGTTCGCAGTGAGGTGTATTCGGAAACTTCTGCGCTTGAAAATAATGCTCGCTAGTTGCCCAATATTCTCCGTCTAACTCGAGTCCATGACTGGAAAAATTAGAAAAACAGCCGTATTCGCTGCCAGTGGTGTAGAAGTAGATAGCCATAAAGTCTGCGATTTCAATTTCGTTAATAATCTTGGTTTATCGTCAGTTTTCCCTCTCTGGATTATCCACTATCTTCAACCGCAAATCAATAGTTTCAAGATGGGAACCGATGTAAGACAGCAGGGCGTAGATAAATACTATCACCCCTACCATTTCCAAAATTTCCTCAACACAAACCATCAAACCGTATATCAAGTTTCGTTGAGTTACCGCATCTGCATAATAGCCACCAACCATTTCCATGCCAAGTGCTCCACCCACATATATACTGCCTGCTAGCAAGAAAAAGTCCCTTATTTTCCGTGGTAGGTACAGGAGAAAATTGAGATAAGCCAGCGCAGTAACCGCAACAAAAATCGCCCCCGGAATTACCCAAATGAAGTAAAAAATTCCCCCTAAATGCAGTGCCTTTCGGGGTGCATCTCACTTTGGCACATACATCAAATTGAAAGTTGACCGTTGAGATAAGCACAGCGAAGAGCAAGCATAGAGGAAACGTTCTCAATATTCCATTGCGCTCCCGATATTTTTACCCTTAATCCAATGCGTTTTATTGTTGATTCCACTGTTCCAGAACCAATCGAACTTATGGATTCTTCTTTGTAGTATTGGTAATTTACTATTCGGCAGCGATGGGTATCTAAATAATTGCAAAACGTTTTAAATGCTTGACCTTTAAAGTCTTTAAATAAATTTATAACTTCATCAACTTTGCCTTGCCATAACATATTTTCGGCTAATTTCAATCGTTTTATTGAACCCCCTACCTTGTAGAGATTTTCTTTCAGATGATACCAATCTAAGATTTCTTGTCTTTGTTCATTGTCTCCAATTTCTTTAAATATGTTCCAAATTCCGGCATGGCCATCTCCGAGGCAATACATAGGATGTAGTAATTTTTGGCTATTAGTCCAATCAATTAAATCTTGATTATTTTGAAAAAACGCTCCCGCATAAATATTATCTAAACACACGGCTTTATAGTCTTTCCAGTAACAGCTCTCGCCCTTGGTTGCGTTGCGTAGTCTGACTTTACCGCCATCCAATGTAATTTCTTTGACTCCTTGTTGAGATGTAGGCAATTCCAATTCTTGTCTTTTGACTAATCTTTGTAATGTACTGTGAGAAATTTTGATCCCAGTAAATTTTTCCAAATCTTTTTCTGCCATTTGATAAGATTCGTTAGCACTGATTAAAAGACAGCAATTTTCCATCAGGGGACTAAATTGACTGTAAGCTTTTAAGCCAAAATATTTTGCCTGATTATCTGTAATGTCGAGCGATCCGATTATTGATTTTATTTTTCGGGGTTTTCCTGTTTGAATTCCTGATACTGCTGAAAAAAAAAGCTACCTATTTCTGGACCAACCTCTGATAACATTTTCTGACGGACTGCTTTTTCTATACTTTCAAAAGTTTTTAACTCAGTTGGCTCTGTATTTCTGTAAAGAATTTTTGCTACCGCTTTTAAGTGGGCTTTTAGTTGTTGTTGGTCTGAGGGTGTCATTTTATTTACCTCATCTTTATTTGACGATTTTACTAGCTTTTTCATTTTAACTCTTTTTTGACACATTCGCAAAAGTGAGATGCACCCGCCTTTCGCAAGTCGTTAATAATTAATATTTCGTGCAGACTCAATATTTCATCTAAAGAAAAAAATACAAACATGAACGCCAGCGCTTTCCAGTGTTCAAAATACCGATCGCCCTGCTTCTTCTTAGCACTAGCAATAATACCTAGCAAAATCGCGCAAAACAGCAAAGTAAATGACGAGTACCACGAAGGATAATTTATTTCTCTGTCTAAGTTAAACAAACTAATCCAGCGTTCTTGATAGTTAAAACCGTAGCGCAGAACTTGTACGATGCAACCAGCAACAGCAAAGAAGATCACCCAAATGCTGAGAGAGTAGGCAACTCTCTTCGGCGAAACAGAAATAATGAATTTCATCAAGTTTTTGATAAACTAGAACAAGCAAAATCAAACTATAAAGTAAAAAGTTAAAAATGGCAATAGCGGCGCAATCCGCCACCTCGGATTTTTATCTACAAAAAATTACCAATCACTGACAATGCACGTTCAAATTGAAACCTTCACTGTCCGCAAGCGGTTTGCCCTTACCATCAGCCGCGGTACAACAGCCCAAAGTACGAATTTATGGGTAAAATTAGCACACGAAGGCATCGAAGGTTGGGGAGAAGCATCGCCCTTTTCCACAGGTTCTCGGCCCCAAACTACCGAAATTCTGCTAGCTGCATTGCAGGAAGTTGCACCGCTGCTAGAAAAGTTGACTCCGTTCGATCGCCAAAAAGTCGAACAAGTATTAACCGAGGTCAACTTACCCTCAGCCGCCCGCGCCGGCATCGACATGGCAATGCACGACTGGCTGGGGAAAAAAGCAGGCTTGCCGCTGTGGAAAATGTGGGGATTAGATCGATCGCGCATCGTCCCCACCTCCGTCACAATCGGCATTAATTCGCCGAGGAGTGCGAGAGAAAGAGTGCGCGATTGGTTTGGCAAAGATGCGACTGTTCCAGGAAGCCTCAAATACCGCGCCGTTAAAGTTAAATTAGGAAATCCAGAAGGAATTGAAGCCGACAAAGCTATGCTAATAGCAGTGAGAGACGAAGCGCCAACTAACATTCAAATCAGTGTTGATGCTAACGGTGGCTGGAGTTTGACCAGCGCGATCGAAATGTGTCGCTGGCTGGAAAAATACCGGATAAATTATGTAGAACAGCCGCTTTCACCGGTAGCCGATATGGATGAATTCTCAGAACTGTACCGTAAATCGCCCCTGCCAATTTTTGCTGATGAAAGTTGCTTTAATAGTTCCGATATACCCAAGTTAGCGCACTGCGTCCACGGCATCAATATCAAAATGATGAAGTCAGGGGGATTGACCGAAGCAATGCGGATGATTCACACCGCAAAAGCCTGCAATTTGCAAGTAATGTTCGGCTGCTATTCAGATAGCGCGATCGCAAATACAGCAGCAGCACAACTTTCACCGCTAGCTGACTATTTGGATTTGGACAGTCACTTAAATTTATTAGACGATCCTTTCAGCGGTGCGATCGTCGAAAATGGGTGTTTGCTGCCAAACGAGCGATCGGGATTGGGAGTGAGGCGAATTTAGATTGTAGAATAGAAGTATCGCTCAAAACACATCTGGAGATACTATGATGCCAGTGGAATCAATAGGAGAGCAAATTAATAGAGAAGCCAAACTTTTCTTTGAAGAACACAAGCCGCCGACTGATTTAATTTTTGATGATGGTGCAGAAATGGAAAGCAACCGCCACCGTATAGCAATGAATGTTTTAATCCGTTCGGTAGAACTAGGTTTAGCTCACCGGAACGATTTTTTTGTCGGTGGCAATATGTTTATTTATTACAGCGTTAAACAAGTTCGGAATCAGGATTTCCGAGGCCCGGATTTTTTCGCTGTGTTGGGTGTTGACGGCGATACTTCCCGACAAGGTTGGGTAGTTTGGAATGAAAACGGACGTTACCCGGATGTGATTTTGGAACTGCTGTCGCCATCAACGGCTAATGAGGATACAGGCAAAAAAAAGGATATTTACGAGCAGGTTTTTAGAACTCCTGATTACTTTGTTTTCGATCCTTTTGATCCGAATTCTTTGCGGGGATGGCATTTAGATAATAATCAACGCTATCAGCCGTTAGTACCCGACGAGCGGGGTTGGCTGTGGTGCGAAACGTTAGGTTTTTGGTTGGGTACTTGGGAAGGAATTGTCGATCGAGAAACAGCGACTTGGGTGCGTTTTTTCGATGAATCTGGCAATTTAGTTTTGTTGCCGGAGGAAGCCGCTCAACAAGAAGCCGAAGCCGCTCAACAGCAAGCCGAAGCCGCTCAACAGCAAGCCGAAGCCGCTCAACAACAAGCCGAAGCCGCTCAACAACAAGCCGAAGCCGCTCAACAACAAGCCGAAGCCGCTCAACAGCAAGCGGAACAGGAACGCCAGCGAGCCTCGCGACTAGAGGCCAGATTGCGAGAATTGGGAGAAGATCCGAACGATCTTACCCTGAACCCAAATCACAGCTAACACCCAATCGATTTTAGATTTTAGATTTTAGATTTTAAAGAGAATCTAAAATCTAAAATTGCCCGTCTCAAAAGTGAATCAATGACTAAAAACTATCCGATCAAAAATGGTAAAGTTGCAATCCTGCTCCACGAGGGCATAATCGGCACTTCCGGCAAAACAGGTTTAGCCTTTTTGCGCTACAGCGAAGCACAAATTGTAGCAGTAATAGACCACCAATGTGCCGGACAATCTTTACCAGAATTAACGGGCATTCCTCAACAAGTACCGATAGTTGCTTCCGTTGCAGAAGCACTGCAATTTGCGCCGGATATTCTGCTAATTGGTATCGCTCCTTCCGGCGGTGTTTTGCCTCCGGAATGGATGGCAGAAATTCATCAAGCCGTAGCAGCAGGTTGGTCAGTTGTCAACGGTTTGCACACCAAAATTGCACCGCTAATTGCAGTGGCTTTAACCGAAAATCAATGGATTTGGGACGTGCGTCAGGAACCGAAATCTGTCGGGGCGATCGCCTCTGCTGCAGCCGCTAAATTAAGCTGTCGCCGCGTATTAACTGTCGGCACAGATATGAGCGTTGGCAAAATGTCAACCAGTCTGGAACTCAATCGCACTTGCTTGCGGCGGGGTTTGCGTTCCAAATTTTTAGCAACGGGACAAACTGGTTTAATGATCGGAAATGAAGGCCTTCCTTTGGATGCAGTGCGAGTTGATTTCGCCGCGGGTGCTGTCGAACAAATGGTGATAAAATTGGGTTCGGAATGCGATATTCTGCACGTAGAAGGGCAAGGTTCGCTATTGCATCCGGGTTCGACGGCGACTCTGCCGCTGTTGCGGGGTTCGCAGCCAACTCACTTAATTTTAGCCCACAGAGCCGGACAAACTAGCATTCGCAATCGCCCGCACGTATCGATTCCCACTTTATCGAAAGTGGTCGAATTGTACGAAATGTTAGCTGCTGCTGCGGGTGCTTTTGCAGGGGGAAAAGTGAGCGCGATCGCCCTCAACACTCATCACTTAAATGAGCCAGATGCGCTGTTAGCAATAGCTGAAGTTCAAGCAGAAACGGGATTGCCTTGTACCGATCCCGTAAGGTTTGGCGCGGAGGTTTTGTGGGAGGCGATCGACAGTTGATCTGCTACAATCAATTACAACTAGCAAATCGCTACATAAAACTATGACACAAAGCATTCAAGCAAAAACACTGACCCTGCTAGATGTCGAAACAAAATTTAATTTTCAACTTTGTGAAGACGAGCAATTCTTCCGGGAGTGGATTGACGACTTACCGGAAATTAGCGATGACAAAAAGCGATCGCTCGACAACCTAAAAGCAGGTTATATCAACAGTGTCAAGTACGCGATGCTGGAAGATACCGTAAAAATGGTGGTACTGGCTCCCTTGCTATTTTTAGCAGATTTCTACTTGACTCCCTTTCACATAGAGGCAGAAAAATCAGTAGAACTGACTATTGAAGATGAAGATACAATTGTCAGGGGTAGCATCGATGTCCTGCTATTGCTGAAATCTTTTTGGGTAGTTGCGATCGAAGCCAAACGCTCTCAATATTCCGTTGAAGCTGGGCTTCCTCAGTTACTATTTTATATGCTGAATGACCCCAGCTCAGAACCAGTAACATTTGGGCTTCTGACAAATGGTAGCAGCTTTCGATTTATCAAAATGACCAAACGAGACACACCGCAGTATGCCGTATCTAAACTTTTCGATATTGCGAATCCGGGAAATGAACTTTACGAAGTTTTTCGCATTTTGAAGCGATTAGCTGGTATAATTTCCCATTACAGCACTTCAACTTGAATACACAATATGGAACTAAATTCTGAAAGTAACAATAAATTCAGTAAAGCTCACTTTGACTTTAAAAATTTGCCCCAACTCACCAACCCTTGGCGACAGCTAAATCTGCAAGGAGTAGCTTTAGGTTTGATTCGCTTGCCGGCGGGCGATGGCTACACATTTACTCACAGCCACGCAGAACAAGAAGAAGTTTATATTGTAGTTGAAGGCAAGGGCCTGATGGTTGTAGATGGAGAACTATTGACACTTGAGGGCGGCGATATTGTGAGAGTTTCTCCCGCAGCAAAGAGAGCATTAAAAGCTGCTGAAAATACAGCCTTGTTTGCGATCTGTACTGGAGGATTGGCCGCAGGTTATCCCAAGCAACCCAACGCGCGCTATCTGATAGATGATGGAATTCCGGATTATGACGATGTTCCGCCTTGGTATGAGGGAAATCCCGAAATTGCCGAGAAAAATGCACGGTTAAAAGAAAGGATGTTGAAAGCTCAAGCCAAACGAGACAGCAAACAGGAATCATCATGAATGAAAGTTCTTTTTCGTTGCCGTCAGAATGCGCCATCCGCCCGGCCTGTGCTCGAGACATCAAATCAATTAGAATGTTAGTGTGGAGCGCCAAACTCGATCCAACTCAGTTGCGCTGGGAGCAATTCTGGGTCATCGAATGCGAGGGAAAATTGGCAGCTTGCGGACAGTTGCGGAACTTTGCGGGCGCGCAAGAATTGGGCAGTTTGGTGGTGGCGAAAGATTGGCGCGATCGAGGTTTGGGAAGCTACCTCACAACATATTTAATTCAACAAGCTACAGAACCGCTATATTTAGAATGTTTGGGAAAGCGACTCGCATCATTTTATACTCGCTTTGGCTTCGTAGAAGTTTCCGTACAAGAATTGCCGCAGTCGCTTAAATTCAAGTTCGGTTTGTCTCAATTAGCTAAAACTTTATTCAAAATTCCTGTAACAATTATGCAGTATCAAGCAGGTTGTCTATCATTATGACTTTTATGAATTTAAGATTCTGAATTTATGAATGGATTTTAAGTTCGACCTGTTCAATAATTGGATAACAGGGTGCGATCGACCTGCATCGCTCAAAAACTCCTACCGCCTCCTGATATCTGGGTCATATCAAATCTGTTAGCATCGGCATTATTGATATATCTCTTCTCGACCCCTGCGTAAATGGGCGTCAATTCGTTGTCCGGGGCGGCCCGATAAATTCTCTTTTTTTTACCGCAGATGAGGGCAGATAAACACAGATTAACGCAGATGAATTAGATCGATTCTGGTTGCACGATCCGTGATTGTTGACTGTTGACTGGATTTTACGCCCGACGATGCTACTGGATTTGATATCAATCTCGATCGCCTATGTTCTATGCCTAAATAGGTAGGTACAAATCAATATCGCATGGGGAGGGCGGGTGAGTTGCCAAGTTTACTTGCTTGTATCGCAGATCCGCTTACGGGCCCCTAATGGCGCACAGGGTATCAGAAACCGGGTTTTTAGCCGTTTGGTGCGTAAGTCACGGACTAGATATGTATGGATATTCCGGATTGGGCGATCGAGACTGCGTAAATTCATAATTCACTGTTCGCGGTAGTCCACTTTGGTAAATTGGCACAGCTACCAGTCTGATATCTAGGCAAAAACCTTTGCAAAATCGTTGCTTGGGGCTTTACCAGTGTCCTGTGCCAGTACCGGACTCGGAAAGTGGACTGGCGATCGCCCCAAAGATATTCGACTCCTGGCAAATTAGTAAGTGTAAAGCAAGTGAGTCACAACCCAATCAAAACATAAAAGCCAAAAATAAAACATCTTCACAGCAGCAGTAATGCGGAATCAGCCAATCTCTAATGTAGCTAACAACATCTACCCTTGAGGCAAATCCCACCAACTGCTCAACCACTAAATCCTTAATTCAATACCTCGGAATTACTGGATTTAGACTCCCCGCAACCGCT
Source organism: Oscillatoria nigro-viridis PCC 7112 (assembly GCF_000317475.1). Classification (NCBI taxonomy): domain Bacteria; kingdom Bacillati; phylum Cyanobacteriota; class Cyanophyceae; order Oscillatoriales; family Oscillatoriaceae; genus Phormidium; species Phormidium nigroviride. The sequence continues at coordinate 953,317 of NC_019729.1, forward strand.
TCTCAAATACCCTCAACATTGCAAAAATTATTTGCCTTTTATCCCGATAGAACGACGGAAGACAAGAACAATGAAATATCAAGGTAATCAATCAATGTACACGGAGAAAATGCAGCCTCTCAAATAGCATAAACAGACAATTACACATCCATATATTTTAACACCACAGGAGTAAATATCATGTTCAACGTAGTAAAAGCTTTCGGCTCGATTTTCTCTACCCAAGGATACAGCACAGCTAACAATATGCTCATCAAAAATTACATCAATACCAATTTTAACTACTTCAACGAAGAAGCAGTCGTCGATGAATCGATTTACCCGCATCAAACAGGTCGCGTCCGTTTCCAAGGTAGCTGGTGGCCCGCACGGTGCGATCGCCCAATTACCCTCACACCCGGAGACACGGTTTATGTCATCGGCGTTGACAACATCACTCTGTTAGTTTCCCTCGCTCCAGCAGACTAAATCAGAGCATAAACCACCTGGTAATCAATTTCAACCAGGAAATGCTACTTTTCAAAGACCACAAAATAGGCGATTAAACTTCGATATATTTTAACACAAAAGGAGTCTACAAAATGTTTAACGTAGTAAAAGCTTTCGGTTCTATTTTTTCTACTCACACCTACAGCACAGAAAAGAATATGTTAATCGACAACTACATCAACACGAATTTTAACTACTTCAACGAAGAAGCAGTGGTCGATGAATCGATTTACCCGAATCAAACAGGTCGCGTCCGCTTCCAAGGTAGCTGGTGGCCCGCACGGTGCGATCGCCAAATCACCCTCACACCTGGAGACACCGTTTATGTCATCGGCGTTGACAACATCACTCTGTTAGTTTCCTTGGCTCCTGCAGACTAAACTAGAAAGTAATCTCAACTTTTTCACGGTCAGAACCCCGACTTATTCAAGAAGTCGGGGTTCTGACTGTTCTGTTTTTTAGTGGCAATTTGGCGATCGCTTCCACTCCACACCTGACGCAAGACAGCAATATCTGCCTCTGTTTATTTGCCAGTAGAAATATGGCAGATCGCGCTACAATAAAATGGCATTTTTGAGAGCTTGTTTGTTGAGGCGATCGCCGAGTTGAGATTCGCTACTTTCTCGGGTGACTGCTGCTTTTTCTGATGGCTTAGCGGGCGGTAGCGGTTCGAGCAGTTGGGCTTGAGCTTCCTGAATTGAAGGGTAATTTTCAGCCCAGGATGAAATCGCTTCTGAAAGGACATCGATGTCATCGGATAAGGGTTCAATTAGCTGCGCTAGTTCGGTTAATTGTTCGGCCCCGAAGAGCGATCGCTGCTGAGTTAATAGTTCGATAAACGAGTCGATATTTTGTTCGGAGAGTGACATCGATTCCCGTTGGATTTTGTTAATTGTTTGCCGAACAAATTCGAGAGACAAATCTAATAACTGCGCGATCGTCTCTAAATTTATCCCCAACCCGATCGTGCGACGAATGGCTTCTAACTTCGCCTGCCGCTCACCTTCTTGCTTACCTTGTTCGAGTCCTTCTTCTAAGCCTTCTTGCTTGACTTCCTGGTAAAATCGAGTTTGTCTGAGTTCGCTTAAATTCAACATGGCGGCAATTTCCTCGCGGCTTTTCTGGGGGAGTTTGTAGACGATAATTGTTTCGATGAGGTTAATTAAATCGCGTAGAACGGTTGGATCGGACAACTGTTGTCGGGCCATTGCGATCGACTGCCGTGCTTGTTCTGCTGCTGTCTCTGCTGGCTCGATTACCAGTTTAACAACTTTCACTCCGAGCGATCGATCTGCGGTTTCTGGCAATTCATCGAGGTAAATCCGTGGAGGGATAAAAAAGCTCCGAATTCTCATCACCAGCCCCTGGATTTATCAGTGGGGTCGATTCTTCAATTCTTCAATTCTAAAATCTAAAATCTAAAATCTAAAATCTAAAATTGAGTGGTTTGTATTGTCGCAGATAGAGAAAGAGTTCGCCAAAGATGCGGTAGTACAAGTCGGCATCGGGTTGAAACTGAACTTCAGCTAAGTAAAATGGTTTTTCGGGTTCTTCGGTTTTGGGGAGAAATAACCCGTCGATGCGGAATGCGAGTTGTTTGATTTCGCGGGAGGTGAATTCATAGGCGGCGGCTTCGTCTGGGGAACGATCTATCAGTTCAAAGAAGAAGCTGGGAAATTCCTGAAACAGGCTGTAGAAAATGGTGTCTGTTTTCATGAGTTGTCGATGCGAATCGAAGATGGGTACTATACCATGCCAAGATTGGTAAATGCGATCGCTCGATAGTTTGAGTAGCGATCGCATCCACTCATTTTTCAGATTTTCGCTTGTCGATTTCGGCGATCGGCAACGACACTTTTTTGTCAATCTCCTCGTTTAGCATTTAGCTTTTATCTATTTGACTCTCCTCATCTTTCTGCAACGCAGCCAAGATTTGAAAGCACAGCCGAAGTAGAAACAGCAGAAATCCTGCTTGGGGATTGAGCCAGGTGGCAACACCCACTACGGTAAACTCGATTACTTTGAGCCATTTCTTTTTGTTGGATTTAGACATTAGAATCACCTTTTTTTAATGCTTAAATCCATTGGAACAATGAGAATTGAGAGTTATTTAAACTGACTTGACTGACTTAGGTTGATTTAACCTGACTTAGACTGGCTTCGGGCAAAAAAAGTAGCTAAACTATCTGTGTACCCTTTGCTCGTTTGCTCCTAATGCCCTTTCCTCATGACTTCTTGACCGAAATCGCTCGCACGAAAAAGCTGACTGACCTAGAGATAGCTGTTTTTTTGCTGCTATTTGGTCAAGATAAAAATAAGGTGCAAATTGCCAATGAGCTTGATATAGCTGAAACCGTGATACATTACTATTACCGATCGCCGAAATCGAAAAACGCAAACAGGAAAAAGCAGAGTAGGCCAATTGGCTATAAATCCTGTCTTATCTAATTTCGGCAGGGTTTATTTCAATAAACCGTGCCTTGAGTATGCTTAAATAAGTTGAGACACCTACTAACCAGATTTAAACCAGTGAACTTTCAATCAGTCATTGCCACCTTAAACAAATTCTGGAGCGATCGAGGATGCCTGATCGCCCAATCCTACGACACAGAAAAAGGGGCAGGAACCATGAATCCCCACACCTTTCTCAGAGCAATCGGCCCCGAACCTTGGTCAGTCGCCTACATCGAACCCTGTCGCCGCCCCACCGACGGACGCTACGGTGAAAATCCCAACCGCTTCCAACATTACTATCAATATCAAGTTTTAATTAAACCCTCTCCTCCCAACATTCAAGACATCTATTTAGACTCCCTCAGAGCATTAGGAATTCGCCCAGAAGACCACGACATTCGTTTCGTAGAAGACAACTGGGAATCGCCCACCCTCGGAGCTTGGGGCGTCGGCTGGGAAGTCTGGCTCGACGGCATGGAAATCACCCAATTTACCTACTTTCAACAGTGCGGTAGCATTGACTGTCGCCCCGTATCCATTGAAATTACCTACGGACTAGAACGCCTAGCAATGTATCTCCAAGAAGTCGATGCCATGACGAAAATTCAGTGGAAAGATGGCATAACTTACGGCGACGTTCACCTGCAAGGAGAAATAGAACAGTGTACTTATAACTTTGAAGCTTCCAATCCAGAATTGCTGTTGACTTTATTTGGATTGTACGAGCAAGAAGCCGAACAATTGACAAAAAAAGGATTGGTTTTGCCTAGTCTTGATTATGTGTTAAAATGTTCTCACACTTTCAATTTGCTAGACGCTAGAGGTGTGATTTCGGTAACGGAAAGAACCCGCTACATTACCAAAATTCGCAATTTGGCGCGGCGAGTTGCTCAGCTTTATTTGGAACAGCGCGAAAAGCTGGGTTTTCCTTTAGAAAAAGCTGTAAAAGTTTGAGTTTGAGGTGGATTGTGGGGCGGGCATCTTGCCTGCAGTTGGATTGTGGGGCGGGCATCTTGCCTGCCTTAAGAACGGGCAAGATGCCCGTTCCACAAAGAGTGAGTTAAATTGGGGAGCGGGCATCTTGCCTGCTTCAAGAACGGGCAAGATGCCCGTTCCACAAAGAGTGAGTTGGATTGGGGAGGGGGCATCTTGCCTGCTTCAAGAACGGGCAAGATGCCCGTTCCACAAAGAGTGAGTTGGATTGGGGAGGGGGCATCTTGCCTGCCTTAAGAACGGGCAAGATGTCAGTTCCATAAAGAGTGAGTTGGATTGGGGAGTGGGCATCTTGTCTGCCTCAAGAACGGGCTCTGGGGCCCGTTCCACGAAGGTCATATTTTTAATTAATTAAATGCCTAATTATTCGGAAAATAATACAGAAACAAATCCTCAACTGCGAATTGACAGTGTTAGTTTAAAAACACCGATCGCCTCAAGTTATTTGTTGGAAAATATATCATTTCAGGTACACAAGGGATCTCGCGTGGCAATTGTTGGCCCTTCAGGTGCCGGCAAAACAACGCTGTTGCGGCTGCTAAATCGGCTCAGCAGTCCCACCAGCGGCTCGATTTATCTGGAAAATACAGAATATCGGCAAATACCTGCGATCGAACTCCGCAAACAAATCACCCTCATCCTGCAAGAATCCAAGCTTTTGGGAATGTCGGTGCGAGAAGCATTGGCTTATCCTTTGAAGCTGCGGGGGGTGACTGCATCAAACATTGCTGAGAGAATTAGCGGGGCGATCGAACAACTGCACATACCCCAAGAATGGCTCGATCGCACCGAATTGCAGCTTTCCACAGGCCAAAAACAGCTCGTGGCGATCGCCCGCGGCATCATCCTGCAACCAAAAATCTTGCTTTTAGACGAGCCAACATCCGCCCTAGACGCAGGAAAAGCCGCCCACCTTTTGCAAGTATTGACACAGCTAACAAACGGCCAAACCACCATTGTAATGGTAAACCATCAATTAGAATTAGCCGAGCAATTCAGCACGCGAATTCTGCATTTACAGCGCGGAAAGCTCATCGAAGACTCGCCCTCCCATCAAATAAATTGGGCGCAACTGCGGCAAAATTTAATCCAAGCAGAAGCAGAAGCCCAACAAGAATGGTGAACAAGCTAAAAAACATTTAGTGTGCATTTTAAAAACTATTAAAATTCTTGTGGGGTGGGCAGGAGAGCCCGCCCCAAAGATTCAGCGCACTCCCCGCCCTACAGAATCAATGAGCTCCGCCAGCACCCGCGCCCGCTTTCACCTTTTTAAAACCCAAAATAGCAATCCCGCTTAACAGCAAAGCAATTCCCACAAAGTAAAAACAATCATTAAAAGCCATTACATAAGCTTCACGGCGGACAAGATTATCAATTGCTTTAATAGCCTGGTCTTTTGCCACGCTTAAATCAGCACCGCGACTCACAAAATACTGAGTCATTTGATTAATTCGCTCCTGCGTTGCCGGATTGTACAAAGAAACAGATTCCCCCAATCGATTCGAGTGAAATTGCTGGCGTTGTGTCACCAAAGTTGCTAGCGCCGCAATCCCCATCGAACCTCCCATATTTCGCATCATATTAAACAAACCAGAAGCCGAACCAGCCTCGTGTTTCTCCATACCAGCAGTCGCAATAGTTGACAGCGGCACCATAATTAAAGGCTGTCCCAATGCCCTTACTAATTGCGACCAACGCAACTGATCGATACCCGTCTCGTGAGTCATGCTGGCATTCATAAAACAACTCACCGCAAACAAACTCACACCGATACCAATCAGCAGCCGGATATCGATTCGCTGCATCAATTTCGGCACCATCGGTACGATGAATAACTGCGGCACCCCAGCCCACATAATCACTTCGCCAATTTGCATGGCATTGTACTGCTGAATCTGACCTAAATACAGGGGCAAAATGTACACCGAACCGTACAATCCCACCCCCAAGGAAATATTCACAATACTAGCTAAACCGAAATTGCGGCGAGTTAGCAAGCGCAAGTTAATAAACGGTCGTTTGCGAGTTAGTTCAATCCAGAAAAAAGCGCTGAGAAATATTGCTGCAATTATGCTTAAACGCACAATAAAATCAGAACTAAACCAGTCCTTGCGGCTTCCTTCTTCTAAGACGACTTGCAGGGAACCCAAGCCGATCGCCATCGAGATAATTCCCCACCAGTCGCCCTCTTTTAGCAGTTCGATTTTCAGCGGTGCGGGGGCGACGGCGTACCACACAGCAGCTAGCAGCAGCAGCCCTGGAATTAAATTTAAATAAAAGACATATTGCCAGCCGTAATTCTCAGTCAGCCACCCTCCCAATGTCGGCCCGATGGATGGTGCAAAAGTAGCTGTCAGTGCAAACATCGCCATGCCAACTGGCTGTTTTTTCGGGGGCAAATTTGTCAGCAAAAATGTAAAAGACATCGGAATTAAAATGCCGCCAGTCAATCCCTGCAAAGCCCGAAATATAATCATTGAATTCAAATTCCACGCCCAAGCGCAGCACATGGAAAAGAATACAAAGAAAGCGGCATTTACCAAGATGTAGCGACGGACTGAAAACACCTGCGACAGCCAACCAGTCAGCGGAATTACGACAATTTCTGCGACTAGGTACGCGGTGGAAATCCAAGAGCCTTCTTCTAAGGTTGCGCCTAAAGCTGCTTGAATATCTTTAAGAGATGCGTTGGTGATTTGGATGTCCAAAACTGCCATGAAAGCGCCGAGAATTGTTCCCATGACGCCGATCCAGGTTTTTAAGGGAACGCGATCGCTCTGCTGTGGAATTGCACTTGTATTTGCCATTGGTTTAACCTCTGGTTGCGTAATTAATTTGGATTTTTTAACCGCAGAGAGCGCAGAGGGCGCAGAGAAAGAGAAGAGATAAAGGGAGAACTTTACAAATTGTTGAGGATTGTTAGAGATACAGTCATTCGATTTTAGATTTTAGATTTTAGATTTTGGATTTTGGATTTTGGAGGCGACCCCACGGATAAATTTGGGGGATGCAAGGATTTTAGATTTGAGATGCTTTCGATTGATTCTACGGATCGATCGCGTGGCGGGTACCATCAAGAAATTTTTGTCAGATATTAGCTTTGGGAATGTTGTTTAATGTTGGCATTTGTGCCGATCCGCTAAATCGCTAGTGCGAAATTAAACCCATTTTTTGATACAGTGGTCGGACTATGTTTTTTAAAGCTGGCAACTGTTTGGTAAAAACTACCGAGCCTAAAACACAAATTATACCTCCAATGATGACTGTATTGGGAGCGCCGATATAATTTGCCAATCCGCCGGCAACTAAATTCCCAAACGGTGTCACTCCAAAAAATGCCATCGTGTATATGCTCATCACTCTTCCGCGTTTGTCGTCTTCCACAATTGTTTGCAAAAATGTGTTTCCTCCTGCAAATTGCAAAATGAAACCAAACCCCACAAACAACATCATGATTAATGACAGCCACAAGACGCGGGACACACCAAAACCTATCAGTCCAAATCCCATAATTGCCGGTGAAATCGCAATCCATTTGCCGAGGCCAACTACACTTTTGCGCGAAATCAAATAAATCGCCCCCCCAAAGGCTCCGACTCCCGAAGCAGCCATCAAGAAGCCTAGGGCTTCTGGGCCGCCGTGCAGGATTTTGGTGGCAAAAATTGGGACTAATACTGTGTGCGACATTCCGGCAAAACTGACTAATGCTAATAGCAGTAAAATTGCTCGAATCGGGGGAAACCCGAAGGCATAAACGAATCCTTCTTTTAATCTTTGTAAGGGTTTGGTATTAGTTGCTGCAATTTTACGGGCTTTGATTTGCATCGCTAATAAGCCTGCAATTACAGCGATGTAGCTGAGTCCGTCAATGAGAAAGCAATAACTTGCGCCGACTGTAGCTATCAGCAAACCTGCCATTGCTGGGCCGATTAATCGGGCCCCGTTGAACATGGAAGCGTTGAGGGCGATCGCATTTGCTAAATCTTCTTTCTTTTCCACGAGTTCGGGTACAAAAGCTTGCCGTGCCGGGGCGTCAAAGGCGTTAATTGCGCCTTGGAAGAAACTCAGTACCAGGATCTGCCAAATGTTAACGACTCCTGTTAGCGCTAAAAATGCTAGCGCTAAGGATTGAACCATTGCTAATATTTGAGTGGCAATTATGACTCGGTGGCGGTTCCAGCGATCGATTAAAACTCCTGCAAAAGGCAGTAAAATTAATGTGGGGATTTGACTTGTAAATCCCACTACGCCGAGCATCCAAGGTGAATCGCTCAAATTGTAGACCAGCCAAACAGTAGCGACTTGCGTCATCCAATTGCCAATCAGGGAGATGCCTTGTCCTGCAAAAAACAGGCGATAATTTCTCGATCGCAGCGCTGGAGGAATTTGTATAGTTTTGATTTTTGCTAGTAGATTCATGCGAGAGTACGGCTAGAGCAATCCTATTTGATTTGTAAACATTTTTTAGGGGTAGCGCCCTTGGGCCTACCCCTAATTAGCGAAGGGCAACCATCGGGAGACTGCCCCTAGACTCATTATTACGAATCATTGAGAATTGCGATATGAGCCGAAGGTTCTATTTTACAACTCCCGAAAACCCGGATTTGAGTATTGTTAAATTTTCCCACCCAGGAAAAAGATCGCCACAGTTAAATTTTTCTGTCGCGATCGCTTGACTAACGAGAAATTCCTTCCCCGAACTCTTCCCTCAATTAATGCTTAACAGCCAAGTACCGAGGTAACGCAGCAAGGGAACGTCACCGGGCGTGCGGATGCGGACGTTGAAATGGTACATTCCGCCGGGAGATGGGTTTCTGACGTTGGAGAGTACAACCTCAACATTGTTGCCGGCGGCAATTGGTTCTTTGGGATAAATTTCTATGAATCGATTTTCTTTGTCCCAGATTACTTCTTGCAATTCTATTGTTTTGTCTTTGACGCGCACTTTAATGTCTTTTTGGTCAAATTCGCCTTTGTAGTAGTCTGGATAGGATATGTTCAGTTGGGCGATCGCCAAACTTACTTTTTTGGAAGGAATTCGCAGCCGATATCTATCGCCGCTCATCCCGGCTGTACCGTAATCTAAGCGATAGCTTAATTGGTTGGCGCGATCGGGGCCGCCGAAAATCGTGAATCCTGGCATGGACTGGGCTAAACTGATGGCGGGTAATCCAGCCACCAAGCAACCTGTAACCGCTAGTGCTGAAAATAATCGTCGCATAACAACTCCTCTAATTAAACTCTTGGTGAACCTTAAATATTGCTCGCCCGAAATTTGCGCTCGTGCCTACAATATATCGAATCTCTCAGCAATTTGATGAGGGCGAGCCGATTTTAGATTTTAGATTTTAGATTTTAGATTTACTCCCGTCTGCTTTGAGAATGAATCTGGGGGATCGTTAGAACCCGAGGCTTTTCTGTGCCTCCATCCTAAGTCTGCGAAACCCTGAATCTGGGAACCTCGGAACAAATTGCTCGATCGTCAATTATTTTTTGCGTAATTTTGCGTAATACTGATAACTGACATTCAAACTACAAAGTTAGGCGACATAAAATTATATCATAATCGGTGACCGAGTTAACAATTTAGCGAATTTGAATGTATAAGATAAGTTAAAGATACGGGTCGAATTTAGGCGATCGGCTTTAGTATCAACGAGAGAACTTTAGGGCAACGGCGACTCCCATGTAAAGCAAGGCATCGGGCGATTAAAAATCGCACTTCAAGAAACTTGCCGAGGCAAGTAAAGTCTCGTGTAGACGAGGTTTCAAATGCCATGTCTGTGTAGGCGCGGTTTCAACCGTCCTGGGAAAGCTTAAATAAGGAGAGTTTATGAAATTAGCGATCGCAAAAGAAATAGCAGCAGGGGAACGCCGGGTGGCTTTAGTACCCGACGCTGTGGCCCGATTGGTAAAACAAGGCGTCGAAGTTTGGGTGGAAGCCGGTGCGGGGGCAAAATCCTTTTTCTCGGATCTTGCTTACGAAGAAGCGGGAGCTCAGGTTGTCGCCGATACCGCTAGGCTGTGGGGCGAAGCCGATGTCGTCGTGAAAATCGGGGCCCTGCAAGAATCAGAAGTTCATCAACTCCGGGAAGGAGGCGTTTTCATCGGATTTTTGAATCCTCTGGGAGATCCGGCTTTAGTGCAGCGTTTAGCCGATCGCAAAGTAACGGCATTCAGCATGGAAATGATCCCGCGCACCAGTCGCGCTCAAAGCATGGATGCGCTGTCATCTCAGGGTAACGTCGCCGGTTACAAAGCGGTACTGATCGCAGCCGCCGCTTTGCCAAAGTATTTTCCGATGCTGACAACGGCGGCGGGTACAATTCGCCCCGCGAAAGTATTGGTAATGGGTGTGGGCGTTGCTGGCTTGCAGGCGATCGCCACGGCGCGCCGTTTGGGTGCGGTAGTCGAAGCCTTCGACATCCGCCCGGAAACAAAAGAACAAGTGCAAAGTTTGGGCGCTAAATTCCTTGATGTCGAACTCAAGGAAGAAACCGTCGCCGCCGGAGGTTATGCTAAAGAGCTATCAGAAGCGGCTAAAGAATACACCCGCCAAGTGCTCACCCAACACGTCAGCGCTTCCGATGCAGTGATTACAACCGCTCAAGTTCCCGGCAGAAAAGCACCTATTTTAGTTACTAGAGAAATGGTTTCTCAAATGAAGCCCGGATCGGTAATTGTTGACCTCGCGGCCGAACAAGGCGGCAATTGCGAATGTTCTGAAGCGGGGAAAGATGTTGAATGGAACGGCGTTAATGTCATCGGCCCGATTAATGTGCCCTCGTCGATGCCTGTCCACGCTAGCGAAACTTACTCGAAGAATATCTCGGCTTTACTTCAGTTGATGGTCAAAGATAAGGAACTAAACTTGAATTTTGAAGATGATATCATCGCCGGTGCTTGCGTTGCCCGCGACGGCGAAATTAGCAACCAGCGAGTTCGCGATGCTTTGGCTGCTCAGGCTTCAGCCGTCAGTTAGATTCTGTCGTTATGAGGCAAAGTTCGGCAAGGGTTGAAACCCCTGCCTCAAAGCTCAAGTCCTCTCAAGAGGACTGAAAAACTCATTAGATATCTCCAGAAAAACCTTTTTTGAACAGGCTTTCCGGTCTGTTCCACAAGAATTATTGGAGATGTCTATTAGTCCTCATAGCGAGGACTTTGGCTAAAAGCCCCGTGGAATTCATTCCCTGGCGGACTGGCGGACGCAACGGGGAACGAGTTATTTCCAATTACCAATTACCAATTGTCATGGCAGAAGGATTGATTGCAGGTTTAGTGGTGTTTACTCTAGCGTCGTTTGTGGGATTTGAAGTAATTAATAAAGTCCCGCCGACGCTGCACACACCTTTGATGTCGGGTTCCAATGCGATTTCGGGAATTGCGGTTTTAGGCGCAATTCTGATTTCTGGCCAAGGTAATGTGACTGTTACTTCGATTTTGGGGACGATCGCGATCGCCCTGGCCACAATTAACGTAGTCGGCGGTTTCTTAGTAACCGATCGAATGCTGCAAATGTTCAAGAAAAAAGAGGTTAAAGCGTGAGCGATTTTCTGCCCAGTGGCATTCAACTAGGTTATTTAGTTGCCGCATCTTTGTTTATTATCGGTTTGAAACAGTTGGGTTCCCCTGCAACCGCGCGTCAAGGGAATGTGTTAGCTGCGATCGGGATGTTAATTGCGATCGTCGGTACGTTGCTGGAAAAGCAAGTAGTCAGCTACGAATTGATTGCTGTCGGAATTATCGTCGGTTCCATTTTGGGAACAATTATGGCGAAAACCGTGGCGATGACGGATATGCCGCAGATGGTGGGTTTGCTTAACGGTTTCGGGGGCGCGGCTTCTGCACTCGTTGCTGTGGGCGAATTCTGGCGCTATCTCAGCATCCCGGAATCGCCAACTCCAGACGCGACAATCACCATCCTTTTGGGCGTGTTGATCGGCGGGATTACCTTCACTGGTAGCCTTGTGGCGTTTGCGAAACTGCAAGAATTGCTGCCGGGTGCGCCCATGACGTTTCCGCTGCAACAGCCGTTTAATGCCATGCTGGCGATCGCGCTTTTAGCGGGCAGCGGTTATATGCTGTTTAATCCGGAGGATGTGCCGGTATTCCTGGCTTTGGTGGCGATTTCCAATATTCTGGGAATCATGTTTGTGCTCCCGATTGGCGGTGGCGATATGCCCGTGGTGGTGTCGCTGCTTAACTCTTATTCGGGGATTGCGGCGAGTGTGGCTGGGTTCATTTTGATGAACAATATGCTGATTATCGCTGGTGCATTGGTGGGCGCGTCGGGGATTATTTTGACGCAAATCATGTGCAAGGCGATGAATAGATCCTTGGGTAGCGTGCTGTTTAGCGCCTTTGGTAGCGGTGGCGGTAGTGCTGCGGGTGCTGCTGGGGCTGCTGGTGCGATCGACAAAACTGTTCGCAGCATCAATCTCGAAGAAAGTGCGATGATGTTGGGTTATGCGCGATCGGTTGTAATTATTCCCGGTTACGGAATGGCTGTAGCGCAAGCACAGCACGCGGTGCGCGAGTTAGCCGACGGTTTGGAAAAAATGGGCGTTGACGTGAAATACGCGATTCACCCGGTGGCTGGGCGGATGCCGGGGCACATGAATGTGCTGTTGGCGGAAGCAAACGTGCCTTATCCGCAGTTGTACGATATGGACGATATCAATCCGCAGTTTGACGAGACGGATGTGGCTTTGGTAATCGGGGCTAACGATGTGGTGAATCCGGCGGCGCGTCACGATACGGCGAGCCCGATTTACGGGATGCCGATTTTGGAGGTTGATAAGGCCAAGCATACGATCGTGATTAAGCGCGGGATGAGTGCTGGTTTTTCCGGTGTTGACAACGAGTTGTTTTACAAGGATAAGACGATGATGTTGTTTGGTAGTGCTAAGGATGTGGTTGCCAAGTTGGTTTCTGAGGTGAAGCAGTTGTAGGATTTTTTAGGACTCAATAATAACCCGGTTTCTCCAAGAAACCGGGTTTTTGTTTTGGGTTTGTATAGATGCTAATCTAAGCTATTCGTTCACTTCAAAAAGATATCGAGGTAATCCTGACTGCCGAATAATAGACTGTAAAGTGCCAATTTTAATTTCTGAATAATTGGGTACAGGAACCGTTACAGTTGTATTGGGTAGTCGGTGCTGCATGATAATATGACTGCCGCGCTGCCGCACTTGAACAAAGTCATATTGTTCTAAAATCTGACAAACTTGAGCCGCTGATAGAACCCGCAGTTTACCCAACGCTCACCTCTACACGAGTCACAAAAAATTCACTATGCAGCCGATTCTTGACTTCTGAAGGATCTGCTGTCTCAAAAAATAGTTCCAGCGCCTCGATCAGATTTCGTCGCGCTGCTTCTATATTGTCACCTTGGCTGGCAATATCAAGTTCTGGGCAAAGGGATACATATCCATCGCCTTCTCGTTCAATAATTGCTGTAAACTGTTGTGTTGACTTCATAATTTGAAGTGGCGGACTGCCAAGCTCAAACAATTATACTTTTATTTGGATATCATATCACATCGATCGCTCTTTTGCGGACAGGTCGATCGCCCTATGCCATGCTAGCTTGGTTTAAATAGTCACGGGCGATCGGTGCTAGTCAAATATACCTACGAGCGGAGATTTTTTAAATATAATGAAATCCTAAAGAATTAATAGAACTGCAAAAATTGTACTAACCTTAGAGGTAAAGTCAATTAAATTAAAAAATTTTCAACTATGTCAGATAAACCTTTTAACATCCGCCAACTAAATGGGCTAGATTATGACGAAGCAGAACCACTCCTGGAAGATTATCAGGAAACGCTAATCGAGCTATTTGTCAATTCTCCCGAAGGAGAAGAATACTGTAAAACTTATCCAGACGTTGGATTTTGGATCTCGCAGTTCATTTATTACGGTTTCGGCTATGAAGGTTTTACGCTGCCTAGCATGAAAGTGGAAGATGTGGCAACTGTAGTCGAAGAGTTGTTTCCCAGGAAAGTGAGTTTGCTTTCGCCGGAAGAAGGTGAAAATGCTATCCCGGAATTATTGGCGTTCTGGCAATTTTTGAAGCGAGAATTTAAACTGCGAAATGCCACTTCAATTATCAAATACCTGCGGGATATCGAGCCGGAATTTAAGGAGATTATGGAAGATTCCTCTAAATTTGGATTTGCCAAATCCTTTGTAACTCTCGGTCTGCAAGCAGGGTTTGATATGAGTACGGGGGAAGGTCTAACACAATTTCAGGAGATATATAATGCTAGCATTGCTCCTATAATTGCAGCTAAAAACTCCGAGACATCGGGATTTTCCAGCAAACCGATAAGTGGTAGTGCTGTCAATGAATCTAAGGCAAGTAAAGAAAAACAAAAAAAAGCAAAAAATACGGCTGCTGAATCGAGAAAACGCAACCGCACTAAGAAAAAATGAGGTTTAGCAAGTATCTATCCTCACTTCACCCTTCTTCTGATTCTTCTCAGCATCCTGTTAGCTTCTTCCCTCCCGCGAAACTTCCAAACTAATAAATAACACATCAAACAAAACCCGAATATTCCTAACACGATCGCACTTTCTTCCGGTGAGTTGATACTTCCATCGAACTTCCCGCTATTGGGACTTGCTTGAATGTTGTTAGTTCGATCGATCGTGCGATCGCCCGCTTGCAAGTTAAAATTGTGTTGTTCGATCGCATTACTCTTTTTAAATGTGCGATCTATTTTTTGAAATGACTTCGCCTGTTCGCAGCTTGTTAAGGATAATCCAATAAGGATAAAAATTAGGAAATAACAGGGCGATTTCACGATTTTTACTTCCATTTATGGAGAAAGCGACTAAATGAATATAGGACTGACTCGTGGGAAGGCAGAAACCGGGTTTTTTGGGAAATACTTCATACACAGCGACCGATTCCGTGGAAAACGCGGTTTCTTTGGTCTGAGCGCGTAATTCCTGGGAATAATTTCTACAATAGCGGTGTATGATTTTCTCGATCGCACATTAATACGATCGTACCATTTTTTTCAAGTCGCAGCTACGGGTAAGGAATCAGTATTGCCGAGATGTGGTAACAAAACGGGCGATCGCGCTGATTCAAGCGCTATAATCTAGCTAATAGATTGCATTCAAATTCTGTTGGTTAATTGCAGATATTTGTCAGGATACGGCAGTGCCGTATCCCTACCCGAATTGTTTGTAGGGACAGGACACTGCGGTGTACTCTAACCTGGATGTTATTCAATCTCAATTAGATAGCAAACAATGACAATGAAAGAATTAGAAAAAAAACTACTTGCCTTAACTCCCAGTGAAAAAAGTCAGGCAATACAGCTATTGGTCGAAAGTTTAAGCAATACTTGGCAAGGAATAGAAAAAACTCAGGGCGTGTGCGGTGGCGATGCGAGAATTGCCAAAACTCGCATACCTATTTGGTCGCTGGTAAATTATCGCATTATGGGTGCAAATGATGTGCGGATTTTGCAAGAGTTTCCTCATTTGAGTGCAGCAGATTTGGCGAATGCTTGGGCTTATGCTGAGGCACACCCAGAGGAAATTCAAGCTGCGATCGCTAGAAATGAGGAACCCTAAAACATGGCGCGAATTTGCTAGAATCTAACTAATATCAAATCCGAGCGATCGCACTTATGACTATACAAGAATTAGAAACTCAAATCTCAACCTTAAATCTGGCTGATAAAGCTAAACTCATCAGCATCCTAACTCAAACTTTAACCAACGGTTCTCTAGGAATTAAAAAAACTCCTGGTGTGTGCGGAGGCGATGCTTGTATCGGCAATACTCGCATACCAGTTTGGTCACTGGTGTGCGATCGACGTTTAGGTGCTTCCGATGGTATCATCCTAGAATCATTTCCCGATCTAACCGCCGCTGACTTGGTAAATGCGTGGGCTTATGCTGATGCTTACCCAGAGGAAATTGAACAGGCAATTAGAGAAAACGATGAAGTTATGGAAGAAAGCGAGGTTTATTAAAAGTTGGCACGTTTTTACACAGATGAAAACTTTCCGCTAGCAGTGGTAGAATTACTGCGGACTTTGGGTCACGATGTATTAACAGCGAGGGAAGCAGGGAATGCAAATCTTCAAATTCCTGACGAAGATGTGTTAGCTTTTGCTGCGAGCAATTCCCGAACAGTTTTAACGCGAAATCGCCGTCATTTCATGCGATTACACCTTCAAAACTCTGACCATAGTGGTATTGTTGTTTGCACGGAAGACCCAAATTTTGAAAGGCTGGCGACGCGAATTAATGATGCTATTTCTGCGATCGATACTTTAAACGGTAAATTGATTCGAGTTAACCGTCCTTCGACATGAAAAAAAGCCGATCGCCCTTCCCATCCTAAAATCTTACAATTAAATTCCCCATTGCTCCCAAGATTAGGTAAAATTATTGGCGTGTCAGAGGATAAACTATATGCGCTGGGTTCGATATATTGCGATCGCCATTATCAATGGTTTCGGTGTCGTCATCGGTATTATTTGGGTTGCAGTCCCCGCAACAGTGGCTCAACCTTCCCTAAACTACCAACTCGCACTCTCTGGGCGACAGCCAGACGGCGAAAATCCGCAATCCCTTTCGGAACTCTACAAATTGCGCGATCGGCTCAAAGTACAATTAGATAACCTTGCCAAAACTTCCGACAGCGCCCCGTTTCTTGCAGAACTTTGGCAATCAGCAATCCACCGCCAGCAATCCCAAACTCTGACGCAGCAACTCCAAAACGTTCAAATTCAGATTCAAATAGAAGAAAGAGCCAAATATAATTGGGACGATGCTGCTAAATTAGCCGCCCAAGCAGTCGAAATTGGACGCACTTCTAATCCTTCTTCTGCTACTTGGGAACAGTCCCAGCGCCTGTGGCAGTTGGCTATCAATACGCTGCGACTCATTCCTCACGATTCTTTTTTGGCTGATGGGGCGATCGACAAAACCATCGAATACCAAGGAAACCTCAGTGCCGCTACCTATGAAATGCAAGTTGCACGTTCTGTTGAGAAAGTTAGAGCCGAGGAAGAAGAGATAAGAGAGCGAGCCCGCCAAGAGCAAGAGAAAAAAGAATTTGCTCGTCGAGAAAGAGAGCGAAAAGAGCAAGAGAAAAAAGACCGGGCTAGAAAAGAACTTGAAAGGCAAGAATTTGAGAGGCAAGAATTAGCCAGAAAAAAAATAGAAAGGCAAGAATTAGCCAGGAAAGAAATAGAAAGGCAAGAATTTGAGAGGCAAGAATTAGCCAGGAAAGAAATAGAAAGGCAAGAATTTGAGAGGCAAGAATTAGCCAGGAAAGAAATAGAAAGGCAAGAATTAGCCAGGAAAGAAGTTGAAAGACAAGAACTTGAAAGGCAAGAATTAGCCAGAAAAGAACTTGAAAGGCAAGAGTTAGAGAGAAATCAGCAAGCAACTCCTCAACCAACTCCTGAATCAACTGCAATACCAACTCCCGCCCTAGTTACGGCCGCCGCGTCGCCGTCGAACTTTTTCTTTGCAGGAGATACTAACAGAGATGGCCAAATTAACGAGCAAGACGAAGCCGGAAAAGAACAATGGTCTTTGTCCAAGGGCGCGCTAATTTTATTTAACGATCGCAATAACGATCGCGGCAAGATACCGACTTGGAAACAAACCAAAGTTAACACTCCCCGCCGTGCAGCGATGCTTTCTCAAGTTAACTTAACACTGTCTGAAAACTTCAAAACATCTCAACTATTTATCACGGCTGACAGCATTGCTAGCCCTCACATCAGCGTTTTTCAGAAGACGGGTGACGGCTGGCAACCTGTAGATATATCCGGCGCTAAACCTCTAGTTTTCAGCACGAATATTGTTTTAGGTGTGGAAGCCAAACAATTTGCCGATCGCAATTGGAACGGCACTGTAAATCTCAAAGCGACTGCCCTAAACAACGGTCAAGAAATCGCCTCCACAACAATCCAAATGGGCGTTAGTCCTTGGATGATACCGCCAAATACAGCACCAGTAACCGAAATTCAGGTCAGCGACAGAGGCTCGGTCAACAGCGAATTTATCTCGCAACTAAAACAAGCAGTAGAACCCACAGGCGCCCAAGTAAAAATTCTCCAGGGCGATCGCACTTGGATGCAAGATACCCAGAAAAACGGCTACGTTCAATTGCCAGACAAATCGGCAATCCGCCTGTTTAATGTAGCCATAAAAAGCAATAGCGAGCAAGATAAAAACCCGCCTGTTAAATCAACTCAAAACCGGGATTTGAAAGTATTTAAAATTGGCAATCCTCGCTCTTTAGACCCTGTAAGTCAGTGGTCTGACGGATACGGCAATTTGCAGGTGACACCGCCGATTCCCGGACACCCACTGGGTCGAGTTTATTACGGGAATTCGGGAAATGCTAGTTTTAATCCAGAGGTACTTGATTTTATTCAAGCTCAGAGAATTCAAGGGCCGCCGGTGGATATTGATACTTCTTGGCTTTTGACTCGCCAAGTCGATGAAATTATCAATTTTATTCCCACTCAAACTCCCGGACAATATGTAATGGCAATCGCCAGTCCCGAAGCCGGAGTTAAGCTGTTGCAAGAATTGGAGGGAAGAGGTTACGGCGATGTGACGATCAATCGCGGTTTGAGCACTCAAACAACAGTCAGCGCCGCCTTGAAAAACCGTGCTTTAATTCAACACAATCTCTATTTGCAAAAGCAGAAACTTAATCCGATTATAGAGAAGTTGAAAAGAGAGTTTTTACTCCGAGACGACCAAATTGTTCAAGTTCCGGTGATGTTTGGCTACAGCGGTTATGCTTGGTGGCCGAATATGGTCAATTCGGTGCCAGTTAACGGCAAGTTGTTAGTTTCAAATCCGCGCGGGCCAATGATTGACGGTGTAGATTACACTCAAGAAAGATTGCGCCAACTGCTGCTGCCTGCTGGCGTCAGCGTGAGTTTTCTGGATGACAGGTATTATCAAGAATTAAAAGGAAACGTGCAGTCGGCAACGAATACTGTGAGGAAGCCAGAAGAGCGGCCTTTTTGGCAGTCTTTGCCTAATAATTACTAATTGGGAATCGGGAATGGGGAATCGGGAATCGGGAATCGTGAATTAGGAATTTGTAGGGGCGGGTTCACCAACAATACTCGCCTGTAACGAACAATCTCGTAAACCCGCCCCCACCCAACTGTAAATCGCTAACTAATACCACTTCTCCAAAATCATGCAACAGTAGCTAGGGCCGATAGAATATAATCCCATCCCGCGATAGATGCGATTGTTTCAGTTGAAAATTCTTCAAGAAAACTGCGAACTTTTTCTTTGATTTCATCTAAGTTGTCATACAACCCCCAACTCAGTTCTTGTTTTATGTATTGCCATACTCTCTCGATTGGATTCAATTCGGGACTGTATGGTGGTTGAAAAACCAGTAAAATATTATCTGGTATTTTGAGCTGACTACTATGATGAAACTTACCATTATCCAGTTGCACAACATTTAAATGCTCCGGATATTCTGCTGCTAGGTTATCTAGGAATATTTGAAAACATTGACCGTCAAGATGTGAAAACTCCAACCAGAAATTTTCTCCGGTTTGAGGGGCAACCGCCCCGTATAAGTAGTAAGCTTTAAAATTCCATTGAACTAAACCTATTGGTTTAACTCCACGGGCTGTAATTTTTTTCCTTTCAATCGTTTTTAAGCCAATTCTCGTTTCATCTTGGCACCAATATTTGAGACCCTTTTTTGCTGGATTTGGATCGACATAATCTAACCAGCACGCTACTTTCAGCAATTTTTCTAGTTTTTTTTAAACTCGATTGCTGCCGCCGGGTCTTTTTTGTTACTCAAACGCCTTGGTACTTTTAGCTTGGCTTTCATCCGGTAGCGTACTTGCTTATGTAAAGTTTGATATTTGACGGATACTTGATAGTTTTCTTCTACCCATCTGGCAATTTCTTTATAGCTCTTAAATTCGCAGGATTCGGCCTGGATTTTTCTCGAGATTCCTGCTATTATTTCTGAGGATATTGTTCGGGGTCTACCCGTCGATTTCCTCAGCTTTAATAATGATGACCAACCCCCCTCACTATATTGTTTGAACCATCTTTGTACGGTGATTCTATGTACTCCTAAAACTTCAGCTACATTTGTAATGCTCTGGCTTAAACCAGATTTTAACAAATAAAGTGCCTGAACTTTTTGTCTATTAGTTACAGTTCGTTGCTGTGACATAATTATTTTTAATTCGCTGACAGTGTCCTCAATTCTTTCAGGGTAATTTACTTTCATACAATCATCCTTGCGCTTGAGTCTTATTGTAGCATATTTTTGGAGAAGTGGTATAATATCATGGCAGGTTTGTATGCAGATGAACAATCTTCCTTCTAACTTTTGCCTAACGCTCGATAATTAATCCGTGTATCCGTGTCAAAATCCGTGTCGTGCCTTCTTCCTTATGCTAGATAATTTAAGTGCAGGCGATCGCACCAGTAACGTAAAATGTCTAACAGCGGTCTTTGTAAAATAAATTTAGCCCCATGAGCGACGAACAGGAAAAAAAACAAATTTTGACTCAGCCACCGGAAACAATTTCCCCTACTAGCGATGAGTTCGATCGCAGTGAAATTGCCAGCAGCGATTCAACTTCCGCACCCCCAGAAACTCCAGCAGAAATTGCCGCGCCCGAAGATATTTCAGCGCCAATCGACGCAGCCGAAACAATTCCAATTGCCGCCGATAGCGCGCCGGAAACAACTCAAATTACAAGTTATCCGCCTCCAACAATTCCAATTGCCAACCCCGATGCCAAACCAGCTCGCTCGTGGCAAATCTTAGCAGTTTTTCTCAGCGGAATGTTAGTGGGTTCCGTCCTCAGTCTAGGCAGTTTGCTGGCGTGGAGAATGTATCAGGAAAGAGCGAACCTTCAAATCAAACTACCCGCCGACGTACCCCTCCCCGAAAGCCCTTCCCCTGTCGCAACAGCGCCCGTCAACCGCCGGCCCGGACTTCCCCCAGCACCTGGAACTCGACTGCCCGCCACAATCCCTCCGTCGCCCCGTCCCACTCAAATACCCTCTCTCTCTGGTGTTCCGCAACTTGCTTCGCCATTGCCGTCGCCGTCGCCTTCTCCTTCTCCAACTCCCGCTGCGGTTGAAACCCCTGTAACCGAGCGAGTTTACTTTCAAGCCGGTGCTACGGGAACTACTCTGAGCAATAGTTTGCGAGCCAACATATCCAGGCGCTACTTACTGGAGTGCAATAGCGGCCAAACCATGACAATAAATGTTCAAGAAGGTCAAGTTAGCGCCGCAATTATTGCTCCTAACGGTGAAAATTTAGGTACTGCTGATAGCACAGGTCAGTGGCAAGGTCAATTAGCCAGTAGCGGCGATTATACTATTGAAATTTCAGGCGATCGCCAAGCAAACTACCAAGTTAAAATTGAAGTCAAATAGCAAGTATAATTGTATCAGGGGGTAGTTACAAAATATATAATCCCCCCCTGTTGCTAATTACAAATTACCAATTACTTATTACCAATGATCGCACAAGTATCTGAAAACATCTACGAAGCAAAAACCCAGGAAATTGCCAAAGAAATCCTGCGGCTAACTCAAGAGAAAAAGCGCTCTTTTTTCGGGCAACTCCAAGACCAAATGCGCTGGGACGACAAACTGATGGATTGGGCAATGGCCAGCCCCGGACTGCGGGTGCAGTTGTTTCGATTTATTGACTGTTTGCCGGCCCTCCGCAGCAGGCCGGAAATTGCCCGCCACTTGCAAGAATACCTGACCGCCGAAGAGGTAGAATTGCCCGAAGCATTGAAAAAATTGCTCAACTTTGCTAGCCCTGATTCAGTTCCGGGTCAATTGGCGGCGACGACGGTTGCGCCTGCTGTGGAAACATTGGCGCATAAGTATATTTCTGGGGAAAATATCAAGCAAGTAATTAAAACCTTAGAGCGACTTCGCAAAGATAAAATGGGTTTTACAGTTGACCTTTTGGGGGAAGCTGTCATCACTGAAACTGAGGCGCAAATTTATCTTAACCGCTATTTGGAATTGATGGCGGAACTCGCCAATGCAGCGAAGAATTGGTCGCAGGTAGATGCAATTGACACAGCAGACGGCGAAACTCTGCCGCGAGTCCAAGTATCGGTAAAGTTAACGGCTTTTTATTCTCAGTTTGACCCTTTGGATGCTAAAGGTAGCGAGGAGAAAGTAAGCGAGAGAATTCGCCTGTTACTGCGCCGCGCGAAGGAATTGGGAGCGGCAGTTCATTTCGATATGGAACAGTATGCTTACAAAAGTTTAACTCTGACCATTCTCAAAGACTTATTGTTAGAAGAAGAGTTTCGCAGTCGCACGGATATTGGAATTACATTGCAAGCATATTTGCGCGACAGCGCCCAAGATTTGCGAAACCTGATTTCCTGGGCGAAAAAACGCGGAAATCCGGTAACAGTGCGTCTGGTAAAAGGCGCTTACTGGGATCAGGAAACTATTAAAGCGATGCAGAAAGATTGGCCGCAGCCGGTCTACAATGACAAAGTTGCTACCGATGCAAATTTCGAGCAGATGACGCAGTTGCTGCTAGAAAATCACGAATATTTGTATGCAGCTATTGGCAGTCATAATGTGCGATCGCAAGCGAGGGCGATCGCCATTGCCGAGACTCTCAACATCCCGCGCCGCCGCTTTGAAATGCAAGTGCTGTACGGCATGGGCGACAAATTGGCGAAGCTTTTGGTCGATCGGGGTTATCGGGTTCGAGTCTACTGCCCCTACGGCGATTTGCTGCCGGGAATGGCTTATTTGATCCGCCGTTTGCTGGAAAATACCGCCAACAGTTCTTTCATCCGGCAAAGTTCCGAAGAAATGCCGATCGAACAATTGTTAGCCGCACCAGTTGCTAGCGGCAATGACCAGCTAGTTTACAGCAAAGTATTTCCCAACGTTGCCGATACCGACTACGCCAATACCAAATTGCGGCAACAAGCAGAAACAGCCATCAAATCAGTGCGCGCCAACTTAGGTAAAACCTATTTACCCCTAATCGATGGCGAGTACCAAAATACTGAAGCAACAGTTAACTCACTCAACCCTTCCAATCCCACAGAAGTAGTTGGCACCATCGGATTGCTTTCCGAAGAACAGGCCAAACAAGCCCTTGAAGCAGCAAAATCAGCCTTCACCAGTTGGCGAAAAACCCCCGTCCGACAGCGCGCCGGCGTCCTCCGCAAAGCCGCAGAATTGATGGAACAGCGGCGGCACGAACTGTCAGCTTGGATGGTGTTTGAAGTCGGCAAACCTGTCAGAGAATGCGATGCGGAAGTCTCCGAAGCTATTGATTTTTGCCGCTACTACGCCGACGAAATGGAACGGTTGGAACAAGGAAAAAATTACGACGTAGCCGGAGAAACCAACCGCTACACCTATCAGCCTCGCGGCATTTCTTTAATCATTTCGCCTTGGAATTTTCCCCTCGCAATTCCTGTCGGCATGACAGTTGCATCGCTGGTAGCAGGGAATTGTACTTTGCTCAAACCTGCGGAAGTTTCCTCAGTAATTGCAGCAAAAATCACAGAAATTTTGCTAGAAGCTGGAATCCCCAAAGGCGTATTTCAATACGTGCCTTGCAAAGGTTCAACCGTCGGTGCTTACATGGTGAAACATCCTGACGTTCACATGATTACTTTCACGGGTTCTCAGGAAGTGGGCTGTCAGATTTATGCCGATGCTGCGATTTTGCAGCCCGGACAAAAACACCTGAAACGAGTAATTGCTGAAATGGGCGGCAAGAATGCAATTATTGTCGATGAAAGTGCGGATTTAGACCAAGCAGTTGCAGGCGTAGTTTATTCGGCATTTGGATACAGCGGCCAAAAATGTTCCGCTTGTTCGCGAGTAATTGTGGTCGAATCGGTGTACGATAATTTTGTGGCAAGATTGGTAGAAGCGACGCGATCGCTCAATGTCGGCCCAGCAGAAAATCCCGGCACTCAAGTCGGCCCCGTGATCGATGCAAATGCCCAGTCGCGCATCCGCGAATACATCGAAACAGGTCGCGCCGAAGCTAAGATAGCTTTAGAAATGCCGGCACCGGAAACCGGTTATTTTGTCGGCCCAGTTATTGTTACGGAAGTATCGCCGACAGCAACTATCGCCCAAGAAGAAATTTTCGGCCCGGTTTTGTCGGTGATGCGGGCAAAAAATTTCAGCGAAGCGATTGCGATTGCTAACGGTACGAATTTTGCTTTAACCGGCGGATTGTATTCTCGCACGCCTTCACATATCGATCGAGCCTCATCCGATTTTGAAGTCGGAAACCTGTACATCAATCGCGGAATTACCGGCGCTGTGGTATCGCGCCAACCCTTCGGAGGATTCAAACTTTCGGGAGTTGGTTCTAAAGCGGGTGGCCCGGATTATTTGCTGCAATTTCTCGAACCCCGCACCATAACTGAAAATATTCAGCGGCAAGGTTTTGCGCCGATTGAAGGAGTAGATGATTAATCATTCCTTTGTTCGTAGTGAGGACTGAAGTCTTCTCTCTGGCTGTTAAGGAATGAGAATTAAATAACTTCCACTCTTGAAAGTGGGATGGGCGTCCCGCCCGTCCAAAAAGAACGGGCGGGACGCCCATCCCACAATAACAATTAAAATTGTAAGTTATTTAATTCGCGCTCCTAAGTTAGTAGGGTGCGTAAGGGCGCACCTTACGGGTGGGGTAACAAAAAAAATTTGTGCCAGATTAGCTAGTTATAAAATGGAATCTACGAAAGATCGCGATCGACTAAATTCTCACAACCCTTCACTTGACAAGTGGCTGCGATTTTTAATTATCGCCGTATTAGTCATAGGTATTTTATTTCGCTTCGCCAATCTCGATCGCAAATTTTACTGGATCGACGAAACATATACTTCTTTGAGAGTTTCTGGCTACACCGAAGCCGAAATAATCAAACAAATTTCCTACCAGAAAATAACCTCGCCTGCGGATTTACAAAAATATCAGCAGATAAATTCCGAAAAAACTGTAAGGGATACCCTGAATTCTTTAGCAACAGAAGACCCCCAACACCCCCCGCTGTATTACGTACTAGCGCGATATTGGGCGCAGTGGTTCGGCAGTTCCGTGGCAGCAATGAGAAGTTTGGCTGCCGTGATTAGCCTGCTAGTATTTCCCGCAATTTATTGGCTGGCTTGGGAGTTATTTGAATCTTCAGCCGTAGCGTGGATGGCGATCGCAATTTTTGCCATTTCTCCCTACCACATCCTATTTGCCCAAGAAGCGAGACAGTACAGCTTGTGGACTGTTACTACTATTTTATCAACTGCCGCCCTGCTGCGAGCAATGCGCGCTACCGACGCAAATCAAAACCCAATTTGGCTTGTTTATCACTGGACAATTTACGCAGTCATGACAACAATGGGATTTTACACCCACTTGTTATTTGTCTGCGTCGCTGCTGCCCATGCAATCTACGTCGCAGTTATTGCCAACTGGCGCGATGTGAAAACATTCATTTCCTATTATGTCGCATCTTTAATCGCATCGATCGGCTTCATGCCTTCCCTCATAAATACTGTAGAAAACTTCAATCAAGTTAGAAGCACAACAGCATGGGCAGAACAAACAAATTACTTAAGATTAGTCAGCAGGTGGGTTGGTTCCGTCACCATAGCATTTTTTGATATTGGCATTGATGGAACCGCCAACGCCGCACAATTAGCCTTGCTAATTCCAGTTGGGATCGTGATTCTAACTTTAGTTGGCTATGCCCTTTATTATCTGTGCCGACAAACACCAAAGCGAGTCTGGTTGATAGTATTGTTATTAATTGCAACAACTGCTTTGTTTTTAGCAGTACCCGATCTAATCAAGGGTGGAAGGCGATCGGCTAATCCGCGATATTTAGTTCCTTTTTATGTGGGAATTCAGCTAGCAGTGGCTTACCTGCTGTCTGCAAAAATTAGTAACAATTTGGAGAACTTCAAACAGCAAAAACTGTGGAAAATAGTTATATTTGCCGTTTTTTCCGCAGGTATTATATCCGGTGGAGTTAGTTCTCAAGCAGATATTTGGTGGAATAAAGGCAGCGGTTGGTTGCGCGCCTTGGAAGTAGCTGGGACTGTCAATCAAGCCAGCAATCCCCTAATTATCAGCGATGCCAATATCGCATATATCATGCCTTTAAGTTATTACCTAGAACCAAAAGTCAAACTGCTAATAGAACCGCGCTGTTACACTTCTTGCTACAAAAATCGAGAATTGGCAAAGAAAAAACCCCAACCCCCGCAAATTCCCGGCGGTTTCAGTGAGTTGTTTGTATACAGACCGTCCTCAACTTTGCGATCTGCAATTCAGCAACAAAACTATCAAATAGAGCCGGCTGACACTAATGTCGAGCTTAATTTGTGGAAAATTACCAAGAAATAATCTAAAATATTAATGCAAAAAACACGGGTTTGCTGCCAAAAATCAATCTCTTAGTCACTGCGACATACGGCCCATAAACGACCTTTGTGGAAATATGTCGCAAGTATAGTTCGATAGGTTGGCTTTTTGTGGTAAGCTCAAAGTTAAGAATAAAAAAATAACATCAAAACTCTCAAATGACAGTCCCTGAAACCTCCAACATTCGTAAACTGCTGTGCGATCCAGACTTAGGGCTGATTCCTCACCTAGAAAAGTGCCTGAAAGATTTGCATTCATCTGCGATCGCCAACGGAGATATATTCAAGGTAGAACCTTACGATATAGAATTCAAAAGCTGCCACACCCAGAAGCATCCCAACGACCAAAAACCCCTCGTTACCCAGTCAGTGTTAATAAAATTTCCCCTGACTGGGAAAGTTCAAGACAAGATGCACCTATATCTGATCGCAACTGAGTTGCAGAACCAAATCGACTCCAAAATTATCGACTGGAGTGCCTTAGAACGTCGCCAATACGATATTCAGGGCATCCCCTTAAAGCAGCCGATCACCAAAATAGACGGTCAGATGAATTACGAGTTAGTATTCGATCGACCAACCTACTGCTGCATCACTCTGTGCCGCCAATTTGACTTAACTTACGCCGCCAATTTTTAATTTGGCTTGTAGGGGCGGGTTTCACCAACAATATTTAGGTTAATTAACAATCTATAAAACCTGCCCCTATTCCACGGTAAACCCCTTGTACATTTTTCGCATTCAATACAAATCAATGTTGATGTAGATTGTTAGTTGTGTGGGGGCGGGTTTATGTAGATTGTTAGTAGCAATTCGATATTGTTGGTGAAACCCGCCCCTAGGAAATCTGGTAACAGTATGTCAAGCCCATTACCAATTACCAATTACCAATTACCAATTATCAATTATCAATTAATTCAAACCGCTCGATTCGCAGTTTCCGCAAGAATCCTCTTAATATCAGCAGGAGTCAGACTCGGATTAGCTTGCAACATCAAAGCTATCACCCCAGCTACCTGCGGCACTGCCATTGAAGTACCGGCAAAATATCGATAGGGAATCCCCGGTTGAGAAAGCGGCACAGTTGAATAAATATCACCAGAATCCGCCCTACCACCGTCGCCGCCCGGAGCAACAAAATAATTAATTCCCTCCGCACCTGCCTGGTTAGAATAATCCGCAAACAAGCCATTTCGGCTAACAGCACCGACAGCAATTCCTACTTCATTGGCAAACCGAGCCGGATAATCTGGTTGTAGGCGAGCATCATTTCCCGCCGCCGAAATCACGATCGCGCCTTGAGCTTCAGCCGCTCGAATCGCATCCAATTCTTGAGCATTCAACTGTTGACCGCCCAAACTCACATTTATTATCTTCGCTCCATTTGCTACCGCATAATTAATCGCATTAATCTCATCCCTAATTTTCCCTACTCCCGCGCTATCGAGTATTTTCAAAGGCATAATCTTCGCAGTCGGAGCCGTTCCAGTAATCCCAACCCCATCTTTTTTCGCAGCAACTAAACCCGCGATATGAGTGCCGTGACTGTTATCATCCATCGGGTCATTATCGTTGTTCACAAAATCCCATCCCCGGAAATCGTCAACAAAGCCATTGCCATCATCATCAACACCGTTGCTAGCTTTATTGCGACCGATCGCATCAACACCGGTTTCCCCCGCATTGCTCCAAATATTCCCCGTCAAATCCGGGTGATTGTAGTCAACTCCGCTGTCGATAACTGCCACCACAATTCCGTCTCCAGTCAACCCCTGGGCCCAAACCTCTGGAGCTTTAATTAAATCTCTGCCCCACTCGTCGCCGCCCAAATCGGGAACATCAGGAAAAGTTGCAGTACCTTGAGCTTTAGCAACTGCCGCCGCTGCATTCACCAAACCGAACCCAAAACGAGAGTCAAAACCCTGCAAGTTGCTCGGATTGTTAGGAGAAACAGTTGCAGGGGTTGCAGACAGATTGAGGGAGAAATTTGTACTGCCTTGGTATTGATAAACTCGGACAAAGTAAGTTCCTGCGGCTAAACCGTTGATGTCGATCGCTTCCGGCGATAAATCCGGTTGTTGAGAAGAAGCAATAATATCGGTAAAGTCAATAGAATTGTCGCCGTTAAGATCTTTAATTAAAGCCACGTCAACATCGGCCGTCAAACCGCTGACAGTTAAGTTAAAGTCGCTAGTTGCAGGCAAAGTAAAGCGGTAAAGGCCGTCTGGCCGGGCGTTGCTAACCGAGTCTGCGATCGTTTGAGTGGCGCCCAAAACGCCTAAATCGCGAGCTCGATCCAGTTGGTTGCCCAATACGGTAGTTGCAGAGATGAATGTATTGGCGAGGTCTTGTGGAGATGCGTTGGCTACCAAGCCTAAAATAGCATTGGATTGGCGAATTTTAATTAATGTATTGGAAATACCGGGGGCGATCGATATTTCTTCGAGAATCAAGTCAGCTTCGGTAAGATTGTCAGTCAGTCCGATCGAATCCACAAAACTGTTAAAGTCAGTAATCACGTCTGCAGCAGCCGGATCGGAGACTGCGGAGTCGCTGCGGAGGACAAAGATATCTGGACCCAAACCCCCTGTCAGCGTATCTTTACCCCCATCGCCCACTAAAACGTCGCTGCCGTCGCCGCCGTTGAGGGCGTCCCCTCCCTTACCTCCCTGCAAGGTATCGCTGCCGGCATCGCCAAACAGGAAGTCTGCGCCGGCACCGCCGTTAAGTACATCGTTGCCCGCACCACCTAACAGCGTATCGGAATTGCCACCGCCGAGGATGCGATCGTTACCATTATCGCCGCTAATTCTTTCGGCATCGGACGAACCGACAATAAAATCGTTGCCGCCGAGGGCAAAAAATCCGTTAGGATAAGGAGTCAAAAAGCCCGGAGTCAAGGCGAAACTATTGGGGCTATCATCTAAAAGATAGGAAAGACCGTCAGGGCTCGGGCCGGGCATAGAAATGTACTCCTAGCGAGGTATATCGATCTAAATTTTAGATTTTAAATTTAAGTTTGTGGTTAAAAACGCCCTAAATCGTCGGTAAGGCGGGCATTACGGACAGTCTGTAGAGGCCTGCACAGGTTAGGTTAAACTAAGATGTTCCACCATTCTCAATTTCTTGTTTAGGAACAGGCTTTTCGGCCTGTTCCACAAAAATGTTGAGTTATTGTGGAACGGGCCGGAAAGCCCGTTCTTGAGAATGGTGCAACATCTCAGGTTAAACAGATTTATTCCGTCATATCATGCCGTGTAAATCTACCACAATTCCGCCTTAGTCCCTCTAAAATATAAAATCTAAAACAGTATAACTTAATCCCAAATTCAAAATCGGGATCGGAAAATGGGAAAACAACACTTGCATCGAATTCAGAGTTTTTTGAAGATCGCGAAGTCGCATTTAAAGCCTTATTTGCGCTATTTGATTTTGGGCGGGACGTTTTTATTTATTGCCAAAGCTTTGTTAACTCACTGGCGAGAAGTCGCGAATATCCAAATTCGATCCGAAAGTTTTCCGTTGCTGGCGATCGCCCTCGGCGTCACTTTACTTTCTCTAATTTTTGTCGGCTGGGTGTGGATGTTGATTTTGCGAGAATTCCGCCAACCTGTAACTGCCGCCTGGGCGATTCAAGTTTTTCTCAAAACTAATATTGCCAAGTATTTACCGGGGAATATTTGGCATTTTTGGGGTCGAATATTGGACGCCAAAAAGGCAGGTATTTTTCCGAAAGCTGCTACTCTCAGCGTGTTGCTGGAACCGCTGCTGATGGCTTCTGCTGGCGTTTTGATTGGGTTGATTTGTTTTGACAAATTCAATTGGTTTTTGCGGATTGTCGGTTGTGCTGCTATTTTAACGGCGATTCATCCCCGCATTTTAAATCCGATCGTTCTATTTGTAGAGCGGTTGAAGTTATCCAAGAACAATGGGGCAAATTCAAAGGCTGGGGAGGCGGCAGGCGAGGAACTTAATTTTCGTGTAGAGTCTAGTTCCAATATACCTAAAAAAACATCGAATGTCAAGTCCCGCCGCCAAATTAATTTGCCAATTAAACGCTATCCTTTAGTACCGTTAATCGGACAAATGTGTTTTATCGGATTGCGGGGATGCGGTTTTTTGCTAACGGTAACTGCTTTAACTCCGGTGAACTTTAGCAATATTCCCAACTTGTTCGGTGCTTTTTGTTTTGCGTTCGTTGTCGGTTTAGTCGTACCGGGAGCACCGGGGGGAATGGGAGTATTTGAAGCAACGGCGATCGCCCTGCTGTCCGATCGCTTTTCTACGGGTATAATTCTGAGTGCGGTGGCTTTGTATCGGATAATTAGCATTCTGGCGGATGTTTCCGGTGCTGTTTTGGCAAAGCTCGATCGCCAGCGCGATCGGCGCAGCAAATGAGTGGGAAAATATATAATCCCAGCGGACTTGCCCCGATTAGCACGAGTCGAAAATATGTATTTTTATTAAGATTTTTTGCTTACTTACGTATGCTGGGTATAGTTGAGCTTAGAGAAAATTTTGTCAAATAATCTGTTTGGGTTCATCCAGAACAAAGCCACAAACAATATAGTCTGAATCAATAAATTTAAGACCTGCAAACAAACCGAGTTGCTCTCATAAAATCCACATTTTTAGGTATTTATACCCTAAAAAAAACGTTTTTTTTTAGTTCCGGTGTGCTTGTCCTGGATTTATGAAAAATTGTTAACTTTAGACCATAGGGTACACAGCTATGATGCCAGTTTTATCAGCAGGTGCGAGCAAAGTTCCGAATCAAATCAACGCGGGCAATGGGAGTTTTGGGGAAAAGAGCGATCGCACCCATAACCGCAGTACAATAGTATTTATTGATGCGGCAGTAGCAGACTATCAAACACTCATAAATGGAGTGAAATTGGGAGTAGAAGCAATAGTTATCGACTCGCACAGAGATGGAGTCGAACAAATTAGCGAAGTGTTAGCTAATCGCACCAATATTGACAGCATTCATCTAGTTTCCCACGGCGAACCAGGAAGATTGCAACTCGGTAAAACCAGAGTATCTGTTGATAACCTAGAAGATTATAGCCAGCAATTGCAGCAATGGCGGCGCGCTTTCACAATTGATGCAGACATCCTGATTTACGGCTGCAATGTAGCAGCAGCATCCCGCGCTTGTCAGAAAGTCCGCCAGGGAATGAATTCCCTGTCTCAAAGCGAAAGTCGGTTGAAACCGACTAAAAACAATTTCATTAAACAGTCCTCTAAAGAGGACTTTTGCTATGAGACGGGGGTTTCAACCCCAGGCGGACTCGATGAACCACCCTTAGAAGACTGTTGCTATGAGACGGGGGTTTCAACCCCCGACGGACTTGATGAACCAGCCTTAGATGGTGTCCACTTCCTCCACCGTATTGCATCCCTCACTGGTGCAAATATCGCCGCATCCAAGCATCTCACGGGGAGTGCAAAATTAGGTGGCAACTGGGAACTCGAAATACAAATCGGCCACATCAAATCGCCCCTAGCATTCGAGTCACAGGCGATGCAAAATTATGCGTCTGTTTTGGCTACCTATAGCGTTACCAATACTTTCGATAGCGGTTTGGGATCTCTGCGAGATGCGCTCCAACAAGCCAATTCCAATCCCGGATTAGACACAATTAACTTTAACATTCCCGGCACTGGCCCTTATACCATTACCCTTAATCAAGCCTTACCTGTCATCACCAGCCCAGTTATTATCGATGGCAAATCTCAACCAGGATATGCTGGTAAACCAATTATAGAACTCAATGGCAGTTTAGTAAAACAACCAGGCTCGTCATCTGGGGGCAACTCTAAGTTTCTCACTGGTTTAGAGTTAGGTAAAAGCCTTTATGGTGGCGCAGAAAATTCCAGTGGAAGTACCATTCAAGGATTGGTTATTAACGGATTTGGAAAGGGCGGAGATTTGATAGGTCACGGCATTCTGGTGACAACTAATAACAATACCATCCAAGATAACTACATTGGCACTGATATTAGCGGTACGACTGCTGTAGGCAACACTTTCGCTGGGGTCAGAATCCAAAGTTACACTCAAAACAATCCTCCTAATGTCACCCCCATAACAGGTAATATTATCTCGCGCAACGTCATTTCTGGCAACGGCTTTACAGGCATATTTGTGGCGAGGGACGGAGTCACAAATACCAAAATTACTGGCAATTACATCGGGACTGATGCCACGGGGACAATAAATTTAGGCACCGAGGGCGATGGCATTTTGATCTTAGGCAAAAACGGGAATAATACAATCGGGGGCATAGTACCTGGAGAAGGTAATATCATTGCTAACAATAAAGGGAGTGGCATTGAAATTAATGCAAGTTCCGGCAGTAACACCATACAAGGCAATCGTATCTTTAACAACAAAAGATTAGGTATTGACTTAATCGGCAATACTGGCCTCACTCCCAACGATTTGGGAGATGCGGATACAGGCAGCAACAATCTGCAAAATTACCCGGTTCTGACCTCAGTTAGTGGCAACACAGTCAGCGGCATTCTCAACAGCACTCCTAACGCCAACTTCCGCGTCGAATTCTTTGCAAATACCAGTTATGACCAGGCAGGTGCAGGTCAAGGTGAAACTTTCCTGGGTTTCCAAGACGTTACTACAGATAGTGCTGGCAATGCTAATATCAACTTGGCCTACACTCCAGTAGCAGGCAAACCAGTTCTCGCTGCTACTGCTACTAATAAAACCACAGGCGATACCTCGGAATTTTCCCGTCGCAATCAATCTCCTATTAATTCGATACCGGGAAGAACAACCACCACCACAACTAACCCGAATAACATTACCATCAACAGCGGAAACTTCGTATATAACGTTTTAGCGACACCCTATCCGTCTGCTATTGACGTTTCAGGTGTAACAGGAAAAGTAGACAGCGTTACGATCGCTCTTAACAATGTTAAAACGGTTTATGGTCAATATCCCGATGAATCGCAGGTCATCAATCTCTTGC
This sequence comes from Oscillatoria nigro-viridis PCC 7112, assembly GCF_000317475.1. NCBI lineage: Bacteria > Bacillati > Cyanobacteriota > Cyanophyceae > Oscillatoriales > Oscillatoriaceae > Phormidium > Phormidium nigroviride. The sequence continues at coordinate 986,697 of NC_019729.1, forward strand.
TAGTTGGGCCAGAGGGACAAAACGTGGTGTTAATGTCTCACGTTCCATCTGCACCACTCAACAACGTCACGCTGAAGTTGGATGATAATGCAGCCTCTTTTCTTTATGATTTTTCTAGTTCTACAGTCCCAACTATCGCTTCAGGCAACTACAAACCGAGTAACTATTCGTTAAACAATGCTCGCGATATTTATCCCTTTGTTATACCGGAACCGACACCGACAGGAGCACCAGAAGGGCCTTACGGTTCGACTCTTTCTGTTTTTAACAAAACTAATCCCAACGGCACTTGGAAATTGTATGCGGTTGATGCCAACCAATATAATAGTAAAGCTTCCAATGCTACTACTCCAGGAAATATTGCCAGTTGGAGTGTAGACATTACTACTGATATCGGCAAAGAAACGACGAATCAAAATACTCCTCGCATCTTCTCTGCTAGCAACGGCAATAGTATCTCTGTATCGGATGCAGATAGTGAGTCTGTCGAAGTTAATCTCAGCGTTACCAGCGGCACTCTTACACTCAAGTCGCTGACGGGAGTTACCGGATCGGGGAATGGCAGCAACAGCCTGATTTATACGGGGAAACAGGCTGATATTAATGCTGCTTTAGACGGTTTAACTTATACGCCGAATCTGAACTTTAGCGGAACGGATACGCTGACTTTGACGACAAACGATCGCGGATCGGCAGAATTAGGCGGTGCTCAAACCGATAGCGATCGTGTGGATATTACCGTCAACCCAGTAACTCCGACACCAACTCCACCGACGCCAACTCCGACTCCGACACCAACTCCACCGACGCCAACTCCGACTCCGACACCAACTCCACCGACGCCGACTCCACCGACGCCAACTCCAACGCCGACTCCTGGGGAAACTCCGACTCCGACGCCAACTCCGACTCCGACTCCGACTCCGACGCCAACTCCGACTCCGACTCCGACTCCGACGCCGACTCCACCGACGCCAACTCCAACGCCGACTCCTGGGGAAACTCCGACGCCGACTCCACCGACGCCAACTCCAACGCCGACTCCTGGGGAAACTCCGACGCCGACTCCACCGACGCCAACTCCGACTCCTGGGGAAACTCCGACCCCAACTCCACCGACGCCAACCCCGACGCCGACTCCTGCGGAAACTCCGACGCCAACTCCACCGACGCCAACCCCGACGCCGACTCCTGGGGAAACTCCGACGCCAACTCCACCAACTCCGACGCCGACTCCTGCGGAAACTCCGACGCCAACACCAACGCCAACGCCTGCGGAAACTTCAACTCCGACGCCGACTCCAGCAGAAAATCCGACGCCAACACCAACGCCAACGCCTGCAGAAACTCCGACACCGACTCCGACGCCAACGCCGACGCCTGCGGAAACTCCGACACCGACTCCGACTCCGACGCCGACGCCAACGCCTGCGGAAACTCCGACCCCAACACCGACCCCAACACCATCAGTACCCGTTGTTACACCAGGAAGTGATACTGATTGCGTTTGCAATACTATTGAGTATCCAAAAGTCGATCGCCCAAACCAAGCTGACAACATTATCAACAGCAATGGTAGCGGTGAAATTCAGTTTGGCACGTCAGAAAATGATGCTTTTTACGGCAGTCAAAATCCGAATATTTTCGATGCGAATTTAGGCGATGACAACCTCTACGGCGGTGAAGGAAACGACATCATTTACGGCAACCGAGGCAATGATTTTATTGACGGGAACAAGGGAGATGATATCCTTTTTGGCAGCAAGGGCAATGACATCATTGTTGGCGCTGAAGGCGAAGATATCATCTTCGGAAATCGTGGCAATGATTCAATAAATGGTAAAGAAGACGACGACTTAATTTTTGGCGGTGAAGGTGCTGATTTTATCGACGGCGGCCAAGGCAGCGATCTGGCATTTGGAGGCAGAGGAAATGATATAATCTTCGGCAGCGAAGGCGAGGATTCTCTCTACGGCGATTATGGTAATGATACCCTCTGCGGAGGTGCTGGCAATGATTGTCTGAGTGGAGGTGCTGGCAATGATTTGCTAGACGGGTGCGAGGGAAATGATACTTTGATTGGTGGCAAAGGTAATGATACTCTGATTGGCGGTTTGGGGGATGATTGTTTAATTGGAGGTGCTGGGAGCGATCGCTTTTTACTCTCCAGCAATTCCGGGATCGATATTATTGCCGATTTTGAAGCTGGAAAAGATTTGCTGATGCTAGCTAATGGCTTGACATTTGAGCAATTAAATGTTACTGAAAATAACGGTGCAACATTGATTCAGTTTCTGCCGACTGGGGAAACTCTAGCGGTTTTAAATAGTGTTTCTGCAGCCACTATTAATGTAGCAAATTTCACTTTAATTTAAACATTTTCTCTCTGATATCACTCTGTCTCAGCGGGTTTCGCCATCGAAATCGCACAAAAAAAATTAGTTCGTAGTGACGACTTTATTCCTCCTAATTAAACTTTGAGAAGGACTGAAGTCCTCACTACAAACTTGTTAAAGCATTTTTTCCAGAAATTGCTTGGCGCGATCGCACTGAGGGTTGCTAAAAAACTCCTGCAGCGGCACATCTTCCGCCACCTTTCCCCCATCCAGAAACAAAATCCGGTGGGCGACTTCCCGCGCAAAACCCATTTCGTGAGTTACAATCGCCATTGTAATTCCCGTTTTCGTCAAAGCTTTCATCACATCTAACACTTCTTTAACCATTTCTGGATCGAGTGCAGAAGTCGGTTCGTCCATCAACAAAATTTCCGGTTCCATAGCCAAACAGCGGGCGATCGCCACCCGCTGTTTTTGTCCCCCCGAAAGCTTAGAAGGATAAACCTGGGCCTGATCTGACAAACCCACTTTTTCCAGCAATTCTAACCCCTTGAGACGCGCCTCATCCGATTCAATTTGCTTCACCTTGACAGGCGCATACATCGCATTTTGCAGCACAGTCATGTGCGGAAGTGGAAATGCTGGAAAACCATCGCCACTTTCTGGCGGATTTTCATAATATCTGCCTTCGCCAAAGTAATATCTGCCTGTTGTCGGTTTAGTCGTACCGGGAGCACCGGGGGGAATGGGAGTATTTGAAGCAACGGCGATCGCCCTGCTGTCCGATCGCTTTTCTACGGGTATAATTCTGAGTGCGGTGGCTTTGTATCGGATAATTAGCATTCTGGCGGATGTTTCCGGTGCTGTTTTGGCAAAGCTCGATCGCCAGCGCGATCGGCACAGTCAAAAAAGGCGAATTTGAAATCAAATATTTGAGGAATATAATTTGCTGCGATCGAGGAATCCCTGAATCTGCCAATGTAGTAACAGCTATAATCAAAGTCGTGAGTGCCAACTCACAGACTTAGGTAAATTACTTGAACTTTGGCTAACCGTGTAAATCCAATCATCTCAGTGGCAGCAAATTCATCACCTTACAGGTTCTTTGAAATAATGACTCAAACCTCCGGTTAGCCATGACTCATAACAACAATCGAACGACAACAATTCGTTACCTTCTAATTACATCAGGTGTACTGGCGATCGGTGGATTAGGCTATCTTGCTTATACCATGTTGCACCAACCCAACGAAGTACGCTACTACGAATCCGAACAGCAATGTATTGTAGATGCGGCGAACCAAAGCAACGGGTTCACCAAAGAGCAGTGTCAGGCCCAGTTTCGGTACGCCATGCAGGAATACGAACGCATTACGCCCGTGTACCGCACGCAGTCAGAATGCCAAGAAGACACAGCAAGCATTTGCTCGCAGGTATCGAATTCCAGCGTTGCTACCCCCGGATGGCGACCAGAGTTCGGCGGCTTCTATTTCACCGATGATGTCGATGATGATGATGCCCCTCCAACAGCGGTCAACGGCGTCAACGGCGGCTCCTACACGGTTTATCCAGTGCAACCCGTTTACCGCTCCCACATCGGAATTGTAACTCCAGATAGAACCCTGATTACTCGTCCCCTACAGGGCATACCGCTAGATTCTCCCTACTTTTCCTCCAGTCGCGACACCCCAAATCGCCCCCCAGGCCACGCAGCTCGGGGAACCATCAAGGGACGAGGGAGCTTTGGCAATGCAGTCCGCTCCACGGCTCCTTTGGGAAGCGGAGGCAAATGACATCGATTCCGGTTGCACTCCTTATCATTGTTGACTGTTGACTGTTGACTGTAGAAGGAGAGGTCAAAAAAATGAAAATTGCGCTCCTGATTTGTTGGCAGCTTGATTCGACTTTACGCCCGATGATGAAGCGCGGATTTGATATCATTTCGGCGCAGCCGGAATTGATAGGATGCAAGCATTTTTGAGCGGCGATTCATCCCACCACTATTTTTCTCTAGTTCTTTTCTCTGTTTTTGTAGATCATTGAGTTCCACACCACTAGCAAGGCGCTTCAACCATGTATCCCTTTTTGTTTCAGCGACGGCGCAACTGGCAGCAGCACGTATTAGATAACGCCTACCAATGTCAGCCTCTTGCAGACATCAACCAACGCTACTGGGCAGAAGCCTTAGACCGTCCATTTGGGGTGATGTTTTCGCGCCAGGAAGAGGCGAGGCTCTGGGATGCTACTGAGGCTCTTTGGGATATGTGTCGGGAGTTTTTGGACTGGTTTTTCACCGCCGACGGCCTAGAAAATCGGATGAATAAACTCGCTATTCCCCCTGCTTTCTGGGAAGCTATTCAGGTTTCGTGGGATCGGGTTGACGAAGCAGAAGATATGTCTCTTTATACCCGTTTCGATCTTGCCGTCACGGAAGATGGAAAAATTAGCCTTCTAGAAATCAACGGCGAAACTCCTCTCTTGGGTGCAGAAACAGTCTATCAATGGCTGTGGTTAGATGACATGAAAAAAACCAGCCGAGATTTGCGATCGCTTCCCAACGATGCCAATCAGTTCAACAACTTTTGGGACGAAGTTGCGGGTCGATTCCGCACTCTAAGTCGTCATTATGATTTAAAGCAGTTCGGGCTGAGCTTGTTAATTGACGAGCATCTGTCAGAAGATACCGAGATGGCAGGACAACTGGTCGAAATTATTAATCAAGAATTGGGAAACGATCGCTTTTTCACCCAACTTGTAGGATTGCGTAACCATCTAGGCGTGGATGAAGAAGGATTTTTTGTCGATCAATTCAATAATCGGATCTTGCGGCTGTGGAAAATCGTCGATTGGCTGGATTTGCAACTCGCCAGCCAATCCTTTAACGCAGATGAAGCCCTAGCATCGCGCCTGATAGCAGGGGATGTGAAAATCATTGAACCGCTGTGGAAACAGATTTTAAGCAATAAAGGATCGATGGTGTGGATGTGGGAATTATTTGGCAACCACCCAGTGTACGCTCAATTCTTGCTACCCACTTTCTTCACAGATACTATCTCGATCGAATCCACAGCATTACTGACCCAAATGCACGTCAAAAAGCCCCTCGTCGGTCTAGAAGGTGTTGGGGTTTCTATTGAAACAGGCGATTTTGTTGCTGGAGCCGTTCATACCCGCGAGGCGATGGGCTACGATCGCGAAGGATTCATTATTCAGTCCTATCAACCCTTGCCCGAATATTTTGGCTACCACTTCGTCGTAGGTTCCTGGATTGTCGGCGATACTCCATCCGGCATCGTATTGCGCGGAGATACCAATCCGATCACCGGACGACATTGCTTAATTGTTCCGCATATCGTGAGCGATCGTCTGGTGAATACTTAACTTCTAATCAGAAAAACTATGAAATTACAGACTCATGATGTCCGGGGAATTCCGATTCTTAGCAGTGAGTGGAGTGTAGATGAATTTATTGCCGATGAGTTGAAAATTCCCGAAGTCGCGCCTACAATTCAGGCTGGATTTATGGATCTCCTGAGCCGAGATGTGTTCTCTGAGGGAGACAGTCAGCCACTCTACGAGCATCTGCTATCTCGCAGTTCGGAGTTCTCGTTAGAATTCATGAGTGCGATCGAACTTTGGCTGCAAGACGAATTACGGCACTACGTTGCTCTACGTAAGGTCTATCACATGGTATCAGGTTTGTCCCCAGAGGCGATCGACCAAAAAAACCAGAGTCGGGTGCATGAACTCGAACCGATCTCGTTTCTGATTGAGAACGAATTCACCATTCTAGTTGGTTTAATGTTTGACGAAATGGGTTCCGTGTGGTCTTATCACCGGGATATTAAGGAATTCTACCAACACTATGGGAAGGGCTTTGCTCGCGTAGGACATTTGGTCACGCAGGATGAGGGGCGGCATTTTAGGAATGCTGCGACTCTCATCCAACATCGCCATCCCGACAAAATCGATCGGATCGAACCCTTATTAGAAAAGATTAGCGAGATGGAAGCCAATCTTGCTTATTATCCCAAGACTTTCTTTCTCGATCACGCTCAGGAAAGACACCGCTTTCCGAAAGATTTTAATACCCAGGTGATTCAAAGAATTCTCTCCTTTTTCTAACATAATTACCAAGTTAATCATCGGAGCAACATTATTATACTTGCCGCAGCGATCGAGCATCTCCAACCTGACGCAGCCTACCGCAACTGTCTCTTTCTCCTCTAACTCTCTCTGTGTCCTCTGTGTCCTCTGCGGTTAAAAACTCTCATTATTATATGAATTAAAGCATTTTTTCCAGAAATTGCTTGGCGCGATCGCACTGAGGGTTGCTAAAAAACTCCTGCGGCGGCACATCTTCCGCCACCTTTCCCCCATCCAAAAACAAAATCCGGTGGGCGACTTCCCGCGCAAAACCCATTTCGTGAGTTACAATTGCCATTGTAATTCCCGTTTTCGTCAAAGCTTTCATCACATCTAACACTTCTTTAACCATTTCTGGATCGAGTGCAGAAGTCGGTTCGTCCATCAACAAAATTTCCGGTTCCATAGCCAAACAGCGGGCGATCGCCACTCGCTGTTTTTGTCCCCCCGAAAGCTTAGAAGGATAAACATCCGCCTTATCTGACAAACCCACTTTTTCCAACAATTCCAATCCCTTTTGACGCGCTTCATCCGATTCAACCTGCTTCACCTTTACAGGTGCATACGTCACATTTTGCAGCACAGTCATGTGCGGGAACAAGTGGAAATGCTGAAAAACCATCCCCACTTTCTGGCGAATTTTCAGAATATCTGCCTTCGGCGCAGTAATATCCACTCCGTCAATGTATATGTGTCCAGAAGTCGGAATTTCCAGTAAATTCAAACACCGCAAAAAAGTAGACTTACCGCATCCCGAAGGGCCGATAATGGCAATCACTTCTCCTTTGTGAATCTCAGTAGTTATCTCGCGCAAAACCTTCAGATTGCCAAAAGATTTATACAGGCGATCGACCTTAACTGCTAGTTTGGAGTCTGCGTTCGAGTACATTGGCCCCCCAAGTTAAACTAAGCACCATCAAATAATAAATTACACCGACAAATATCAAAGGTTCAAAGTAAATATACTTTTCTGCTCCCACAATTGTACCGCGCCGCAGCAAATCTTCTACACCAATTACTGAAACTAAAGCTGAATCCTTGAGCAAAGCAATACTTTCATTCACCAATGCAGGCAAGATGTTTTTCAACGCTTGCGGCAAGATAATATCGCCCATCATCAGTTTGTAGGGAACGCCAAGGGATTCTGCGGCTTCTTTTTGACCTTTATCTACGGCTTGAATTCCCGCGCGGATAGTTTCGGAAATATAAGCCCCAGAATTGAGGAAAAAAGTAATCACGCCAGCTTGCAGCGCCGATATATTGTAGCCCGTAAGCTGGGGCGTTGCAAAATAAACTAAAGTCAACTGCAAAATTAGCGGCGTTCCTCGAAAAATTGAGGTATAAGCAGTGGCAAACCAGAACAGCGGTTTAATGCTAGAAATCTTAAACAGAGACAGCACGATTCCCCAGATAAATCCCAGAAATGCCGACAGCAAGGTAAAAGTTAGCGTTACCCAAATTCCGGACAAAATATAAGGCAAACTCGGCAATATTTTGCCAAAATCTAACCCGAACTTGGAGGCTACCGCAGGCTGATTTGCTTGAGCAGGTTCTTGCGGAATTGGTCGAGAAAACCACTTAGTAGCTAGTTCCTTAATTTGACCGCTGGCTTTCATTTGCTGGAGGACTCGGTTGAATTCTGGAACTAATCTCGAACCTTTCGGAAAGGCGATCGCCGAACCGCTTTCTTCAGTATTCGGAATTGTGTTAAATTCCAAGTCCGGGTTCGCTGCTGCATAACCCGTAGCGACAGTATCCTCGATCACTCCTGCCGCGATGCGGTTCGATTTAATTTCTTGAATAATATCAGGAATCCTATTGAGAGCAGCCAGTTGCACACCGGGCATTTTTTTCACAGCTTCCTGCTGAATGCTTCCGAGTTGAACGCCTACTTTTTTCCCGGCTAAATCTTCAGCTTTGGTCAAATTGCTGCCTTTATTGGCGACAATTGTATTTTGAGCTTCGTAGTAAAGGTCAGAAAAATCAACATTTTTTTTCCTTTCTGCTGTGGGAGTCATTCCAGCCATGACAAAATCGGCTCTTCCCGCCTGCAAAGCGGGAATTAAGCCGTTAAAATCCATGCCAACTACTTTCAGCTCGTAGCCCAATTCTTTAGTAATATATTTGGCAATATCGATGTCAAAACCGATAATTTCGTTGCCGCTAACAGCCGTATCTTTAAATTCATAGGGCGGGTAGTCTGGGGAAGTCGCCAGTGTTAAAGTCTTGTTGGCTTGGGCGTAGCTGGCGATCGCAATTAAACAAAAGGCGATCGCGATCGCCGCCAGCATTGATTTTAATTTTAAACGTTTCATATCGAACATTGTCCTAAAAAATCCCCTCGCCCAGAAAATATACCACAAATCGGAATCAAGTCACCTTTGTAAAGGGAGATATACTGCTGGACGCACGGGTTTCCAGAAACCGGGTTTGATGGACAAACAAACTGCATAATTAGCCTTTAACCAGGGTAAAAAACCCGGTTATAAAGGTATTAATGCGCCCAGGGCTAAAGATACAGCAGATTCCATGTATATGTGGTACACTCTATTTAGTACATCAGCAGAAAAAATGAAAGCTTATTCGATCGAGTTTCGTAAAAAAATAGTTAAAGCCTATGAACAAGGTGATACATCAGTCAGGAAAGTAGCCCAACGTTTTGATGTGAGTAAAGCGTTTGTTCAAAAAATCTTAAAACAAAAACAAACGACTGGTCACGTTCAACCCAAAAAACAGGGTGGAAGCCTTAAAAGTGTGTTAAACTCGCGCCGGACTGAATTGACCCAGATGGTAGAAAAATATCCGGATAGCACGTTGTCAGAATATTGTGAATATTGGCTTATGAACTACAAGGAAGCTGTCAGTCCTAGCATGATGTGTCGTGAATTACAAAAAGAAAATTTAACGCGAAAAAAAGACCATACGCAGTAGTCAGTCTGCCACTGAAAGAGTACAAATTCTGAGGTGTGAATATTGGGAAAAAGTGAAAAATATTGACCCTGACAACCTCGTTTTTTTGGATGAAATGGGCGTTTTATTGGGGTTAACACGAACCCATGCACGTTCAATATGTGGTAGTAGAGTCTACGATTTAAAACCATTCTATCGCGGAGCCAAAGTCACAGTTGTCGGAGCAATTAGCTTAAAAAAAGTAGTAGGATTGATGACCCTCAATGGCTCAATGGATGGCAGAGCTTTTGAAGTCTTTATTGAACATTTTTTAGTGCCAAACTTATGGGAGGGTGCAGTAGTTGTTATGGATAATCTACCCGCTCACAAGTTGGGGACTATTGGATCATTGATACAAGCCGCTGGTGCTAGTTTACTGAACTTATCCCCCTATTCTCCCGACTTCAATCCTATAGAATTATGGTGGTCGCAACTCAAATCTTTTTTACGTCAGTTTTCACCAACAACTACCAAGATGGTTGACATTTTACTGGCTACGGCCGTTGATTTGGTCAATCCTAAGCACTTTAAAAACTGGTTTACAAGCTGCTGCTACTGTACTTCATAAAGCTGGAATCTGCTGTAGATAATTAGGCTACTAAGTTATATTTAAAAAATGTCCTAAATGCACACTTTTTAACATTTTAGAAAGTAAAGCTTGTCCGCACAACTCCCACCCATGTTGTACCGTTGTCCAAGTTGCGATCGTTATTTGTAATCATCGAGCATATTCCATTTGTGGGACACGGTATTCAGTAGCTCGGGGCATAAAATGAAAGTTTATGCGATCGAGTTTCGTGAAAAAATAGTCAAACCATCTCAACAAGGTTATACATAAAATTAGGAAAGTAGCCCAACATTTTGGCGTAAGTAAAGCCTGTGTCCAAAAAATTGGAAGTGCGATCGCTATTATGGTAAAGCGAATTAATCCACATATTTGACTCTTTTAATACTCCCATTTTTCTTGAAATTAGTAATCTTTATTTACAATATTTTAATTCATTTTGGTCGTTGCCAAGCCGCAGAATTGCCACCTCCTGAAGATGGTGAAGAGCCTGGATAGTTCTTTTTTTTGTCATCTTTCATCACTTGAGAGGGAGTTGGTAAAACAGGACGATTTTTATATTCGTTAGCCTTACCATTTTTTCCTAAATTGCCAATACAAGGTTGTTGCTTACGCTCAATTTCCATATATCTGCTTGAATTTTCTACAACACCAGTCCAACACATTATTGTCAAAAGGCTTTTGATGCGTGGCACATCCTTTAAAGACTTATATTGTGCCTCAGTATGTTTGAGAACATAATCCTCAAACTTCTGTAAACAATATTTTTTGATTTCCTTAGTATCAACTTGAAAATTATCACCTGTTTCCCAGCCACACTCTTGGAACAAATGAGTATAACGATGGTGACGGATACTTAATGAAAGTTGGGATATAATCTGGATTGCTCCCATTCCCAGAGGTTTGCCCATGCCTAGGGATAAGCGATAATTTTTATCAGCAGCCAGCTCTAGCACCCATAACAAAGCACCTAATTCTACTTTGCTTAAATTCTCAAAACAGATAGTGAATTCAAAAGATACATCTTTTTTGATTGGTTTTATATCTGTGTATTGAGAGCGTTTTTCTTCAATTTTATTTGTGTTACTTTCTTCAATCTGACTTTGTTCAACACTTCCCTTATGCCAATAAAGCTTGTGACCTCGAATGACTGTTTCGTTATTCGGCTGATTTTCATAGTGCTTTAGTTCACTTTCAATAGCACTATTCTGCACCAAATATTGCTGAAATGTAGTAGGGTTTGGACTAGCTAATATCTTAGGTGTCATTGACTGGGTAATATCACCTTTAAGCCAAATGTCCTCAGCACTAGATTTTTGACACTTAGCATCACTAATAAATACTCGTCCAGCTTGTGTCTGGTTTTCTTTTTGTTTGGTATCCCTAACAAACCCAAAGATAGCCTCCGTTATATCAAGAGTTGGAGAATTGTACGGATAATCGGGAAGAAACTTATAGTTAGGTGCGGGAATAAACTTTTTAATTGATTCCTTGTAAGGTAAGCGAAACATCATTGTATGTCCGAAAAATACAAGCTTGCCTTCCTCTATTAGATAGAAAACAGGGTGCATATGTTTTAAAACACCATCTTTACCTAGTAAATTTTTCTGCTCTTTAGTTAGCTGCTCTTGATAATCCTGAATCATTGAGTCTGGATGATCGGGAATTGAGATTAGTGTGGCTTTATCATCTGGTAAACCAATTACACACTCCATTTTTTTCTTTCCTGGCATTCCACCTGTTTCTACCAAGACCCCTTGAGAGCGAGAGCTAGATCCAGATGGTGGAATGGCTTTAGCATAGTACAGTTCAATAAATCCTCCTTTATGAGAATGCCAGGTCATTGGCTTAACATCAACAGTTACCCTACGAGCGTGTTTGATGTCATGCCAAGGATGTTTCACTAAATTTTTAATTTGTGATATGTCTATTTTGGCAAAAGATGCTCCTTCAACAAGATTCTTTGCTGGTTGAATTGCCCAGCCAGAACCTTGTTGAGTTTTAATCAAATAACCAGCTTGCATTAGAAAAGAATAGTGGTGTTCTCCCTCTTCTTGGAGTAGGCGATCGCGGTAAAATTCACCTAAAGATGTAGTGTCAGCAAACGCTCGATAAATTAACTGTTTATCAGCAACTTTGTCAATTTTGCTATAGCTGATAATTTCTACTAGGGTTCGTAACATACCGCGCAGACTGCTACCTGGTATAGTTGGATATTTATTAGCAGGATTCTCGAAAAAGTGAGCCAATATTTTACGCTTTTGATTTGTTTCCTCACCTATTAAATCTTCATCTAATTTACCGCCAAACTTAGCAAATTCAGTGGAGGACATACCACAGCGAATGTACAACGGTGATGAAGTAGTCAAGGTACATTTGATTTTGCCAGTATGACGGTTGTCATGGTAGCAGTTATGTGTTGGTATTGGCTCTGCTGGGACTATTTCTTCAGGGAGTTCGACAAAGTTATAAGGTGCAACAGCACGGCGATTATCTGGTACATTCTCTAAATGTTTTAGATTCATGATTTAATCTCCTGTTTAGTAGTTAGATCCACAAGACGGCTGAGATATATACGAGCTAAACCCGTTTCTTCCTCATATTTGATGTAGTGGTGTACGAGCAAACGCACTGGTTTAACTAAGCGATCGCCATTCAACTCGATATCAGCAAATGGTACAGCGTGTTTAAGTCCCTGAGAGCCATCCCAAAGTAGGGTAAAATTATTTCGCTTGATGCCATTTGTTCCCCAAAGAATCTGACTTTCGGGAATTTTATATTCATTTGGATTCCCGATGAAACGCCATTTAAACTTTGTCTCGCTAATCCGCCAAAGTAGAATTTCGCCATTTAGACCAAAGAGCCGACATTGTTGCAGTGTTAGTAAACGCAATTCAGGTAAATCAACTTTAAAATCAGGCTTGTGAAATATCTTTTCAGCAGTTGTTAACTTTTCATTGTCAAACCTTCCCCAAATTATCCCATCTTCAGCATGAGCCAATAGGTAAGGTGTTTGTGCGGATACAGATGGTGCTTGAGATTTTAACCAACTGCGTAAGTCATCATCATCTTTAAAACTTATTATTGGCAGCTCTCTATCTTCACTCATATTTACACCTCCTTACCTAATTCTTTTAACAAAGCCTTGACAAATTGTTCTAAGTCATATTTAACTAAAGTTTCTGACTGGCTTGAATGCAATATATTCTCAATTTGCAAATTCCCATTACTTTCTGTAATCTGCCATTGTTTCGGATTTTGTGGATGATGTCGGATTAAGTCTCCCTGGATTCCTTTCAAATGTCCTCGTCCGATGCTGCTTTCACCCCCCACAGGTAAATCACTCGTCCACAAATCTTTCAGTAAGAGTAACAACAATCCAATTTCATAATCTTTTGGATTCCGTAACTCTAGCTCGATATAAACACGGGTTTCATCACCACCAAATATAGGTTTTTCGTCGAATAATGCGCCGTGATAAGCACCTCCTGTAAAACGATCGATCGCAATTCTATTTTGTACTAATTCAGTTGCCTTTTCAATGACTTTCTCGTGAACGACTAAACGACTTGATTTGGCTTCCTTCCCTTCAACAAAACCAAATAAATCTTTCACCAGTGTTGAGTTACCGCCCAATGTGTTAACAATACGCTCGGCTCGATGGCGCAATACTCCAGCTAAACTCGTACCGGATAATACTGGTAATGAGTCTGATTTATCTGGTCGATGAGATTTCAAGTGTACAACATCGGGAGCGCGTCCAGTTGAGTCTTGGCCGGAACGGATGAGGAGAGAACCAACTAATTGGAATTGAGCGTGGATGAGGAATCGATCGCGCTTATTTTCCTTATTCTCTAATGATAGTCCCAGAGCTGTAGCAATTGATGAATAAGTTTCGCGATCGGGTAATAAACCTGTATGCCAATGTTCAAAATTTAACCACACTGTGCGATCGTTCTCATCTTCCAAATTAAAGTTCCAAACCTGCCACTCTTTTACATGACAGCGACCAAAACCGCGCCGCTTTTTCATGCCGAGACAAATTTCGCCACTTTTTGAATCATTTTCACATTCAGAGACATTTGGATCTTTTTTAGGTTCTAATCCTTGGAGTGCGATCGCTAATGCTTTGAATATCTTTGCTTCATCTACTTTCTCTTCTATTAACAACTCAAAACTTAAAGGAAACTCTGTCCCAGCTTGCAACAACTCCAAGTCATACTTAGCTTTATCCTCTGCGGTGCGAGTGATACTATTTATTTTTACTCCATCTCTGACTTCAACCTTGATGGCTTGATTGCTAATCGCATCATCAATAATTAAAGGACTTTGATTACCGTCATCATCGCTCCGCATTCCTCCGAATAAGAGAGGTGCTAAATCCTCTGCTTGTTCGCTAGCTAAGTATCCGCGTTCGCATTCGCGCAAATAGTTCCGCAAAGCACCAGCAATCGATGCACCCGTTAACAGGGCGCGATCGCTGATACTATCTCTAAGTAATGGTAAATCAGTTGGACTTTCAGCATCCCCGCTTCCCAGACAAGTAGGAGTATCTAAAATTAAAGTCCCGCGGACAATAATGCGTTTAATAATATAACGCTGTTTCCGTGTCAATTCATTTTCCCTTAAAGAGATTTCCTCAGTCATCTATCGCGCTCCTTTTTGGCTTTTTTAGCAACTGCCATAATTAAACGCAGTGTATACTCTTTAACCAGATCTGAATCAGGTTCAACTTTGCGAGTAACTCCAGCAATATTAACTTCTAATTCATGGGAATTGTTCAGCCATGAGCTAGATTTCATTGGGTCTATTAACCAATCTTTAATCTGCTGTTCGAGAGATTTCTTGCCCGAAACTTTTGTATTTCTATACTGTTCGCTGGCATTTGAAGTCAAGCTACTCAATAACTCTATAATTGGCAGAAAGCTGGGAGGATTGGTCAATCCTTTTCGAGCAACAATTTCTAGGCGAGAAAGTTGGCTGTTGGTAATTTTGCCTTGTATCTTAATATCGCTGACTTTATCTACAAGAAACTGCTCTAGCTTTTGGCGTAAAATATTTTCAGCCATTTGTCCAGCTAAGTCCTGATATTTTTCGTCTAATTGAATATTGTTTTTAATTGGCTCAGGAGGTCTAGCACAAAAATCTCGATATTCTCCCAACCAATTAACACAAACTCTACCAAAACCGTCTATGCAGCGATCGCCAATCCCTTCTGTTTCTAAAGTCTTAATTTGTTCGGTGGTTAGTTGTGCATCAAACACAAAAACACTTCCTGCTGATAAAACTGGTACTTGAGGTAAAGGCAAACCCCATTTTTGATTAAATCCACCAACAACAGTGCTACTGATAAAGACATGGGTTGCTTCAGGTAACTGCACTGGTAACTTATCTTCAATCGCTTGCTTGACCAAACAGGGCTCGACTGAGAATTGTCCGCAGCCATCGCGGAGAATTGTGTCGCTAAGAAGGGTGATTTTTAGTTTTCGACGATTAACTCGTTGTTCGGGGCTAATATCTACTTCATGCCAATCCTCAATATTTTGACACTTAACTGCATGAATTTTTGCGTGTCCGTAGCCAGCACTTCGAGAGCCACCCAACCATATATCTGTTGGTTTTAGTAGATAATGAATAGTTTTTGCCTCATCATTTTCACACAATATAACGGCTTGAAAAGTTTGTTTAACTTCTAAAGCTTCATAACGGAAAATTGCACCTTCTCCCTCTTGAATAACTCGATCTGTCACTGGATCGCGTTTTGTTGGTGACGAACGTCCTTTAGTGCGATCGCGCAAGTTGTGAATATTAATCCGTCGCTTCTCTCTATATAAAACAACTTGTCTTTCGTTAACAGTGCAAAATCTTTCACTTAAGCTTTTCAGAGACATCTGTTGTTCGGGTACATATTGACTCAAATCCCGAACATTTAAATTTGTTGTTTCTTTTGGTGTAGGCAATTCCTCATCCTTGTCTCGATACCAAGCAAGAGGAATGGGTAAAGTTCGTTTTTGTTGTCTGTTACAGAATAGGTAAGCGTTTAAGTAACGGGTATTGCCATCAAAAAATAAACATTTCACCTGTCTATCGAGATTCGCATCCGATAAAATATCTTCACCTAATTCTGCGGGATGCTTGAGGTAACGACCTATCAAAGCACCTCGGATCGCGCTCCCAGGAATATAAGAATAAGACACATGACTGTTCGGATCTTTCTGAAATGAAGTGACTAAAACTGGCTGCTGCGTTTCTAAAATAAAAGTAATCGCTTTCATCGATCTACCTCCTCAATTGTTTGTTGTAAAGCGATGGATAAAATCTTGAGTAATATCTTGACCACTGGCATCACATAAACTACATTGGACGTGGCCTCGCCCTCGGTTACGCCCACTACCAACGTGCCGAAGTGCTAAAACGCAAACTGCTAAAAGAGCTTTCATATCTGGTGTTGGTTCTTCATCAAAAAACAGGAAAGCCGTAAAACGGGATGGGGTTTTGGGGCGATCGCGCATTACCACGCGAGCAGATCGCAAGCTACCTTTATCTGCTGTGCCATTATCAGGATTAATTGCGGTTTGGCGGCGAATTGTTGTCAGGGAATGCAATATATCTGTTGGTGTTAAACGCGGTTTATCTTCTTCTCGCTCCTTCTCTATTTGATTTCCCACGGCTTCCCGTAACTGTTGTGGCAAACAAGCATCGCCAACGCGAACCATTGATGCTGTTTCTAGAGTGCTTCCCGAAACACCAAATAATTGATTTCTAATCTTTTTCCAATGTCGAAATTTCTCGCCTTTGAGCAAGACAATTAAATTATCGCACTCCTCACTCAATAAGCCTTTTAAAGTACGCCCTCGAAGATAAGGAAATCCGAAAGAATCATGTTCTACTTCTTGGTCAACTAAACCCGCAACACCGTCACCTCGACCAAAGGTTGTATCGCTCAAAAGTTTAATCTGTACTTGCAATTCATAGCTGCTCATTGTTGTCACCCTTTAAGCCCATGTAAAAATCCATTGCTTCGATCGCATCAAAATAACCGCAATAATACTTTTCATTTTGTTCGGCCCAACCTTCCTGCTGTAAGTTATCAATTTGTGGAAAAGGTGGCAGTTGTTTGATACCGTAAGTAGTCATAAACTGTTTCGTGTTGTCAGCACCTTGGCGGAGAACTTCGCGCAAGGCAATTATTTTATTGCGACCGTCTTTCCATTTTTCATTACCTTCTACATCATCGAAGTAGCCATTAAAATGTTGAACTGCGCTAATAAAATTCGCCCAAGTGCGCCATTGGTTATCGTCGCTGTCATGCTCTTTTAGCCGTATGGGTCGCATCATCATGTTTCCTGATGGAACCTCATATTCCCGCTGCCGAATTTCGCCTATACTACCAATTAAACCGCTCGCAGCAAAATGCCAATCTAGAGTCGAACAATAATATTCCTTATCTTTATACAATCGTTTTCTTTCTTCAGAAATCAGTTTTTTCGCTGCTCCGTATAATTCCTCAACTATTTGGTAAGCTCTAGCAAATGGATAGTGAGTTTTGATAACACAAATACCAGCACGGGCTGTTAAGTTAAGTGGTTGATATTCTATATCTTTTTGTTCTTCAAATTCCTTCAGATAAATTGCAGCCAACTCAAGTCCTATCCTTCCCTCACAAACAAAGATGACATCATCGCCACCATAAACTAAAGGACGGAACGGCAAATAGTATTTACCATTTTTGGCTATTTTGAGCGAAAATCGACCCAAACAGCCTACTAATTCTCCGTTTTCAATTGAGTTATGAACTATCTCTAGCACTTTTCTCAAAGCGTTTATTCCAGCATCCTCAACGCTGTAAGAAAGTTTACGCATTTCAATAATTGCTTCTTCGTCCGATTTTCCTTCACCGCACTTTTGAAAACGATTTCCCATGCCATTACCATCTGCATGAACGATCGCAACATAACTTGATTCACCTTCAGAACGACCTAAATAGTCTGTGCGATAAGGAAAATCATAAATGTCTGAGTTAAAAGTGCCTCCAAATTTTTCTATTAGTCTTTGATTGGCTTTAGGAACTGCTTTGAGTTTAGCTTCAGTTTCTCTAGAAATTAGATAAATATCCTCCTCATCTGCATCAATATATTTCTCGCTGGTATTGACTGCGGGAAGTTGAGTTGACCGACAAGCTGCTGTTACTCCTAAACCTAATAAAGGTACAGAAGCAACTCGCTCTCGTTTCTTTTTAGGTAAGTCTTTTTCCAAAAGCTGGTTTAACGTCTTTTTAAACTCTCCCTTCCTAAATTCAAATTCTTTATTATGAGCAACGACAATATTTAAACCGGGTGCATCTTGCAAAACTCCTTTGGTCAAAATTTGAGTAAAGCGTTTAGCATATTCAAAACTCGTAAAAAGTAAAACTGTATTGCCACCTCCTGCATAAACCATCTCAGCCGCTACATCCTCATTACCGATATGGATTTCATGTAATGAATTACGTTTAGGAATATGAACTTTTTGATTAAGTTCTTTTGCTAAATCCAGCAAAGCTTTTTCAGCCCATTCTTTAGTAGCTTGAGATACTAAGTAGGATGCTCCAATATTTTCGCGCAGACGGTTACTGCTGAAAACATAGTCTTGAATTCCTGTTGTATCGATTACAGTGACAGTTAGTTTACTCATGATTTTCCCTTATTTAGGTCTACCCACGCTGCAATCTTTTCTTTGAGTATTGGTAAATCTTGTCGAATAAATACAGCAATTTTAGGATTAGTTACAGCGCCTTCAAGCTGACTTTTGAGATATCTGTCTAAACGTGGTGATTTACTTGGATCGTCATCACAACAGCAAACTAAAGCAACTCTGGCTTCATCACCACCGAGTTGCTTTGCTCTTGTGTATGCCTCAAATAGTTTCAGCTTGCATTCTTTTGGGTCTTTACTGGTTGTACAGGAAATAGCAAACAATTGGTAGCTTCGCATGAAGGCAACATCAAATTCAAATACTCCTCCTTCCCAAGTTTGACTTCTTTTAATAACAAATGACATTTTGCTGTCCCCAAGCTGTAAGTCTTGTGCCAGTTCTTTAACTTGTTTGAGTACATAATGTTCTAACCAAATCCCCCCTAGCCATGCACAAACTTGTTCATAACTATTAAATCCTTTAGCCTTTGTCACGTTCAAAGAAAGTTGACTCGGCGAAGCATCTAACTTCTGGCGCAGAACTTCAATAATTTCTGAGTGTACGCCTGTTAAACTCAAAGATAAATTAGAAAGCTCATCTTCAGATTTCCACTGACCTGTGGCTGAATCTTTTGCTCTTTTTAACTCTCCATAGTTGTTGTACCGATGAGTATTAGACCATCTTCTCCAAGTTTCTGCTATTTTTTCATCTTGATAAAGTCTGACAAATTCGGCGGCTGCATCTGGTAAAATTGGGGTAGGTAGTGGCTTTTTATTTTCTTGCCACTCATACTTGTGCAGTTTAAACAGGACTTCTAGAGGCACTGTAAGCTGAACTGCTCTGTGAGTAGAATCAGAATTGGGCTCATCTATAAATATCTCTAACGTCTTGGCATCTAGATAACTATAGACTGTATCATTTCTTGGTAAATCCGCGATCGCTCGATAGGCGTGAACTGCCATTGTGTTTGTGCCACCTGTGTAATGCAGACCAATACGTTCATTAGTCGGTATTTTTCCTGCATCTTCTTTAACTTTTGTGTAAATTCGATGAGCATTAGATTTATTATTCTCCCTTTTATCCTTGTCTAAAGCAACTGGCTTGCTGCTAAAGCCTTTATCTTTTAAGGCATTTTGCAGCAGGCTTTTTTGCGATAGTGTTTGATTAGTATAAACAAGATAAACTGTGCCACCACTTTCTAGTAACTTCACGGCAGCTACATAATTAGGCAGTGGGTTTTCACCCACCAGTAAGAAAAGGTGCTTAACTTTGTAGTCTTGGAAAGTATCGTTACTACTCATCAAATTTAACCTCCTAGATATTTGAGTATATCATACTGTTAATCACAGCTAGGATGAAGGCAACATCGCGCTTTTGCTCAATCCTACCTGCAAGGAATCACCATCCACAATACTTTTACCGCCATAGAGTCCGATCGCGCCGCCACATTAATCAAACAATATACTCCCAACCCAGAACATCGATCGGCACTTTTACAAATCCTCCAGTCTCGCCCAACCGACGATGCTTACTACCAAGTCACTTACCGAGTGACAGACTACTACCCGCTGAGGTGGTTGCGCGCTTTAGGTTCAGAAGTCGAAATTCTGCTACCTTGGGACTTGCGACAGAAAATGGCCGTAGAAATCCAAAAAACTCGCAACTTGTACCAATAGTCTTTTGCTCAATAATTATCAAAGCTATTGTGGAAAACTTGCTGATTCCTGTGGAAAACCCCCCTTTTCCTGTGGAAAACTCGCACTAAATTAAGTGCGATCGCTTTAATTCCCTTGATAGCATTTAAAAATTTAGAGGAATTGCGATCGCAAAAACCGCCTTCATCCTTCATCCCTCAACCTGCTGTTTGCTGGAGATACAGCCTACATTTTTCATCCTTCCTGCTTCCTCTTTCCTTCTTCCTTTTCTTCAGAATCGTAGCTAATGTGGTCGGACTTGTAAGCTGGTGGCTCAACGTGAATTAAGATGCGTACAGGGCTGAAACGTTCTTCCAACCGCGCTTCTACTTCTTCTGTAATCCGGTGAGCTGTTTCTACATCAACAGCATCGACGATCGCGTGCATTTCAATAAACACTTGACGCCCGATCAAGCCGCGGGAGGCGATCGAGTGACAGTTAACAACCCCCGGCACCTCCATTGCGATCGCATGAATAACTTCCGGTGCGATCGCCATTTCATCCACCAACCAAGGCAGATTTTCCCTTAAAACTTTCCAACCGCTGCTAAATACCAAAACAGCCACAGGAAAAGACAAAAACACGTCCAGGAATTGTAATTGAGGCATATTCCAAACCTCTCCTTGCCAAACACCGATCAACCCGCCGATGACCATAATTGTCACCCAAACGTCGCTCATCGTGTGCTGAGCGTCAGCCACTAAAATCGCGCTACCGAGACGTTGGCCAACTCTGCGCTCGTAAAAAGTGACAAAAATATTAATCCCCAGTACCAGCAGTAATATCCACAATTCATTTGGCGATATTTTGACAACTGTGCCACCTTTGAGCAACCTTTCAACAGCGCCGCTGAGAATTTCAAAACAGGCAATTCCCAGAAAAACAGCAATTCCCAGAGCTCCGAGAGCGTCAAATTTCTGGTGTCCGTAGGGATGATCGCGATCGGGCTGCGGATTGGCATAATGATTAGTTACCAATCCTAAAATATTATTAGCGCTGTCCGTGACGCTGTGCAAAGCATCTGCCAGCAAACTGAGGGAACCAGTCAGCCATCCCACGCCTGCTTTAATTGCCATCACCAGCAAATTTAGCAATAAGGTAATGATTAAAACCTTGCGGACTTCGGAACGGTTATCGGCAACCATAAAATCTCCTCGATCGGCCGTCAAGTTTTCTGGTTTCTAGTTTAAAGCTTATCAAGTCATCACAGGTTAAAACTCTTGCGGAATCTAGCTTGCGACTAGATTTATATTCATTAATTGTGCCTCGCTTCTTGAGATTAATTTTAATTAATAGCATTCTCGCAGTCCAATTGAGCAGGAATGTACTTCTTTTGGGTTACTATATCTTTTATCATTAACAATTGTATGTTAAATTTCATTGCCCATGTCTCTTTCTCCGCTGACACTGAATTTAGTCGAAGGTTCTGTCTCCTTTAGCTTTTCCCCGCAAGCCGCCCGGGATTTGCAAAGCGAAATTGCAGCTTTGATGGAAAGCTTGAAAGCTGTAGCCGCCAAAACCGCTGGCGCTAAAGCTTCTCCCCAAAAACCGATGGAATATCGGTATGCAGGAGATGTATTTTTGGAAGTTTTCTGCAACCCGAATATCTGGCCAACTCCTTTTGCTGCGAAAGTGCTGATTACGGTTAGGGACGATCGCGTGCGCGTGACCACAGAAGCCGAACTCAGCCGCCTGCGCGACGATCTCGCTCAGTATATCGAACAAGTAGGTTGAGATTCTCAACCTCGATCGTTTGTAGTTAATAGGTTGAATCTGAGTTCAGATACCATTCTCGCTTAACAGGCTTTCCGGCCTGTTCCACAAACATTAAATTTTCTTGTGGGGTGGGCTTCTAGCCCGCCCCTGAAAAGCTGATTGAAAGGGGATAGCTATCTGCCGGCGACGCCGACCATTCCCACATAGAACCTGCATAATTCTTAGCACAAAATCCCACATTTGTCAATACACAAGTCAACCATGCAGAGCGAATTCCCCCACTACAATAACTCACAATTTGAGTTGACTGCGAAACTCCTTTTTGCTGCAAAATAGCGACAATTTCCCCGCGAGACAGCAGTTTTCCCTGTTTGTCCATCAACTGTTTGTAATAGAGGTGAACCGCACCGGGAATGTGGCCGCCCCGCTGTTCTCCGTAAGGCGTTTTACCTGCATATTCTCGCGGCTCTCTGGCGTCAATAATGACTAAATTCTCATTTCCTAAAATTGCTTTCAATTCATCCCGCTGAATTTCCCAGTTCGAGAGGCGAGATATTACAAAATCTCCTGTTTTCGGTGGATTGTTTGCAGATTTCACTCGATTAATTCCAGCTTTGATTAAAGCCCGATATCCTCCATCGACAAAAACGGCTTTTTCCTGTCCCAAAGTCCGCAACATCCAAACAATCCGCCCGTCTTCGCCCCACCCTTTCACCGAATCGGCAACCACTATCACAGGTTTGTCTTGACAAATACCAATTGCTTGCAGTTTTTGAGTTAAAACTTTGTTATTTTCTAGGATTTTTCCCTTGTGGGGAAACTCGGAACGCGAAAATTCCTGCCAAGTTACGGGAATAGCTGGTGGGAGACGGCAAAATAACTTTAAAATGGGTGCGCGAGCATCTAGTAAAGTAGCTTCTTGTTCCAGCAATTGCTTAGCTAAATCTGCATTTACTATCCAGTTATTTGCTAAATTACCCAGTAAATTCGGCATAATTTATTGAGTAACTTTTGCTGTATTAGCACCGCAGGCTAAAACCCCTTTGGTATTAGTTGGATTAGCTGGTTTAGTCTTACCCGGAGCTGCATTTATACACAAAATAGTTTGGGTTTTGTTTCCCACCAAAAAGACTCCCCCTACAAAACTTTTGAGATTAGCTTGCTTCGAGACTCCGTAGTTAAATACAGCACCTTTTTTCACCATGCCGATCGAGTAGCTGTAATTGGCTGCGTCAGGTTTAATTTGGAGACCCATATAAACCAATAAATTGGAAACAGAACTTGTAAAACCTGCTTTTTCAGCATAGTAAACTTGCTGGGCTTTATTCATCGAACCCACAAAATTTTTCGCTTGTAATTCCTTAGTTTTAAGCGTTGGTGAAACTTGAGCTTCCGAGACAGAACTGAAAAAAACTGGCAGAGTTAGAGCTGCGAGCGCAACTTTAAGCTGCCAGTTGCGGCTGCTATAAATCCTGCTTAATTTCACAGACACTCGGTGGAATGAGCAGTTGAGAAACATATAATTAAACTAATTGTTTTGCCTGAAAGTGTTTCAATTCCCCAGGAGCAACCGTACCGTGTTCTGTAATAATTCCTGAGATAAATTCCGCCGGAGTTACGTCAAAAGCGGGATTGTAAAATTCGACCCCCACAGGACAAATTCGGGTAGTTCCAACTTGATACATTTCAACTGGATCGCGTTCTTCAATGGGGATTTTGCTGCCGTCGGAAAGTTCAAAATCAATTGTTGACAGAGGAGCGGCGACAAAAAACGGGACGTTGTGAGCTTTGGCAACAATTGCTAAACTGTAAGTGCCAATTTTATTGGCTGCATCGCCATTAGCAGCGATTCTGTCTGCACCGACAACTACTGCGTGAATCATGCCGAGTTTCATGCAGTGAGCGGCCATATTGTCTGCTATTAAAGTGACGGGAATTCCTTCTTGCACGCATTCCCAAGTGGTGAGTTTTGCACCTTGGAGACGGGGCCGAGTTTCGTCTGCAAAAACTCTTCCGAGTCTTCCTTCTCGCCAAGCAGAACGAAATACACCTAAAGCAGTTCCGTAGCCGGCTGTTGCTAATGCACCTGCATTGCAGTGAGTTAGTAAGTTCAATTTTTCAGGTGTAGCTGGCAGAACTTCTAAACCTTTGTCGCCGATATCTTTACAAGTTTGCAAGTCTTCTGCTTGAATGGTTTTGGCCATTTCTAACAAAGTTTTTTGCACTTGTTCGACAGAACCGCTAGTTCTCTCGGCAGTTTTGAGCATTCGCGATATTGCCCAAAACAAATTAACCGCAGTGGGACGAGTCGATCGCAATAACTCGCCAACTTGTTCTAGTTTAGTTAAAAACTCGGTGCGATCGCCCGTTTCGATTTCTCGCGCCCCCAAATACATCCCGTAAGCTGCTGCTACCCCGATCGCCGGAGCACCTCGGACTATCATAGTTTTAATCGCCTCAGCCATATCTTCGCAGCGGCTAATTTCGACTACACCGTATTCTTTCGGCAGCCGGTTTTGGTCAATTAGCAGAACTCGGTCTTCTTTCCAAGTGACGGGGGAAACGGGGGAGTTTTGAGCGGTCATCTATTTCAATTATGTGAGGGACAAGTTTCTATGATGCCATGAAGGCGACTATTCCTCTATGTTATGAGGGACACGCTGAATTTGCCAAAATCCCAGCCCTGCGGTTTGAGATTCGAGACTGGAGATTTGAGATTTAAAAATTGCTGGATACCTACCACTCTCTGGGTTTGGAAGTTGCGTAGAATTGGATTCTTGTTCACAAAAGTGTACTTATAGGACTCACGCATTGACAAAATAACCAAACAATGCCTTGATAAATATGGGTCGTCTAACATTTTAGGTATCGGACAATGAGAAAAATAACTAAACCCTCGACAGCACAATGTAATATAGACACTTACACCTCCTGCATTGATGTCAGAGCCAAAGTTGGGAGGGTGTAGTAGGCGATCAGAGATATTAGGAAATGTTTCACATGACAGTATCAATCGATTTTTGTTGAGAGAGAGATACGAACCCAAAGATTTATTCAACACAATACAGAAAATAATAAATCTAGAAGGAGGGATACTGAGTGTAGACGATACAGTCATAGAAAAGATTTACAGCGATCCCAAAAAAGCCGAATTAATTAGTTATTTTTGGTCAGTAAAAGCTCATAAAACTATTATTATTTTAAATTTAACCACCCTATATTACAGCGATATTAATGGTAATTTAGTCCCAATAAATTACAGAACTTATGATAAAAAGGAGGGAAAAACCAAAAACGATTATTTTAGAGAAATGGTGAGTGAAATAATAAATTGGGGAGTCAAGCCAAGAATAGTAACAGGAGATAGTTGGTATTCAGGAGTGGAAAATTGAAAATTTCTAAAAAACCAGAAATAGGGTTTTATCTTCGGAATTGAAAAAAACAGGACAGTATCAAATGAGCCACGTAATTATTGCCAGGTAAGCACTCTGGAAATTCCCGAGTCAGGATTGATAACTCATTTAAAAGAATTTGGATTTATAAAGTTGTTTAGAAAAAGATTCAAAAAAGAGGCGTCTAGACACTATATTTTCTATTTGCCAGAGTCAGAAAAAATGGCTGAGATTACAAGAGATGAATTCCTCACAATTCATGATACTCATTGGTAAATTGAAACCTTTCATAGAGCCATCAAACAAGTATGTGGAATTTGTCGTTTCATGGTGAGAGACACCCAAGCGATCGAGACTCATATATTTTGTTCACTTCAAGCATTTGTAAAATTGGAGTTTATGCGGTCTGAAAAAATAATTAGTAACTGGTATGAAGTCCAAAGGAATTTATTCACTTCAGTTATACGTGAGCATATTTTGGCAAACCGATTCAGTGATGGTATCGTCTAGAATACATAGATGATATTTTTTGTCAATGCGTAAGTCCTAGTAATGATACAGTGCGTGCCGGCAAGGGCGATGACATAGTTGTCGGCGAATTGGGCAGCAACCTGCTGTTTGGCAATGAAGGGAGTGATACTATCTGTGGCGGCGAGGGGGAAGATACAGTGTACGGGGATATAGGTAGCCCCCTCCCCATTGGTTCTACGGGCGGAAAAGACCAAATATGCGGCGGTTTGGGCAACGATTTGTTGTTTGGCAATGAAGGTCAGGATACTGTCAACGGGGATACTGGGAACGATACTCTTTACGGCGGTAAGGATGAGGACAGTTTGCTTGGCAGTGCTGGGAACGATTTGCTGTTTGGAGATCGGGGGAATGATACTCTGATAGGAGGTACCGGGAACGATCGATTTGTGTTGGGTATTGACCTCGGCAGCGAGACTATTTTAGACTTTCAATACGGTATCGATTCGATCGGCTTAATTGGTGGTCTCAATTTCTCGCAACTGAGCATTGTTGCGGAGAATACTTCTACTCTCATCCGAGTTAGTGGTTCCGGGCAACTTTTGGCAACTCTCAGCAATGTGCCTGCAAGCGTGATTACTGCCACAGATTTTGCACTCCTGTAGTGCGATCGAGCGGCTTTCCTGAGTTTATGGTGTAAAATAGATCGACCAATAGACCTCTTCAATAATTCCCAATCCCTTACCCCGCTTGGTTTCGCCGTTGTCAGTCCCCCAAGGACCGACAACGGCGAAACCAACGCTCAAATAAGGGTTTCAACGGTCTATCGATAAGAACTGACCAAATATTAGGGCATAATTGTTGCATTTTTTTTCGGCGTTGCTGAATACAGGTATGAATTCAATATTTCCCAATTGCTATAAGCCCGCTTGAGGGTGAATTTCGTAATTTCCAGCGAAAAGTTGATTCATACCGTTAATCAGCAACGCCTAATTTAGATTCACTTTCTTAACCCGCTCTCAGGCAAAGTTCATCGCTCCGTATTCTTGCAACTATTGTAAATCTACAGTGCCATCAAGTTTCATCCTCAGCTAAAGTAATCAGTCGATCGTCTAAACTGAGATTTAACTGCTTATCCAAACTCGGTATTAAATCAATACCAAAGTTTTTATTTTTATCTTGGGCTATGGCGCTAATTCTTACGCCAATACACAATTCATTACGGTTTTGTGCAGCTAATACACAATCAGCGAAAGTCAGCTTGCTAATCTGTTCTTTGGGAAAGTAAAGCGAGATTGGCTTGACATACAGTTCGCTACCTTCCGGTGAGGGTAGTCCTGCATAGCAAGGAAAATGTGTTATAATTTTATGCTTTTAACCTACCTTAAATTTAAGCTTATGAACTGTCCCAAGTGTAACTCTGAATACATATTGAAAAATGGTCGCACTCGTTCCGGCAAGCAAAATTTTAAATGTCGAGATTGTGGAAGACAATTCGTCAAGACTCCCAGACATCAACCGATTTCATTAGCAACAAAAGAGTTGATAGACCGACTTTTATTAGAAAAGATATCTCTGGCTGGGATTGTGAGGGCGACTGGGGTTTCGGAACGGTGGTTGCAATACTATGTTAATAAAAAATTAGGAGCTGTAAAAAGAGAAGTAGAAGTGAAGTCAAAAAATCAAGGGAAGCTAACAATTCAATGTGATGAAATGCGGTCATTCATTTGTAGGCAATAAGGATAACAAGCAGTGGATTTGGGTGGCAATTGATGTATCAACTTTCATAAATTGTAGGAGTGTATATTGGCAAAATAGATCGAGCGGGCGCTCAAGGATTATGGGATTCTCGTGCGACCTGTTCCAGAGTCAATGTGCCGTAAGTTATACAGACTTTTGGAGCGCCTATGGAACAGTTTTTCCTCAAAAAAGACACAAGGCAGTAGGAAAGGAGACTGGTCTGACAAACTATATAGAAAAATTTAATAATACGATGAGACAAAGAATATCTAGATTGGTGAGAAAAACTCTTTCATTCTCCAAAAAACTCTCTAATCATATTGGGGCTATTTGGTATTTTATTCATGAGTATAACGCCAGTTTATCTATGAATTAAAACCCAGGGTTTTCCTTGCTATGCAGGACTACCGGGATTACTAATTGCCGAGAACAGCTTGTTAACTTTTATCTTCAACAAATCAATCTTCTGTTCCCACTCTTGCTTCAACATTTGCTGGTCTTCTTGAAATAGGTCAGGGTCTTTCAACCAGTATTTATACCAACGGCGTATCAGCCCAATCAACGTACTCTCGGATACTGTTCCCGTAGCTTCACTGAGCAAGCGTCTGCGACGGTCATGTCGATCGGACTTTTTTGATTCCAGTCCAATCTTTTGACAAAGTTCCAGATAGTATGCTTGCACTGTTCGCCGCTCCTCTACATCTAATCCGCCCCTTTCTAATTGGGAGATCAGATCGGCTAGGTGCGCCAAACCCATTTCAATCTCAGCTAGTATACTATTCACCTCAGCCTCAGCTAATAAGCGTAGCCGTCCCGCTTCTCGCTTCTGTTGCGCTTTTACCCCAGGTATAGAGCAACCATAAAACTCGTCAACTAATTCTAACTTCTTGCCAATTTCGCCCATGGTATCGGGGTGTGCCAGCACGACTTTTTCCATCATGGAGATGGCTAGAGCCGGGGCAACATCTGCTTTGATGGGAATGGATATCGTGTAGTAGTAATGATTGGTCGGACGGCTGATGTTAATAATATTCTGCCCTTCAAACGCGGCATTGGGGATGTAAATCTGTGAGTGCGTGTCAATGAGATACAGTTCGGTTAATCGCAGCCCAATGTGTTTAATCACGCCTCTTCTACCGTTGGCTAGCTCAATCACATCCCCAAAGCGAAACGGTGTATCGATGAGCAAGACTAACCCACTGAAGAAGTTTGCCAGAATGTCTTTTAGGGCAAACCCCAAGATAAAACTGATTCCTCCGATGGCAACTAACAAACCTTGGATGTCAATACCGAATGCCTGGAGAAACAGCAGTCCACCCACCAAGTAAACTATTACAGGGAGAACATTTTGCAGGATGGGAGTCAGAACATCATCCCACATTGCCTCGGAGCGTGCGGCATACTCCCTGAAAGCATAGGTCACAACCTCAGTGAGCAATTGAACCGCCCAAAAGGCGGCGACAAGGACAAGAAAAGCGGTCAAGCCTCGTTGGAACCAAGTAATGTAAATTGTAGGAGTGACAAATAGCGTCTGCAATGCCAGCTTGAAACCGATCGCGAACACAATGAGTGTCAGCGGCGTTTGTGAGACGTTGAGTGCAACTAACGCCAGGTCTGAGGTAAATTGACGGAAAACCCTCCGCAAAATACCAAAAAGTAGGTAGAGAACAATAACGACAACACCAAGAATGCCGAAGTTAAGCAAAAATCAACCCCATCCTGGAGCAGGAAAAATAGCTGACAGAAACGTAGAACTGCCGATCGTCGTCATTGGGAAACTGGCTCCATAGATCCGTAAAGGATGTAAAAAATTGTGCTTGACATAGTATTAGATAGGTGTTAATTAATTAAAGGGATACTCTTTCAAAAATAGAAATATAAAAAAACTAAAACCAGCATTTAGCTCCGGGATTTGCTAGAGAAGAATTCTCGATCGCCACGAAGCACAGTTGCTTCACAGCCAATCATAATTTTTTCTGTTTTATAGTTGTTTCACCCCTGATGAATGAATCCAATAAAACGACGATGGCGATCGCCTCATTATTTGTCGGTGTAGTCGCCCTATCTTTTGGCTCTATCTTCATTAGATGGAGTGAATCTGAACTCAGTCCCAATGCTACAATATTTAATCGCTTTTGGATAGGTAGTATGGTCTTTGGGCTGTGGCAAGGATACAAGGCGATACGTCAGAGACTGTCTGGTGACAAACCCGTTCAACAGCATTCCTACACCAGTCAGGAGCTTTTGCTATTGCTGGGTGCTGGGACTTTTTTTGCTGCCACCTTAGCCTTTGTCGCTTGGTCGCTGACTCAAACCAGCGTCGCTATCTCGACAATCCTGCACAATCTCACCCCGATATTTACTAGCTTAGGAGCGTGGTTGTTATTCGGTCAAGGCTTTAACCGCCAATTTGTCATTGGGATGGTCGTCGCCATTGGGGGAGCGATCGGCATTGAAATCCAGCAGATACAAATCGCCACTGGTGAGGTAACAGGAGGCATAGCTGCCATCGTCTCTGCGGTTTTCATGGGTGCATATCTGCTGGTGGTAGAACAACTGAGAACCAAATTTGACCCCATCACAATTCAGTTGTGGGTTTGTGCGATCGCTACCATATCCATCTTGCCCATGCTTGTGTTCGCTCAAGAGCGGGTTTTGCCTTCTTCACTGAATGGATGGCTGTTCGTCATTTTTCTCGCCCTCATCTGCCAAGTTTTAGGCCAGGGACTTTTAACATATAGCGTTGCTAGCTTGTCCTCAGTGGTTGTCTCCTTAGTACATTTGTTAGAGCCAGTATTTAGCAGCATTTTGGCTTGGGCCTTATTTTGGGAAAAATTAAGTTTCTCGAATTGGGTAGGTTTTGCCCTAGTTCTCATCGGTCTATACCTAGCCGTATCTAGCCAAGCTGTTGTTAATCTGCCACAAAATCGGCTAGAGAGCGGGTAGTCATTCGATTTTAGATTTTAGATTTTGGATTTTGGATTGACCCCACGGATCGAGTCGGGGGCTTGAGGATTTTAGATTTTGGATTGATTCCACGGATCGATCGCGTGGCGGGTACCATGAAGAAATTCTCGGTCACCATTACTGTTTGTTTCAACGGTCAGCAAGCTAACAAGACTTGGCTCAAAAAATCAGCACAACTCAATGTCAACACAATTGCTAAAAAGTATGACAGCAAAACTGGAATTAGCACAGAAACCGTCGTCCAGAACACCTGCTTGGATAGCAACTGCTTCATTATTTGCCAGCCTGATCCCCCTATCTTTAGCACCAATCCTCGTCAAACTGTGCGAACAAGAAATAGGTTCAAATGCCGTAGCATTCCATCGCGGCTGGATCGCTGCCACCGTCTTTGGCTTGTTGAGCACAATAGAGGCTTTTGACCGCCAAAAATCCGATCGCCAACCCGTAGAACAGAAGCCTTTTACGAGACGAGAATTCGCGCTATTGGTAGGATTGGGAACTTTCGGAGCAACCTACTTCCTGCTGTGGTCTTTGTCGCTGACTCAAACCAACGTTGCCAACGTTACGTTATTTTGTGGTTTGAACCCACTGTTTGTCGGTTTGGGGGGGTGGTTGTTATTAGGTAGGCGCTACAATAGCAGATTCATCATTGGCATGATCCTGGCACTGGTGGGAGCGATCGTTATGGGATGGGATGACGTGCAGTTCGCCACTAACCAAGTACAAGGTAATGCCGTCGCCTTGCTATCGGGGATTTGTTTTGCTGCATATCTGATACTGCTAGAACTGCTGCGAGAACGATTTACCACGGCAACCTTATTGCTGTGGCGCTGCGCCTTCACGACTGTGTTGGCGTTTCCCGTCCTCGCACTCGCCGAAGAAAGATTGTTTCCCCATTCCTGGATGGGGTGGTTTTTCTTAATTTTGCAAGCCCTCTTGTGCCAAGTGTTGGGTCAAGGACTTTTGGCTTACAGCCTCAGCAAGCTGTCGTCAGGATTCGTCGCCGTCACGCTGCTTTTCGAGCCAGTCCTTGCCTCAATCTTCGCTTGGGTAATTTTTTCTGAACGCTTGGGTTTCTTTGACTTGGTGGCGTTTGTCGTGATTTTATCCGGTATCTATGTAGCTCAATCGAGTCAATCTGCCGTTAAAGAAACCCGCGAATTAGCGTAATTGATGGGTGATAGCAAGTGGGCGCGACGATCGCCCGAGGAAATGCCCTTGCCATCAACTCTCTAAACTTTTGCGGCAGCCCTCACCAAAGCATCACTGAGGCTTCACCACCAGAAAAGTTAGAGTACAAGCGGATTCTCAGCACATACCGCCGACCTCGATCAAGCCGAACATTGATTTGTGCATTCAAGTCTGTGCCACTGTCGTCGTCACCAGCAACATATTTCAGGTCACCACTCTGATCCTCGAAAAGAACCATAACTGTATCTACCTTTCCGAAGGTTCCAATTGTTTGACACTCTCCGACCTGAAGGTACGGAGATTCTTGAGAAACTTTAACACTCTTAAAGGTGCTGTCAAGACACCTCTAGACGTTCAAAACAACTACCTTTCGGTGTTGCAATTACGCTTACTTTTTGTATGCTTTCGTTCGCACTTTTCAACACGCTTGCCAGTTCGGTACGCTCACTATCCTGCGTTGCTTGGCTGTGCCTTAGTCTTTCTCAGACGATGAACGCTGAGGGTGTCTTACTGCCGGGAATCTCACCGTACTAGGAATAGTTCATCACGTAGTTGATACGCCTACTTGTTCGGCATTGCTCAATTATTATAACACAGACTCGTAGCCTAAAGGCTACAAGTGCGTTTCATACCCTGCGGGAAAGACCGGGGTTCTCACGCGACGCGCTATAGGTTCGGGTAGCAGAGGGTTCGATCGCAAAGTTTTTCTGTTCAGCAGGCGCGAGGGAAAGAATCTCGGAATGGAAGGGTTTAAGTTCTGTATAACTCGAGTCATCAAGCGGGGGATAGAATAATCGTACCTGCAACACATCCTGCTCAGAAAGTCCGCCAGCAGGGTTTAATCCGTTCTGGCACTCCACAGGTTTCTCAATGAATCCCGCTGCAAAAGCGTAATGCCCGATCGAGTTGGGGTTCCACTTTGACCCCTCCACTTCTCCTACTGCCAGCTTTTGAAGCACATTATCAAAAGTTGTATCTCGGTCCCAATTGTTAGGAGAAGCACCGAAATATTTATAAACGGCTTCTTCGTCCCAAACGATAACCGGGACATCTACCCCACGGGGATCAGCCCGAAGAGCCCAGCCGAAGTTCATGGTTCGCTCGCTTTGTTGAGGAATATCGATCGCATCGCGGCCAAGATATGACCAGGCTCCATCTCCTTGCACAAAGCCGATTCGTATCTCTGCCTCGCTGATGTTCCGAACCTCCTCAAACTTGATACCAATCCCTACCTTCTTCCACACCTCAAACCCCTGCCGCACGATCTCCTTCTGTTCGTTCCCGCCTGAATTGGGACCGCTCTCAAAAAAGTAATAACGTAATTTTGTACCGTTAACCCACTTCTTCCCGAGTAACAGTATTAGACGAGCACGCTCGGATCGAAAGTGCGTGGAGGAACCTTTAGCAAAGCACAAAATTTTTGTGCTTCTTTACCTGATGCTTCGCCACCTGAGACAACTTTGATTCCCAGCTTAGCTTCAATTTGTTCGAGGCGTTTTAGTAATTGCTCGAGTTGATAAGAGTCGATTTGTGAAAGTTTAGTCATGACAAATTCCTCCAAAGTTAATACCTAGGGACTTTAAGTCCAAAGAACCAGCTATTTTGAGAATGTTTGTGTTCATCTACCTGAATCAAGTGCGATCGCAGTAGATTCAGGAAAGAGAAACTGCAACCCTGTCAACAATGACCTAGATAAATGCGAGCTGTCGAGCCTGTATAAACTGAATTAAATCCTTGTGAAACCCAGATTTTTTGTTATAATGATGAGTTTGGACGGAGAGATTTCCTACCCTCAATATCCCATGAGGAGATGCCGATCGCACTGTACAGAGAACTCGTGTTCCCCATTCTAGTTTCAAGCTTTACACTGTCAACGATCGATAGTCAAGACTGTTGTTAGCTCCTAGCCGGAAACCGTTGATTTTCCGTTGGGATATCGATTGTGTAATTGCCCTGAAACCCTGATTCTACAGTTGCCAATCAAACACTATCCGAATTATTGATAGGAATAATTGACAACAGCCTGCTAGAGCTTGCTGCATAGCCTTTATAGGCTAGCAAATAAAACTGTGTTAGTGGGGGTCGTCGGTTCAAATGCCGCCGCTGCGATCGACAAAACCCGTAACGAAGAGGGTTTTGTCGTTTTTGTAAATATTTTCACTCTTTGGCAACGATCAAACAATCACTCTCCACTTTAGACAGCATATCTGGAAAAGCTGAGGTGTAGTTGCCATCTTTGTCTGCAATCCTGCGGAGTATATATCCGTTGTCAGGAGGTCTGCCGAAAAACGAGTTTGTGCGATACCAGATATCTCCATTCGGAGTGTTCGGATCTCGATCGATCAAAAAATCTACCAGCCACGGCGGTACACACCATCCAAACACTATCGGGGTGATGTGTCCGTGCTGCAAAGTTGCATCGGAGAATCGAAACAAGTAGCTGAAGCGAGAAAATTTAACTAAATAAATTAACATCCGTCCCGCCATTGATGAATGAAATGTCCAGATAACAGGGTCAAAAACGCGCAGCAATAACGTCCGTTTGTCAGCATTCCAGTCTGAACTGTACATCGTCAGACAATCATCTGGTAAAACATTCCCGTCCATAAAAAAGATACCTTGCAGGACTTCAGGTAACTCCGCTGGATGTTCTACTTTCATCCAATTCGCGATGTCTTTTAGTTGCTTTTGTTCGATTAACATGGTATTATTTATCCTCAAAGTAGTTGTGTTTTGGTTTCCTGTTAAATACCCCCTTGATTTCTTCGTCGATCGATCGCTCGGACGAAAGTTTGTGCAGGGTAGGATCTCTTTCAACCGCCGAGTCTGATAGCAGTTTTCAATCTGATGAAATACAGCTTTAGACACCGCGATTGCCTAAGTCCCTACCAGAGATATACGATCGAGCTTTTGGATTGATTACCGCCGCAAATTAGGCTCAGAGCTTCGGCGCACTTTGCCTACCGTACTCACGACATCCACCAGCATCTTGAGTGCAATGTCTTTAGCGGGGCAAATCCGTCCCGCGCTGCGATCGCCCACGGAATGAAATCCCATATGAAAAGGGCACAGATTCTCCCGCTTAGGGTTGAATTCGTATACCGTAGAGCCCCAGAAACTCTCGTCTAGCAGCCCCAAACTGAGCGGTATCAGTACCTTGGTTCCGGCGGGGAAGGTGCGCTCTTTGCCCGCTACCGTTGCGGTGAAGGGCTCTGTCGCGACTCGGTGGGTGGCGCTGACGGGGGCCCAGAGGCGGGCGCATTCCAAGAGGAACAGCTCGATCGACTGGCGATCGTCCAAATCGAGCCGATCCCAAAAATCAGTCGGGTTAATTTCGGCCGTCTGCTGTCCTTTATAGGCGGGGAGAGGGCGATATCCCATTGCCGTGTAGCCTAGGTGCAGGGGGCCTTGCAGTCCCGCTATCCCCATAATTGATGTCATCAGCTTCGCCAATTCCCGCTTAGTCATGCCGTTGTTTTCCGAGCTCTCCTCGAAGTCGGCTAAAGCTGGGGAATTTTCATAGATAGTCGCCGCACGCTCGATTAGAGCGGACAAATCCCCGTGTCCAAAGAGGTTCAGGCTTTGCAGCAGGTTGCCGATGACGGCGAAGTAGTGCAGCGGGCTTTGGCGGGTGTAATGCAATTCGGTGAGGAGTTCGATCGACTCTGAATCGTCTGGATTAATCCCAAAGATGACGTAGTGCAGGTATCGGACTAAAAATCCCATCCAACCCCGCTTGACATCGGTAAAAAACGCTCCCCCCGCACCGTGCGACATCTCGGCATAATCTGCGGCTAGCCGATCGAGCAACCGTCTGCTGATTTCGTCCTCTTGGCGATCCGTTGTGGCACTGTTGAACAGATATTTCTGCATGCAGCTTCGGAATGCTGCGTGGTTGCTGCTACCGTCAGTTTCGCGATCGGACAAAGACAGCAGGAAAAGGTTTCTGCCGCCGACATCTTGGTTGGGCGCGCGATCGGGATCGAGTACAGAAGTACCCAGCCGCCATCCGCGCGCCTGGGGCGATGTGAGTGCTTTTTCCAGCGTGTCAAACTCTCCCATCACGACTTGCCCGGCGCAGCAAAAGTTGGCTCCGAAAGCCAGCCGTTTTATCTGCAAATAGGTGGGTTCGTTGGCAATCAAACCCTCAATCAGGGCGATCGGCGGTAGCATCGTTTTGCTGAGACTTTCTTCCGGGTTTTGCAAAGCCCAAACCTGAAACTCGTTCAGTGCCGGGTTCATCAGCGATGAGAAAATAGTATCTAAATTTAGGTTCATCATAATTCCTCCGAGAATCCCTCCCCATAACCCGCTTTGCATTTAGCAGCAAGAGGGTATTGAGCAGTAATAGAGCGGGATCGAATACCCGCTTCATTGCCAAAATCAGTAAGTATAACTATAGCCATTTTTCTTTGTGCACGCAGTGGCAATATAGAGATAGTTTTACTGAATATGTCTGCGCTCAAGTCTAGCCTTTTTCCGGAGATTGAGTGGATTTTATAATGATTCCTGGTAAGTAGATCTACTTTCTACATCTAAAGTATTAGCCCCAATCTCTGAGAGTCGCACATAAACCCTAGTTATGTGCGACTACTTGCTATTAAATTTAGCCAAAATCGGCGACATTAATTAGAGTGGAGGATACCCCATTGAGAGCGGCTAAAATTTCTCCGGTTGCTGACAAACGGATGAAAGTTGCACTGTTTTCTTGAGTAAAGGACAGTTGGGAGAAAGTAAGACCATTGCCTAGAGAAAGCAAATCTATTCCGTCTTCAAAATCCAAGATAAGATCGATACCAGAATTGGGAGAGAGCAAGAAGCGATCGTTGCCATCACCTCCTGTCAAACTATCATTTCCCAAACCGCCATTCAGCAAATCATCACCGTTACCTCCCAGCAGAATATCGTTGTCATCGTCGCCGTTCAAAATGTCAGCACCCCGGTTGCCAAACAAGACATCCTCACCGTTACCGCCAAGCAAAGTATCGTTAGCCTTGCCGCCGAAAAGAGTGTCATTCCCCACGCCAGAGTCCAGGGAATCATTGCCCCTCAGACCCAGCAAAACATTATTTGGACTGTCGCCAGTCAGGGTATCATCGCCATTTGTACCGAGAATGCGATTCGGAGAATTGCTGCCCAAATCTGCGTCGCCGGTGACAACAGGAGTTGCAATCCCAGCAGGTAATATCACAGCTTGAATTTTGGTATCTAAAGCAGCACCAGTATTCTCAGTAACTACCTGGGAAATTGTCTTAGTTCCCGCACCAACTTCTTTGAAGTCTTGAGTAGTTGGGCCCAAAGTTACTTGTTGGACGCGGGCTACTGATTCAGGAATTGATGTTCCTGTTGGGTTGGAGACAGCAGAATCAATGCGCTGATTTGCTGTTGCCATTACAGTCGCAGCTTGCGAGGTAATTGAGGTAACTTTTTGACTGTTGAAACTGGGGTCAATCTGCTGAATTTTCGCGGCACTTTGCTGAATGATTGGTTCTAAAGTGGCTGCGTTACTGAGGTTTAAAACCGTGCCCGATTGAATTTGACTCGTAATTGAACTGACAACAGCCTTGACAATTTCATTAGTAGCTGCACTGGAAGCACCGTCAATCAAAGCAGCAGTTTGAGTGATGACGTTTTGAACTTTTACCATTGCTGCCAAAGTTGCGACGCCGCCCGGTTCGGTGTCGTTGGTGGCCGCGATCGGATCGAAATCTGCGATCGCAACATCAGCGGGAATGGCAAGAGCAGATTTGACCAGAGATTCGGCCCGATCGCTCTCAATTCCCCGATCTACCAAGTCCACCATCAGAGTCGTTAACAGTGTGACCACAGTAGCGTCAGCAGGTGCAGTAACAGGCGTTTCTAAAGGCAAACCCGTAGCAGTATCAGTGCCGCCAAAAGCAACTAAATTGCCTTCATTTGAATCAATTTCCCCATTGGCGTTTTTGTCGAAAGTCTCGAAGGGGATATCGAGATTAAATGCACCGTTGCCGTCAGTATTAGTTGATGGTTCGCCAGCATCAAGAACACCATTTTTATTGGCATCCAAAAATACTTTGGCACCTGCAATGTAATTATCAATTACCCAGCGACCGTTAACTTTCGTTATCTTGAAGGTTTGAGAACTGCTAGCACCTGCAGGGTCGGTGGCGGTTAACTTAACCTTAAACGGTCTTACAAAACTCAATGGTTTTCCATTAATATTAAACACTGGTGGAGTGCCAGTAAATTTGATGGTGTTCTTGTTAGAGTCGAAAGAGAATCCCAGCCAGCTACTGTTGAAACTGCTGGTTAAAGGACTGCCATCCTCTCGAGTTAATTTGTAGGAGATTAAGTCGCCATCCGGATCGGTGTAGACATTTTGAATGTCTTGATTAAACTCCTTATAGTAATAGGCTAAATGAATCTTCTCTTGTGGCGGACGGTTCTGAACAACACCTCCTCCAGCAATAGCTTCACCCAAAGCCAGCACATCGACGCGCTTGAAATTAAGACCGGTATGCTTAACGTTGTCGTCTTCATCGTCGCCGTCGTTGATAGTGACACCGGTTTGTTTTAAAAGATTGCCAAACTCCTTTGGTGTCAGTTTGCGGCCTAATTCTTTCTGTGCTAACTGTTGGGCTAATGCTGCAATGCCGGCAATGTGGGCTGTAGCTTGACTGCTACCGTGATAGGTGTTTATGGGAGCGCCAGAGGCGGTTGTGGGATCGCCAGCTAGGCCAGCCCCGGTGATAGGTGCTCCTGGTGCAAAAACAGTGGTTAATTGCCCGTTACGCTGAGAAAAAGGAGCAATGCGATCGGCAGCAGTGGTATTTGCGGTTGCCGATCCAAAATAACTTGTATAAGGGTAAGGCTCAGGAACAATGTTGGAGTTATATACCGCGCTGACCGATAGCGAATTCGGATCGGCTGAAGGGTAGTTTACACCTGGAGGATTCTGGTACTGGAAGTAACGGTTGCCTGATGAAGAGACAACAATTATATTCTTCGCCGCCAATGCTGCCAGTTCATCTCCAATACCGTAGAGTGAAATAGGACTGGTAAAACTTTCACCGCTGCCGAATGCCATACAAACGCTGGCAATGTTGTAAGTATCTGCATTTTGCAATACCCACTGCAAGGCTTGTTCAACATACGGAAACTTATTAATTTCGTCTGAACTACCAGCAGGTATAGTATCCTTTCTGATTTTGAGGTCGATAATCTTAGCCCCTGGTGCCATCCCTGTATAGGTTGGGTCTTGGGAAGCAATAATGCTGGCAATGTTCGATCCGTGTCCGTCTTTGTCGCTAGCATCCGCGTCGCCGTCGGCAAAATCGTAGTTATAAACGATGCGATCGCTGATGCCGTTTGAGTCGCTGTCAGGGCCAAAGAATGGGTGGTTTAAGTTGATGCCAGTTTCTAATACCGCTACAGAGAAACCGCTGCCGTCAATACCGGAAAAACGCGGTGTGGCGCGGAATTTGTCCAGATCGATCAGTTTATTGGATACACTGGCAGTTTTAGTATTATAGGGGTCGTTGCCGGTGGGGATAGCGTCAAAACCACCAGAAAAGTCTGCTGGCAAGAAGTTATTAACGAAACTTGAAGCATTACTATTACCACCAACACCACTAAACAACACTGAGTCGAGGAAATTGCTATCAATCAGGGAAGTGGATAGATTGTTAGTGAGTAGATTGTTGTTGATGCCGCGCAAAATGCTGCTGCTAGGTGAATTTGACTGGGGATTTGTGACGGCAGGGCCTTCATATCCTGTAGTGGTGACACCTGCAAGACGAGGTACAGCCGACAAATTCAAATTGTATGGAGTCTGAGCGCTATTAACTGAAGAAACTCGAATGCTGTAAGTCCCGTGTTCCAAAATGCGGTTAATTAATTTTGAGCCAGCACCCGAACTTTGTGCAGTTGAGATGACATTTTGATTACTGTCAAGCAATTCCAGATTAATATCTCCCGTAAATCCGCTGACTGCCAAGTTGAAGTCATTGTCAGCACCGATCGTGAATTTGTAGTAATCTGGATCGTTACTACTGACTGAATCACTGTAGTTTCTGAGATCGGAACTTACATTGAGTACGCGGGCTGTACTTGCCGTGTTTCCAGCTAAGTCTTGTGCTGGGATATTGCTGTCATTATCGTTATTGGTGACAGCGATATCGGACGCATTTAATCCGTTAAATTTGTTATCCGTACTGACCGCTGGGTTAGTAACAATGGTGTAAGCTTTATCCCCGTCAATAGCAAAGTCATCAACACCTGTTACCGTTACTGTCTGCGGCTGATTCCAATTAGTAGAGTTGAATGTAAGCGATTGCGGGGAAACTGTTCCTTCTGCTGTATTGGAACTTGCTAAATCTATTTTCACATCGCCAGTAGGTGGGATGTTTAAGGTGTTGAGTTGAACATTAAATGTTGCTGTTTGGCCTGCTTCTGTGGTGATTAATCCACTTGTAGGATTAACGGTAATTCCAGCAGGTGTTGGGGTTGGTGTTGGGGTTGGTGTTGGGGTTGGTGTTGGAGGTGTTGGGGTTGGTGTTGGAGGTGTTGGAGGTGTTGGAGGTATTGGAGGTGTTGGAGTTGGAGGTGTTGGAGTTGGAGGTGTTGGAGTTGGAGGTGTTGGAGTTGGAGGTGTTGGAGGTGTTGGAGGTATTGGAGGTGTTGGAGGTGTTGGGGTTGGGGCAGTGTCGTTATCAGTAATGGCGACATTAACAGGGGAAATGGTGATGCTGTTATATTTAACATCGCTACTGGTAGAAGTATGCCCGATCGCCCCCGCATGATTTCCTTCTACAGCCGCATCATCTGTAGCCGTTACTGTGACGGGTTTGGCAACATTCCAGTTGGTAGCGTCGAAGGTAATTGCACCGATCGCATTTATTTGATTTCCCGCATCAAAACTGATAGTAACGGGTGCAGTTGGCTGCGAATTTAAC
This sequence comes from Oscillatoria nigro-viridis PCC 7112, assembly GCF_000317475.1. Classification (NCBI taxonomy): domain Bacteria; kingdom Bacillati; phylum Cyanobacteriota; class Cyanophyceae; order Oscillatoriales; family Oscillatoriaceae; genus Phormidium; species Phormidium nigroviride. The sequence goes on from NC_019729.1 coordinate 1,027,468, forward strand.
TTGAGTGTATAACTGCTTGTGGCACCGCCTTCTGTAGCAGTTGTGCTCTCCGGTGAAATACTCACACCAGTCGTGTCGTTGTCAGCAATCGTGGCAGTCACGGGAGAAATCGTCAGGTTGTTATAATTAGTATCTGTACTGACAGACGTATGAGCGATCGTGCCGCTGCGGCTTCCTTGCGCTATGCTGTCATCGATCGCCGTAACAGTGACATTTTGCGCCACATTCCAATTATTCGGGGTGAAAGTCAGAGGTGCGATCGCATTAATTTGACTGCCCGTATCAAAATTAATCGTGACGTTTGCAGTAGGTGCGGTAGTCAGAAGTACGCCGTAGCTATCCGTTGCACCGCTTTCAGCAATAGCTGTCTCCCCTTCTGATTGCACAATAGAAACACCGGGACTATCGTTATCAGTAATCGATGCTGTCACATTGGGAATGGCTTTCGCATTATAATTGGCATCGGTACTCGTAACTGTGTGAGAAATCGTGCCGCTGTGGGTTCCTTGTGCTAAATTATCGTCGATCGCACTGACAGTGACAGTTTTCTCAACATTCCAATTAGTGCTGTCAAAAGTAATAGGTGTGGCGATCGGATTAAGTTGATCGCCAGTATTGAAACTGATAGTAACCGCTGCCTTCGGTTCCGAAGTTAGCTTGACTTTGTAACTGCCATTTGCACCGCCTTCTGTAGCAGTTATGTCCGTAGGTGCAATGCTGAAACCTGCCGTGTCGTTATCGGTAATGGCGACGCTAACAGCCGGAATTGTGATGCTGTTATAGTTAGTATCGGTACTGGTAGCAGTATGGGCGATCGCACCTGCATGATTTCCTTCAACTAAATTGTCATCAACTGCTTTCACCGCTACAGTTTGCTCGACATTCCAATTAGTAGCGGTAAAAGTAAGTGCGGTAATTGGTTGAATTTCACTGCCTGTAGCCAAGTTAATCGTAACAGGTGCTGTCGGTTGAGTATTTAATTTAACGCTATATTTTCCAGTTGCACCGCCTTCCGTCGCAGTCGTGTTAGCAGGAGTAATGGTAACGCCTGCGGTGTCGTTATCGGTAATATTAGCATTGACGGTATTGCCAGCAGTGCCATTGACGATAAAACTTGCAGTCGCCCCGTTATAATTGGCATCGGTACTGATAGCAGTATGGGCGATCGGGCCGCTGTGTGGTGAAGTTTCTGTTACTGCATCATCAACTGCACTTACTGTCACTGTTTGCGGTACAAACCAGTTAGTTGGAGTGAAAGTAATGCCAGCAATAGGTTGAATTTGAGTGTCGGTGTTAAGTGCGATCGCCACATTTGCAGTAGGCTGATTAGTGAGCACAACTGTATAAGTATCCGTCGTCCCGCTTTCTGCTACATTAGTGCTGCCGCCTGACTCAACAATCTTAACCTGCGGCCCGCCAGGAATTATTTTAGTAATAAAAGCATCAGCAACACCTCCCGCATTTGCGGCTTGCAAAGGAGTTGCTGTTGGGAAATTAGTAGAAGCAGTACCTCCCCCTACATAAACTGCACCAGAAGCATCCACCGCAATACCACTACCGAAGTCGTTACCGCTGCCACCGAGATAAGTAGAATCAACTAAGGCAGAACCCGATGAATTGATTTTCGTGACAAAAGCATCTTGCCCGCCGCCGCTGATACTTTGAATAGCATTCTTAGTCGGGAAATTAGTCGAAGTCGTATTTCCTGTCACATAAGCATTACCCGCACTGTCTACAGTAATGCGATCGCCATTCTCATCTCCGCTACCGCCCAAATAAGTTGAATAAGCCAAAGAGTTATTAGCACGTATCTTGAGGACAAAAGCGTCTTTAGCACCACCTGCATTAGCAGCTTGAATCGGAGTATTTATAATCTTAGGAGCTATAGGAACATCAGCAGATACAATAAAATCAATTGAAGAGGTATTTCCCACAATATAGGCATTTCCAGAACTATCTACAGCGATATCATTACCTTTATCTTCACCGCTGCCACCTAAATAAGTGGAATAAGTAAGTGCGCCATCAACGTTAAATCTACTGACAAAAGCTTCAACACCGCCTGTAAGTGTATCATTAGCTGAGTTCAGCGGGAAGTTAGTCGAATCCGTATTTCCGGTAGCCCAGACATTACCAGAATTGTCTAGTGCAATGGCTTTAGCATCATCGGTACCGCTACCGCCCAAGTAGGTAGAGTAAACTAAAGCACTGCCGGTGGGATTAACTTTAGCAAGAAACCCATCCAGTCCGCCTCCGTAATTAAACTGGGAAGCAGTGTCAGTGGTGGGGAAACCACCGTATGTCGGCCCGACAACATAAGCATTACCGCTACTGTCTACTTTAATGCCGTTGCCGAGGCTACTCCCGCTAGCGCCGAAAAAAGTACCACCATTGGCGATAGCGCTACCGCCTAAAAAAGTAGAATAAACTAACGAATTCCCTGCTGCATTGAGTTTAGTTACAGCAGCACTCGTAATATCTGCTGTAGGTTTAAAAGAACCGGCTGTAGTTGGATAACCCGGATTGACAGGCCCGGTTAAATAAGCATTTCCTTGACTGTCTACGGCAATGTCAAAACCTTCATCATTGTTAGGGCCGCCAATATATGTAGAGTAAACTAAGGCAGTTCCTTCGGGGTTAACTTTCGTAACCCAGATATCAGATTGACCCCCTGGTGTAGTTTGGAATGCACCAGGAGTAGTCGGAAAATTGTTAAAAGTAGTTCCAATAATGTAAGCCGCACCTGTGCTATCTACGGTGATGCGGTTGGCATTCTCATTGCCGCTGCCGCCTAGGTAAGTGGAGTAAGCTAAAACCGGGTCAATAACTAGGGGTTGAGAGGGGTCAAAATTTCCCAAACTAAAATTAACTTGACCGTTTCCTAATAAATTGTAAGCTGCGGGAACATTCACCCGCTGTCCGTTTATATCTTGATAAACTATCGGTGCGTTATCAATTAATTCGCCTAGCGGTGTTTCTAATATCAGCGCCCCGTCGTCACGCAACCGGATGTCGTTAACACCGCTATAGTTCATCTTAATTTGACTCGGATCGGCAAAAGGTGCAACTAAAAACTCGCTTTTAAGTTGTCCTTCTGTGCCTTTGAAAACGCGGTCAATTCCTTGATAGACGTTTTGATAAACAACACCGTTAAAAGTAGGCACATTAGTCTGCCATTGACTAGAATCTTCGCCTAACAGAAAGTTAGCAACTCCCGGCAATTGTTCCAGCCCGGAAATTGTGGGATTCGGGTTGCTGTTGGCTAAGCTGCTGCGGACAATTGAAGAATTTGTGGCTTGGTTTCCCGGTTCATTCGGTTGCTGGAAAGCGACGAAGGCGATTTCGTTTGGACTAAAAAAGATGCTGTGACCAGCACCTTTAACCTGGAATTTCACATTGGGGTCAGTTTGTCCAGCATTTGCAATAAAACTTAAGGGAATTTGACCGTAAGATGCCTGTTGATTTTGAGAGCTCATAGCTGGTACCCCTGGTTTATGTTATGCGACTAAGTATATACAAGTACGAGCTCTGCTTTATTGTAAATTCTTGCGGAAAACTTGTGAAAAATACAATTTTCTTGCGAAATTTTACCTAATTTTATGAATAATTGTAACAACGATGACGGGTTCGATCGGTAAGTGTGACAGTCTACGGGTTCGATGAGTAAGTGCGACAGTCCGCCAGAGGTTAAAAACCCCTGTCTCATAGCGAAAGTCCTCTCAAAGAAAACTGGTATTCATGATAATTTAATTGGATTTACCAGTCGGTTTCAACCGACTTTCGCTATGAGACGGGGAATTAATTCCCCGGCGGACTTGCGGGTGAATGCAAAAACTCAAGAATGCCCAAAATTTTGGGTAAGTGCGACAGTCCGCCAGGGGTTAAAAACCCCTGTCTCATAGCGAAAGTCCTCTCAAAGAGGACTGGTGTTGATGATAATTTAATTGGATTTGCCAGTCGGTTTCAACCGACTTTCGCTATGAGACGGGGAATTAATTCCCCGGCGGACTTGCGGGTGAATGCAAAAACTCAAGAATGCCAAAAACTTTGGGTAAGTCCGAGAGTCCGACAGTCCGCCAGGGGTTTTTAACCGCTGCCAGACTGCGGGTGTTACCTTTATTAAAGTTGATCGCGATATTTCTTAGGAGTTAAACCGACAATTTTACAGAAAGTCTTGCTAAAGTGACTTTGGTCGTGAAACCCGACTTGCTGCGAGATATAGATTATTGATAAATCTTGCCTTTTCAATAACTGTTTGGCTTTTTCAATCCGGCACTGAATCACGTACTGATGGGGCGTGACTCCAATTGACTGTTTAAACAAACGACCGAAATAATAAGGACTCATCTGCACTAAATTAGCAAGTTCAGTTAAGTGCAAATCTCTGTGTATGTACTCATTAATGTAATTAATAACTATTTGTAATTTCTGAGGATCGATCCCGCCTTCAACATCTCGCATCTTGGTTTTTTGTGCACAATAGCGGTGAAGTATGTGCATTGAAAGCGCGTTTTTCAGTGCATCGACATAAAGAGTACCGTTTAATCCACCTGATTCGAGTTCGGTTTTGAGGGCCCAGCCAATGCCGAAAATCAAAGGATCGCTGATTTTCCAGTGCGGTATAATTTCAATGAGGTTTGAATTGGTCGATTCGCCAACTGTTTTGTCGAAGTCGGTAGGGTCGATCGCGATCGCGACAAATTCAGGATCTTCGACTGCACCTGACTGGAAATCAGTACCAGCACCACCAATGAAAATCTCTCCTCTTTGCCACGGTTCGCTACCGTAGTGTTTGCCGTTGAGTATTCCGTTTACTGTAACTGAATTGAGTATCAGCCCAAGGTTGTGTTGTTGGAAACAGTGTTCGGGAGTTTCGTCGGCTGGCTGACGGTGATATTCGACGTGAATTCCCTCCCAGTTTGCCCCGTGACTCGACAGGATTGAGGGACTCGGGAGAATCGATTTCATCGCGTCTGTCTGGGCAAAATCAAGAATTAAGGCTTTCTCTGGGGACATAGCTTGCACCTGGGAGAGTTGCTATTATAAAGAACACCCTGAAAACCCCGCGACTTCAGTCCGGGGATGAAAGGGGTAAGGAGGCTTTAGCCTCCCAGTATTTTTCATGAGATTTCTGAATTGTATGTACTGTAAATTACAACTATAGCCTTTCTCAGATAGATGAGGTACAAGTTTAGATTTTAGATTTTAGATTGGGGGATTGGGGGATTGGGGGATTGAGGAATTGTTAATTAATTAGTAAATACCTCATCTTTATGAGAATCGCTATATGTAAATCTTTGTGAACAATGAGAACCGGGTTAAGCCAACGCTGCTAGCATAAACCTATCGTGATGAGGGTCGAAGTCATGCTAGTTTTCGAGTTGAAAGCATACGGTAAAAAGCAGCAATTTGAAGCTGTAGACGAAGCAATTAGAACGGTGCAGTTCATCCGCAACAAAGCATTGCGCTTTTGGATGGAAAACGAAAAAGTCAACAAATACGACTTGAATAAATACAGCGCCATTCTAGCGAAGGAATTCCCGTTTTGCGACGACTTAAACAGCATGGCCAGACAATCGAGTTCAGAAAGAGCGTGGTCGGCGATTTCACGATTCTACGACAACTGCAAAAAGAAAGTCCCAGGAAAAAAAGGGTTTCCGCAATTCCAGAAAGACAACCGCTCGGTAGAGTACAAAACTACGGGCTGGCGTCTGGCAGACGACCGGAAATCAATCACTTTTACCGATAAAAAAGGAATCGGCAAACTTAAATTAAAAGGAACCCGCGACTTGCATTTCTACCAGCGCAGTCAAATCAAACGAGTACGCTTGGTAAGGCGAGCAGACGGATATTATGTCCAGTTTTGCACTCAAGTTGACCGTTCTGAAAAGATTGAAATCACGGGTAACACCATCGGGTTAGATGTAGGACTTAAAGAGTTTTACACTGACTCAAATGGCGTTGCAGTTGATAACCCGCGTTTCCTCCGCAAGGGAGAACGCAGGTTGAAGAAAGCCCAAAAACGAGTTTCAAAACGAGTCAAGGGTTCGCAAAACAGAAAAAAAGCTAGAGCGATTCTAGGGAAGCGCCACCTCAAAATCAGCAGACAGCGTAAAGATTTTGCCGTGAAGTTGGCAAGATGCGTCATCCAGTCTAACGACTGTGTAGTCTACGAAGATTTGAGGATTAAAAATATGGTGAAGAATCACTCTCTAGCAAAATCGATTAACGACGCTTCTTGGTATATGTTCCGAATTTGGCTGGAATATTTTGGCAAAGTATTCGGAAGAATTACGATTGCTGTGCCAGCTAACGGAACAAGTCAAGAATGCTCTAGTTGCGGAACAATTGTTAAGAAAAGTCTCTCAACGCGAACCCACGCTTGTCGGTGTGGATGCGTATTAGATCGTGACTGGAACGCAGCTAAAAATATCCTGAGTCGGGGATTGAGTACGGCGGGGCACGTCGGAACTTGGATCTTAGATCCGAACGCTTGTGGAGAATTGACCGCTACCGATGTTGAAGTAATTCTGCATCGGCAAGTCGATTCTGCGAATCAAGAATCTCCTCGGCTTTAGCCAGGAGAGTGTCAATCTATAGGTCTGAAGTCCTTTCAGTTATACAAAATATATCCCGCACTTACCATACATATTCTCGGTCTGTTTGTCAAAATTTCGCAATAAAAATTAATGGAATTCGACCCTAGGGTGGTGGAGGGTCGATCGATCATCGGCACTTTTATACCAGCCGTTGCGCCTACAATTAATTACCGATAATTATTAATTTTTATAGCTATAAATATAAAATATAAAATCTAAAATCCCCAATCTAAAATCCCCAATTCTTCAATCTAAAATCTAAAATCTAAAATCTAAAATCAATTGACGCCCGCTAAAGTTTCCCACCAGTACAAAAGCACTTTACAGGAAACCCGCAGGCGTCAAAATCAAGCAAACTTAAATCTTAGAAAAGACCCAGTGTGAAAGATTTGTCGATCGGGAAAATAGCACCAATACCCAACCACAGAGTTACCGCAGTTCCGAACAGGAAAACAGTAGTAGCAACAGGGCGGCGGAACGGATTTTGGAACTTGTTAACGCTCTCGATGAACGGAATCAAAATCAAGCCCAGGGGAACACCGGCCATGCAAGCAATACCCAACAATTTGTTAGGCAAAACGCGCAGGATTTGGAACACAGGCCACAAATACCATTCCGGCAGAATTTCCAGCGGAGTAGCAAAAGGATTAGCAGGTTCGCCAACCAAAGCCGGGTCTAGCACGGCCAAACCCACGCACAGAGAAATCGTTCCCATGATGACTATAGGGAAAACGTAGAGCAAGTCATTAGGCCAAGCTGGTTCGCCGTAATAGTTATGACCCATGCCCTTAGCGAGCTTAGCGCGGAGCGCGGGATCGCTCAAATCTGGTTTTTTGATAATAGACATAGTGAGAGTGTTCTCCTTTTAGTTTTACCCGGGGCTGCCATTCCACTGTATTCGTTAGTTTGAATCAGCGGCGCGATCGCAGGAAGTATTAGCCGTAAATAAATATCATGAGTGATGAATTCTGAATTTTCAACTCACAATTCAGCGGGGGGGCAAAAAAATACCGCCCCCACAACTCAAAATTTACAACGGGCCAGAGATACCTTGCTTGCGAATCATCAAGAAGTGAGCCAGCATGAAGACTACAATCAGCCAAGGCAACACAAAAGTGTGCAAGCTGTAGTAGCGAGTCAAAGTGCCTTGACCGACGCTGACACCGCCGCGCAGCAGTTCTACCATCAAAGAACCGACAAACGGGATAGCTTCGGGGACGCCGGAAACGATTTTAACCGCCCAGTAACCGATTTGATCCCAAGGCAGTGAATAGCCGGTCACGCCGAAAGAAACAGTGATGACTGCCAAGATTACTCCTGTCACCCAGGTTAATTCGCGGGGCTTTTTGAAGCCGCCGGTCAGATAAACCCGGAAGATGTGCAAAATCATCATCAGCACCATCATGCTTGCAGACCAGCGGTGGATGGAGCGGATCAGCCAGCCGAAATTGACTTCAGTCATCAGGTATTGCACTGAAGAAAAAGCTTCTGCTACCGTGGGACGGTAATAGAAAGTCATGGCGAAGCCAGTGGCAAACTGAATCAGAAAGCAAACTAAAGTAATTCCGCCCAAGCAGTAGAAAATATTGACGTGCGGGGGTACATACTTTGTAGTGATGTCATCGGCGAGCGCCTGAATTTCCAGGCGTTCCTCAAACCACTGGTAGGTTTTTGAGTCGGTGATTTGTTTAGAAAACATGGAGCCAGAATTCCTAAAAGAATATTGCTGTGGTTGAGGTTCAGGGCAGCAGCCACAAGGTTTTTTGTCGCCCCGCGCCGAGCAGCTTGCTTTTACTAGCAAATGCCTGAGGCTATTTTTTAAATTTGGAGCTGACGAAAGGAAATCTCTTGTGCGATCGCCTGCAAGCTCTGGGAAACTAAGCGGTGGCTTGTCCCTACTCGCTGGCGTTGCCCGATCGAATTCCAGACTGTGATAAAAAATGTAACATAATTGCCGTGCAATTTTCACGCGCGCGATCGCTTTTTGGACACTTAAAAGGCTTTTTTCGGAATCTCAACATCCGCCCAAGCTACTATGCGGGGAGGGCTGAGCTGCAGAAAGCAGTCCGAGCCGGAAACCGGTTTGCCGGGAGATCCCAAATTTCATCTCGATCGTAAAACTTCACTTTCGGCCCCAAACGACCTCATTGTCGATCGAGTAGCCCGATCCGGTTCGATCGTACAATCGAATCTTGTTTTGCAGTCAGGACAGCAGTCCTTGCTAACAAAATCTGCTGGCTGCAACCTGCGTATTTCCGTAAAAAAAGCCGGTGATTGCCCCCGTCGGTAAGTTTTATCACAATTGAAAAGAAGCCAAACTTTCCACAAAAACTGGCAGCAGTGGCGAGAAAGGAGTGGGAAGCGGCGGTATCGGGAAGGGAATTTCCGGCAGAGACGGGAAGGATGGAAAATCTCGCGATGGCGGTGTAAACCCTGTCGAAACGATCGCGCAATCTGATAGATTCACATCAGTAATATTTTGAACATCGGCGATTAAATCCGATCCGACCAATATCCGAGTTCCCCGTCTCGTACCGTCATCATAAGATTCAAATCGGTAAGAGAAGAAGCGAGAACCGTCACGATCTTGTACGAAGCCAACAACTTGAATTTTGTCACCTTCGCCCCGGTTAAAATCCTCAATAACGGCATGGGCGGCGTCACCGCTATAGAAAAGGTAAGGGCGGGCATTTGACGAACCGAGAACAAATAAGTCGGCTCCATTTTGCCCGATTAAATAATCAATTTGTTCTACTGTTGAGGAAAATCCATAACCCGATATGATGTCATTACCCGGCCCGCCAATCAGGGTGTCGCTGCCTTGATTTCCCTCAAGCAAATCGTCTCCTGCATTGGCGTTGATGTAGTCATTATCTAAGTCACCTATTAGAGTGTCATTGCCACCTTCTCCAAACAGGCGATCGTTACCTTTGCCGCCCATTAGCAAGTCGTTGTTGCTGCCACCAAACAAGCGATCGTCTCCATCTCCTCCGATCGCCGTATCATTGCCTTGACCGCCGTTAAGACAGTCATTGCCAGCCCCTCCGAAGATACTGTCGTTATTGTCTTCTCCTCTGATTAAATCGGCGCCTTCGCCACCCTCAAGAAGATCGTTCCCGGCACCTCCTTCAAGTTTGTCATTGCCTTCGCCACCGCTGAGACTGTCGTTACCAAAGTAGCCCAAAAGGCGATCGCTACCGACTCCACCTGCGAGACTATCATTTCCTTCTCCGCCATCTAAAGTGTCATTGCCACCCAAACCAGATAGAGTATCGTTACCTCCAAGCCCGCACAGGGAATCATCGCCAATTTCACCTGCTAGCAAATTATCGAGATTGTCACCGCATATAACTACCATAAATTTGTCCTCATGAAAACTATTTCACAACAGTCAATCAATTTGAGATTTTGGATTGTTCCCGTCAACTCAATTTTTAATTTTGAATTGGGGATTTTGTAAGGATTTTGGTCCCGATTTCAAATCTGTTAGCATCGGAAGTATTCCTATTTTTCTTCTATTTATCTGCGTTAATTCGTGTATAGCCATTGTCTTGGGCGGTTAATACCTTCTCTTGTTAAAACCGCAGATGAGGGCTGATTGACGCGGATTAACGCAGATAAATTAGAGCAATTCAGGTTGCAGTGTCCGTGATTGTTGAACGAATTTTAGGGACACTAGATTTGCCAGTGTCCCTAATGTTTTAAGTGAAATTGGCGATGCTAATTTGGTTGGCTGTCACGCCATTGATAGCCGCTAAAATTTCGCCAGTTGCTGTCAAGCTGATTAAAGCTGCACTGTTGCTAGGGAGAATAGAAAGTTGCGAGAAGGTTAAATTTTCGGCAAGTACGAGGAAGTCGATGCCGGCTTCAAAATCAAAAATGATATCGCTGCCAGAATTGGCTGAAATTAAGAAGCGATCGCTCCCATTTCCTCCTATCAAACTGTCATCGCCGTTTTCACCGCTGAGAAAATCGTCGCCGTTATCACCCAGCAGAATATCGCTAGCTTGACCGCCGTAAAGACTGTCATTGCCTTCTCCTCCACTCAAGCTATCTTGACCGCGATTTCCAAATAGGATATCTTCCCCATTATTGCCCAATAAATTATCGCTTTCTTTGCCGCCGTAAACAGTGTCGTCGCCGTCGCCACCGTCGAGGGAATCATTGCCTTGATTGCCCTGTATCCAGTCGTTGCCGCCCAAACCGCTGAGAGTATCATTGCCGCGTTTACCGGCCATTGTATCGCTGCCGCTGTCGCCGAAGAGGCTGTCGTCGCCGTCAGTACCGGTGAGATTGGAGTTAGCTGCGATCGCATCTATTTCTCCTTCAATCACCGCAACAGCAGGTGTATCGGGCAATGTCGTTTGTTGAATTTTGGTATCTAAGGCAGTACCAGTATTTTCGGCAATAACTTGGGCGATCGATTTCGTACCTGTACCGACTGCTTTTAAGTCTTCAGAGGTTGCGCCTAGAGCTACTTTTTGCACGCGGGCAACTTCTCGGTTAATTGAAACTGTTGCTGTGTTCGATACAACTCGGTCAATGCGCTGATTTGCTTCGGCCATTACCTTAGCTGCATCCGGGGCAATTTGCAACAGTTGCTGAGTGTTTAAATCCGAGTCAAATTGTTGCGCTGCGGTGGCGGCGCGATCGACAATTGTTGCTAACTGGTTGGCATCGCTGAGATTGAGAGTTGTCCCCGATTGAATTTGTTGAACGATCGCACTTACAACTGCTTTTACGCTGTCGGTATTTTCCAGAATCGACGCACCGTCTATTAAAGCAGCAGTTTGGGTAATGACGTTTTGTACCTTGACCATTGCAGTCAAAGTTTCTACTCCACCCGCGATCGCGTTTTCGGTAGCTGCGATCGGATCTAAGCTAGTTATATCAACATTAGCGGGAATGGAAAGAGAAGATTTGACGAGAGATTCGGCGCGATCGCTGTCAATTCCTCTGTCAATTAAATCCGCGACTAAACTGGTTAACAAGGTGACAACAGTAGCGTAAGGCGGGGCAGTGACAGGCGTTTCCAAAGGCAAACCCGTAGCAGTATCAATGCCGCCGAAAGCAACAATATTGCCTTCCTCTGGATCGAGTTCGCCATTTTGATTTTTGTCGAAAATGTTGGAGTCGAGATCGAGATCGAATTCGCCGCTATCCGCAGTAGTGGCAGAAGGTTCGGTAGCATCTAATACACTGTTTTTGTTAGCGTCGAAAAAGACTGTAGCGCCAGCGATGTAACCGTCAATCACAAAACCGCCCAGGGCATTACTCTTGAACCGAATAATTTCGCTCGCAGTCGCGCCAGATTCATCAGTTCCCTTTACTTTCAGCCAATAATTGAACGATGCTGGACGAGTCGGGCCTAAATTAATCGTGCGAGTTGCGGAATTAAAAGTTAGCCAGGAAGGCAAAGGAATTTCCGGGAAAGTTGAACCGGCAATTGGTTGGCGATAAGAACCGCCATTGAGATCGGTTTCCCAGGTAAATGCAGAGAAACTTTCGCTAAAATTTGCGAGGGCGATCGAGTAATTAATGCTGTCGCCCGGATCGGGGTCAGTATAGGTATTTGCTACTAAATTAAAAGCATTACCAGTTTGAGAAAAACCTAGCGCTGCACTTTGAGAAAACACAGAACGATTGACAACTGGCGGGTTGTTGACTATAGGACTTTGCCACCAGTTAAGAAACTCATCCCATTGAGTGTCGGCAGCAAAATCTATAATCGTGCTGTTGTAATCTGGGTTTAAAGCTTCACCGCGAGATTGCAAATAAATTGACAGACCAGTTCCACCATAGGACAGACCTGAATGATTTTGGATAATTGCCAGATTGTAAGTATCAAAAGCTGTTTGAGCTGCGGTACGAATGCTGTCGGATATTGTAGAATCGCCAGCAACATTGGCAAGAAACGTTCCCAAATCGCGGTAATGCGAGTAATAAAAGTCTGCTGAATTATTGCGGTGTACCTGCAATCGATCGACATCTGTTGCTGTGGCACCACTGACGATCGCAGTTGCCAGATCGCTCATTGCTGCTGATAAACCGCCGATCTTCGATAAGTCAGTAGCTGATTGCGTCTGGGAACCGCCATAAGAATCGCCGTAGTTAGTGACGATCGCGCTGCCTAATTGAGCTGGCGACCAAGTAGGATTAGCTTTAAGTTGCAATAAAATTGGGTCGTAAGGCCAACCATCTCCGGGCTCTAGGTACTCTGAACCGACAAAAACCGATCCCTCATCTTTAACCTGGTGAGCAACTTCTAGCATCGCCATCAGACAAGCATCGAAGCCGATCAGATCCATATTTTCTGGCACCCCTGCTAAAGCAGCCCCCACCTCGCGGTTTTCCAAAACATCGCCTGACTCCCAATCGTTAGCAACGGTTCTGGCTGTTGCCGTATTGCGCCAGCCGTCACCGTGATCCCAAACCACGATCGCGTAGTTGTCAGCGGGATAGTTGGCTGTACCCCAATTCACGAAGTTTGTGAGGTTATTGGGATCTCCCATGTTGACTTCGCCGACGCTGGTTCCCCAAGTCAAATTTGGCAAATCTCCCGCCTGGATTAACCCCCGACGAGTGTCTGTCCAGTTGTCGTAAGTAGCATCGAAACCGGGAGTGCGATCGAATTGCACGACAATATTGACATCACTGTTAGAGCCAACGGATGACATTTCCAAAAAGTCTTCGATGCCGAAGGGTTCCAAGTCGTTGGCAGCGGCCATGTAAACCATAAAAGTCCACTTGGCGGGGGCGCGCGTTGGCGTCGGTGTAATTGACGGTGTTGGTGTTGGTGCCGGCGGCAAAACTGTAGGCGTTGGTGTTGGTGTCGGTGTAATTGGTGGTGTGGGTGTCGGCGTTGGCGTCGGTGTAATTGGTGGTGTGGGCGTTGGCGTCGGTGTAATTGGTGGTGTGGGTGTTGGTGTTGGCGTCGGTGTAATTGGCGGTGTTGGTGTTGGCGATGTAATTGGCGGTGTTGGTGTTGGCGATGTAATTATTGGCGGTGTTGGTGTTGGCGATGTAATTATTGGCGGTGTTGGTGTTGGCGATGTAATTGGCGGTGTAATTATTGGCGGTGTCGGTGTTGGTGTTGGTGTTGGCGATGTAATTATTGGCGGTGTCGGTGTTGGCGATGTTGGCGTTGGTGTTGGCGTTGGTGTTGGCGATGTTGGCGTCGGTGTTGGTGTTGGTGTTGGCGTGTCATTGTCGGTAATGGCGACTGTGACAGGCCCGATCGCAATTCCGCTATATTTCGCGTCGGTACTTGTTACCGCGTGATTGATTGTGCCAGTGTGAGTACCTTCTATAACTGTGTCGTCCGTCGCAATCACAGTTACAGTTTGGGCAATATTCCAATTAGCAGCGTCGAAGCTAATAGGGGCGATCGCACTTATTTGATTCCCGCCGTCAAAGCTGACTGTTACGGGCGCGGTTGGCTGCGAATTTAGCTGAAGTGTATAACTTCCCGTGGCACCGCCTTCTGCTGCTGTGGTACTGGCGGGATTAACGGTAACGCCGACTGTATCGCTGTCGCTGTTAGTAACGCTGACATCGGAGGGATTGAAATTGCTGTAATTGCTGTCTGTACTAACAGCAGCCTCAGTAACAATAGTATAAGCAATATCGCCGTCAGCGATATTGTCGCCCACACCTGTCACCGTTACCGTCTGCGCCTGATTCCAGTTATTGGGAGTGAAACTTAAGGTATTAGTAGAAATTGTTCCTTCTGCGGGATTGGAACTACTTAAAGCGATAGTAACAGGTGCCGTAGGTTGAGTGTTGAGGACAACACTGAAATTAGCCGTACCTCCCGCTTCTGTTGTAGTTAATCCTGCTGTGGGATTAACGGTAATGCCGGGAGTTTCGTTATCGCTATTCGTAACGCTGACATCAGAGGGATTGAAATTGCTGTAATTGCTGTCTGTACTAACAGCCGCAGCAGTGAAAATAGTGTAAGTTTGATTGCCGTCAGCAATATTGTCGTCAACGCCAGTAATAGTTACTGTTTGCGGCGCACTCCAATTCGCGGGAGTGAATGTCAGCGAGGGTATAGAAACTGTTCCCTCGGCAACATTGGAACTGCTTAAGCCAACAGTCACGTTAGCAGTTGGTTGAGAGTTGAGTTGGACAGTAAATGTTGCTGTTCCTCCTGCTTCTGTTGTCGTTAATCCGCTATCGGGATTGACTAAAATTCCAGCAGTGTCGTCATTAGTAATAGTAGTTGTCGCACTAGCAGTTGTAATTGTTGGAGTCGGGCCTGGTGCGATCGGATTTGATAACGTGACAGTAATAGTTTCATCCGGTTCGATCGCACTGTCCCCCAAAACGTCCAAAGTAATCGTTTTCGATGTCTCGCCCGCAGCAAAATTAACCGTACCATTAACGTCAGTTGCCCCGGAAGTGCCGCCGATATTGTTGTAATCGCTGCCGTTTGTAGCAGTTCCGGCGATCGCATAATCGACAGTCCCTGCAGAATCAGTACCGCCACTGCGACTAACAGTAAATATCAGCGGATTTGTGCCGGAGTTGCCTTCAGGAACAGTACCAGCACTAGCACCAACTGTGTAAATAATCGGATCGTTAGCAGGGATTAAAAGACTACGAAAGTAGGGAAAAATTGTACTAGTCAATACAATTGCTTCGTCTTCTTCTGCAAAATTGTCTGCTTTGATTGTGAGTGCAAGATTTTGGGTTGAACTGCTACTACCTGCAGGGAAAGTAAGAGGATTATTAGAAAGATTATAGTCAACACCTTGAGTAGCTGTAGCTGTCGAAGTAACAAAATTAGGTGCAGTTAATATGGTAACAATCTGATCTGCAAATAGCAACCCCTCTTCGAGAGTTATAGGAAGATTAACTGTTGTGTCGGTGTCTCCTTCCGCGACGCTGAGTGGTACGCCGTCAAAATTTGGTTGCAAGAGTACATTCGCCAGAATTGTAACTCTGTTGCTGCCAGTATTTGCGACAGCAATATCTGGTCTGGTATCCGAGTTAAAATCTCCAACCGCGATCGCCCTCGGAGTTGTTCCCCCAGTATTATAATTAAAGGGCCCGTTAAAGGTTCCTTGACCGGTGCCAGTTAAAATTGAAACATCATTAGAACCGGCGTTCGCTACAGCTAAATCGGGTTGACCGTCAGCGTTGAAATCACCAACGGCAATATCATCAGGACTTAATCCCACATTAAAGTTAGCAGGATTGCTAAAAGTTCCTTGACCTGTACCTGATAAAATTGATACGTTCTGATTGTCTGCATTGGCTACAGCCAGATCGGAACTGCCGTCAGCGTTAAAATCTCCAACTGCGATCGCGCTGGGACTTGTGCCGACATTCAAGTTGGTTTGATTGCCAAAAGTGCCTTGACCCGTACCGAAAAAAATAGAAACGCTGTTAGCCGGATTCCCGTTAGTGGCAACAACATCGAGATTGTTGTCGCCGTTAAAATCTCCGATCGCGATCGCTAAGGGGCTGATTGCAGTCCCCACATTGTTAAAATTACCAAAAGTTCCTTGACCATTGCCTAAAGCAATAGAAACTTGGTTGTCTTCTGCCACAACTAAGTCAGCGAAGCCATCTTGATTAA
The DNA here is from genome assembly GCF_000317475.1 of Oscillatoria nigro-viridis PCC 7112. Lineage (NCBI taxonomy): Bacteria > Bacillati > Cyanobacteriota > Cyanophyceae > Oscillatoriales > Oscillatoriaceae > Phormidium > Phormidium nigroviride. The sequence goes on from NC_019729.1 coordinate 1,043,653, forward strand.
AATCTCCCGTAGCGATCGCCTCTTTAGTGATGCCCGGGCCAAAGTTGTTAGGATTGCTAAAGTTGCCTTGGCCTGTTCCTAAAAAGACATAAACCCCTCCTCCTATATCGCCGCCAATTGCTGTCGATACAGCTAAATCTGGCAGCGTATCCCCATTAAAATTGCCCGCAACAATACCGTTGGGATTTCCTGCACTCCCCAAGGTCAAGTTAGTAGCTGTGCCAAAATTACCTTGACCTGTTCCCAACAAGATCGAAACACTGTCAGAACTTCTGTTAGCTACGGCTAAATCGAGAAGGCCATCTCCGTTGAAGTCCTGGCTAACAATAGCTGTAGGGCGATTTCCTGTTGTCAAGCCAGTAGGTGTTAGTTTAAACGTATTGAGAACGTGACTGTAAGCTGCGATCGCTTCTGGCCCAAATGCAATGTCAGCTTTAATTGTCCCCGCTGTCACTGTTAATTCCCAGTCGCCACCAGCTTCTGCACAACCTGTCAGATTCTCAGAAGCAGCAACACTTGCCCCTGTTAGTTGACTCAAACGCTGTACAAATGCTTTGCCTATATTTCCTTGGCCAACATTGCAGCCGTAGAGGATAATTTCGGCATTTGGTGTCAGCGATTGCGCCCATCCTTGGACTGCTGCTGCGTAATTACCCGCCCCATCTCTCAAATTTTCCCAACTCAATTCAACGTTCCCCAGTTGCACGCAACCGGGTTGCCCGTGGGCAATAATGTGAATTATTGAAAATTTCTCTCCCTCCAAAGCTTCGGCAATTTGTTCCAGGCAGTTGCGGTTTGACTCTAATTGAATTACCTCGGTTTCAGGGATAACGCCGTCGATTAAGGTTTGAGGGTCGGGGACGGCAGCATCGATAAATGCGATCGCTTTTGAGGAAAGTGGAGTCATTGAGTTCAACATGACAGATTTGCTAAAATTTAAATAGGATATCCTATGACTTATGTTTTTGTTTAGCAGCTCTCCAAAAAATATTTGTTTTTCCCACTTTTCTTATCAAAAATTCATATAAGTTTTGATAACTTAACCAACTATACAATCATTAATTTTTAACGTATCGATGATGTAGGGATGCTACTAAATCTTGCTGCATCCAGACAGACACTCCTGGAGGTACTGCGAGACTCTGAAACCCAATTTTTTACCGAATCTGCGCGTGATAACGAAGTAATTTAGGGATGAGAATTAAAAAAAATCCACTTTTCATGACTGTTGTGGGATGGGCCTATGAGCCCGTCTATCGGAGACGGGCTCATAGGCCCATCCCACAAGAAAAAAAGGAAATTATTTAATTGACGATCCTTAGTACATCAAACCCGGTTTGTCAACTCCGATGCGTCCGCGACTAATGGAGATAGTTAGGCGGTGCTTTAGTATCTCTGCGGAGAGTCAAACCAGGTTTTCCAGCAATCCCTCGCTGGTCGCGCCAGCCGAGGGCGCAAGCGAATCGCGCCCTATTCCTGAGACGATCGCGTCATATCATCGACGACCGATCGCTTATATTTATTTACAAGTGCCAGCGGGACGCTCGCGATCGTTCAAAAGGCGAGTTAAATCTGCAACAGCGTTCCCAGCGTACAAACGTAAAATACATAAAATGTAATACTTACTGGTATTTTACAGAACAATCATGCACAGACGAGTTTTCCAGATTGCTATTTTACTTTTCCTCCAAGTCGTCCTAGTTCTAGGTGGGTGGGCGCAGCCTGCCGCGGCGCTGACTCCTGAACAGCAGCTATTGAGCGAAGCTTGGCGAATTGTTAACCGCTCTTATGTGGACGACAGCTTCAACTCTCAAAACTGGTGGTCGATTCGCCAAAAAGCTGTCAAGCAACCGCTTAACGACAGACAGCAGACTTACGCGGCGATTCAGGGGATGCTGGCGAATCTCGACGACCCCTTCACTCGACTGCTGAAACCCGAACAGTACCGCAGCTTGCAGGTTAACACTTCGGGAGAATTGACGGGTGTGGGGCTGCAAATTGCGATCGACCCCCAGACAAATACCCTGACAGTGGTGGCTCCTTTGGCCGGCTCACCGGCGGATAAAGCTGGTATCCAACCCCTCGATCGCATTCTGAAAATTGACGGCACTCCCACCTCAGAATTGAGCCTAGACGAGGCTGCAACTCGAATGCGCGGCCCCATCGGCACTGCCGTTACCTTGACCTTGGGGCGCGAGGGAAGGGAGGCTGCTGAGGAAATTAAGCTAGTGCGCGATCGCATTGCTCTGAATCCGGTTTACGCCGAATTGCAGTCGGGGTCGGAAAATTTGCCGGTGGGCTACATTCGCTTGAGTCAATTCAGCGCTAACGCCACTGAGGAAGTCGCTCACGCGATCGACCGCTTGGAAAAACAAGGAGCCGCCGCCTACATTCTCGACCTGCGGAACAACCCGGGCGGACTGTTGCAAGCGGGGATTGAAATTGCCCGCCTGTGGCTGGATTCCGGGACGATCGTCTACACGGTGAACAGACAAGGCATTCTCGGCAGTTTTGAAGCCTCTGGAGAAGCTCTAACTCACGATCCGCTGATTGTTTTGGTGAACAAGGGAACTGCCAGTGCTAGCGAAATTTTGGCGGGTGCGCTGCAAGATAACGGCAGAGCTCAACTGGTAGGAGAAAAGACTTTTGGCAAAGGACTGATTCAGTCGCTGTTTGATTTGTCTGACGGTTCCGGGTTGGCCGTGACTGTTGCTAAGTACGAGACACCTAACCATAAAGATATTAACAAGCTGGGGATTGCGCCCGATCGCGTAGTGCCTTTGGAACCCATCGCGCGCGATCGAATTGGCACCGCAGCAGACTTGCAATATCAAGCTGCACTGCAACTGCTGAAAGAAAAAACCGTGCTGGCAAAGTCAGTATAAGCCGGAGTTTGAAGTTTTGAGATTGCAACAGGTGACAATACGCAGGTCTGTCTGTCTCTGCGTTTCGTTCGCCCGGACAGACAAGAATCATCCTAAAAACTCTTTTACTCAAAAGTGATATCACGTCCGACAGATTCATCTGTCATTGTTTGCTGTGCGAAGCAATGACATAAAACAATGTGATGCACATCGGACGTGATATCAAAACCCAAAACTGCCGTTCCCTTAAGGTTGCAGGGTTGATTCCTCGGCGTCTGGTACCTCGGCTTCTTGCAAAATCACCGGACGCTGTTGCGGGTCAGCTTGGTTGCTTTGCTCTTGCATCACAGTTTTAGCAAGACTAGGGTCAAAGTAGCGGTTAAAGTTCGATCGCGACTGATTTACTCGCCCTTGGGTAAGATTGACTTCAGCTTGGATTTCGTGCAATTTTTCTTGCACCGCCCGGTAGTGAGGCCAAAGCTGAAGCACAGCAGAAGTTGCACAGACTGAAAGTACCATGTTGACTGCCAACTTGACCCCTGTTTCGGCCGCGAGGGTTTGGTGAGGGTAGGAACGCTGGCGGCTGCTGCTGCGACGAGGAGTAACCCGAGGGGAGTTTTTTACAGGACGCAGTGGGGTAACGGTGGGTTGAATCGCTTGCATAATTTTTTTTTCAAATACCTGAGACTGACGTTTTAGAGTTCAACAGAGCAAATTCTGAGCTTAACGCACACTCGCCCCTGTTCGTCAGGGTGCTGACAACCAAAATTGTTGAGACAAAGGTGACGCCTGAAGACGGAATTTTCCCATAAAAATGCCTGCCCTTGCAGTCTCGTCTTGCTGAACACAAACAATCTACTGCACTGGGGCAGCAATTGTCTGTATCTGTAAAGCGAGAGATTTAACTGGTCAGGCAGGCGTTTTGCGGTTCGCAACAGGTGTCTGGAAACTATTTGTACAGTTCAGTTGACAGCCGGAAAGCCAAGATTCCGGGAATCAAAGCAATTACGAGCGCTACGTAGACTTGGGTATCTGTTAAAGACATATTCGCAAAACTCCTTTTCGCGGGCACGAGCTTTCACCAATTTGAGACAAATTGGCGCTTTTGGGAATCATTTGTTACAACTTGCAACACAAATGCTGCGTCCGGGGAGGAGTGGCGCAGTGGCGCAGTGGCGCAGTGGCGCAGCTTTTGAGTGTCGGAGGGGAGAATTTTTCCTTGTTTCCTGGGACTGCTTCCTTCGGACGTTGTTCTGACGATCGCCTCCCACAGAATTACCGCGTTAGGTTAAGATTTAAGTGAAGGTGACACTAAATGTTAGACAGAGCGGGTAATTTGCGCTGCGCTCGACCCTTGCCAATCTTAGGTGCACAAAATAGTTAATGCTAGATCAATTTCTCGACGCTTCACCCATTTTTGGAGTTGACGGCTTTTTATTATTGTTGGTTTTGGTGGCTTTGGAGGCTGTACTTTCGGCTGACAACGCGATCGCCCTGGCGTCTATTTCTAAAGGTTTGGAAGATGCCAAGCAACAGCAAAATGCTCTCAACCTTGGTTTGATCATTGCTTTTGTACTGCGGATCGCCCTAATTTTAATGGCTACTTGGGTGATCCAATACTGGCAGTTTGAACTGCTTGGTGCTCTCTACCTGCTGTGGCTTGTTTTCCAACATTTTACTTCAGATACAGACTCCGAAGGAGAACATCACGGGCCCAGATTTGCCTCTGTGTGGCAAGCAATTCCCATGATTGCTTTTACGGATTTAGCGTTTTCATTGGATAGCGTTACTACTGCGATCGCTGTTTCTGACAACACTTTTATCGTCGTAACAGGCGCTACTATTGGAATTATTGCCCTGCGATTCATGGCCGGGTTGTTCATCCGCTGGCTGGATGAATTCGTTCACCTAGAAAGTGCTGGTTACATCACAGTTGGGTTCGTGGGAATGCGGTTGTTGGTGAAAGTAATTAATCCCGATTTAGTTCCTCCGCAATGGCTGCTAGTTTCCAGTATCGTCTTGATGTTTGTCTGGGGATTTTCTAAGCGTACTCCTGAGCCAGTCGAGATTGCAAAATCTCTAGAAATGGCTCTGAATCAACCGGATTCAGAAGTTGCTGTGCGAGAATCGCAAGGACAGAAGTCCGAAAATTAACAGACTTTCATTTGAATTAAATTAGCTTAAATCTGTCAAACCAACAAGATTGAAGGCTGGTTAAAACTTGCAAAAGCCTTTCATCCCGGTGACTTTAGTCCGGGGATGAAGGGCTTTTATTTTGTAATATCCTTTCTTTCACTAGCCGATCGAACTCATGGGAGTACAATTGAGCCTATGGTCAGGCAGTTACCACAATCAGACTCAGCGTTGGTTGCGCTGGTGGGATAGCGAGGGGAATTTGTTGCTGACGGGGTTGGCGGCATATTGGCGATCGGGATCTGATTTGAGCCTTGGTGGTGGCTGTATTTTTTGAGGACAGGAAAAGAGGGCGATCCATGAGAAGGAGTTGCAGGCGTGAGCATTCACCTATCGGGAAAAAATGTAACCTTCCTGTTGAGTGGCTGCCAGAAAACTTCGCAATGCACCAGAAATCTGAGTCCATCCGCTCCAACAGGGATGTGATACGTCAGTCACCTACAAGTTCCATAGGAATCAATACAGGATTACGGCTCTTCCGAATTCTCTCAGATCCGCCAAGACTAAGATTTTGTTCGGCTTTAATAACCCTAAGCTGCGCCACTTTATGATGATATCGTCGAAACTTATCCTTTAACTCTCGATCGATCATAGTTGTTTGAAACTGGACATCCTGGGACATCAACAACATTTCAGGTTTTATTTCAATATCATTAGCGCCAATAAAAGTGTTCACAATAACCTGAAATGTCAATGGTTTTTTATGGTCAAGATGGCTCTCATAAATAGCTACCTTATCACCAGTAATATCGCATTCAACTTTTCCATCCAGATCTGCACACTTTTCAAAGTATCTTTTTTTAGTTACCCGCAGATCATCTTCAACAGTGGCACGGCAGGCTTCTAAAAATTCTTGATAAAGAGACTTTCCTTTAGCAGAAATCGCTGTTCGATAAGAAAAATCTGTTCGAGAGCCATCTGTTCTTTCTATCCAAAAGCAACTTGTCGGCATATCGGTTCTATATTTGTACAAACGTTTTATACCACATCCAATCTTTTTATCTGCTTCAGGATGGCGCTCCAGAAGAGCTAGTAACATATCGCGATCGTCACCTGCTATGCTTTGACCATTTCGATAGCGATCCAACATATTTCTGAAGTGTTCAATAGCATCTTTCTGGAATTTGAACTCTATTCCATTTAGAACAATTGGTTGCCTTGCCATTTAAACTCCATACCAGTTTGATCTGACGTATAACTTAAATTGTATCGCAGATGTGGTACCATAGATCGTAATAAGCGATATCTGCAAGACATAGGAGTTCAAAAAGTCCCTGCTTATCTTTCCTAACCTCAATTCTCGAATGTCGAATGTCTAGACGCGATAATTTACACTTCTCTCTACGTCGCACCCTCGAAAAAGACGGGTGGACAATTACGGACGATCCTTTAGTCTTAGTGTTAGAACAGACACTTTTGAAAGCAGACTTAGGAGCCGAAAAGTTTTTAACTGCGGAAAAACAAGGGCAGAAAATCGCTGTTGAAATCAAAGACTTCGATTCCCCCTCAGTCATCAGCGAACTGGAAAAAACGATGTCTGCGTAGGCTTTTCCAATGGGCATTGGAAGGGCAAGAACCGGAGCGTCAGTTGTTTTTAGCTGTGAGCCAAGCGATGTACATTAAACACTTTCAAAAACCGATTTTTCAGTTAGCCGTTCAACGAAATAAAATCAACTTATTAGTTTACGAACCAAATCAAGAGGTGATTCTCCAATGGATAACTCACTAAGCTATGCAGACATCCTCAAAAAAACCCTGCAAGAAGCAACAATCGCCCAACCCCGCTTACAGGCGATCCAGCTTTACCCCGTCTGTGATGTCGATTCGGGTCACTTTCTGATTCTCGCTACAGGCTGGGATAAACAGCGGTGGATTGACACGATTCTGTTTCATGCTCGTTTAGTCGATAATCAAGTTGTAATTGAAGAGGATAACTTCGAGGAAGGTCTAAGCCAAGCGCTGATTGCAGGGGGTATAAAAACAGAGGATATCGTGAGTAGCCCCTTCCCTGACAACAGCGATAGACAGAAAACCTATCAGGCAGTATAAGGAAGAAGCAAGAGGGGGAGACTGGGAGATGGGAAGAGGGGGAGGATTTTTTCCCAATTAGGAATTAGCAATTACTCATTAGCTATGGCTTAGGCTTACCTACAAAGAAAGCTAAGGGAGAATTATCCCCACAAGATAACCGAACTTTAGAACCAATGGGAAAAACATTTCCTGTGGTTGTGAGTGCATATAACTTTTCGCCCGAAGGTGTTTTTAAACAATAACGATTTTCTCTGCCTAAAAATTGGCGATCGCAAATCACAACAGCCGAATCTTCATCTAAGTATAAACTCAAGTCTTCCTGCCGGATCATCAATTCTCCTTCAGTAGAAACATCACAAGGAACTTTTACAAATGAATTTCCTTTCACAGCAAAACAACCTACTTCTGTTTCCCAAAAATCCTGCTTTAGCGATGCCGACACAAAATTAGCTTGCGTCACAAACTCAGCCACAAACCGAGATGCTGGTTCTTGATAAACTTCCTCTGGAGTGCCAAACTGTTCTAATTTGCCTTGACGCATCACCGCTACCCAATCTGAAATCGAAAGTGCTTCTTCGCGATCGTGGGTGACAAATACACCAGAGGTTCCTGTTGCTTTGAGAATCTCGCGGACTTCCTGACGCAATCTTAACCGTACTTGTACATCTAAATTACTCAAGGGTTCATCTAGTAAAATAATCGCAGGTCTAGGGGCTAACGCACGGGCCAGGGCTACTCGCTGTTGCTGACCCCCCGATAATTCATGGGGATAACGGTTTTCCAATCCTTCTAATCCCACCAACGCTAATGCTTCTGCGACACCTTTCTGAATATTATGCTTTGACTCTTTTCCTTGATGCGTCAAGCCAAAAGCTACATTTTTCGCGACTGTCAAATGGGGGAAGAGTGCATAGTCTTGAAACACCATACCAATGTCTCGCTGTTCCGGCGCGACTGACATATTAACACTCGCTACAGTTTTTCCTGCTAAAGCGATCGTCCCTGCTTGTAGCTGTTCAAAACCAGCAATTAACCGCAGCAACGTTGTTTTCCCACAACCCGATGGTCCCAACAACCCCAGGATATCTCCTTGATGTAAGGTCAGGGTGACAGATGCCACCGCAGGTGATGCTGCTTGGGCATACTGTTTTGTTACACCATCCAAATGCAGAATTATCGGTCGAGCCATTATTGCCATAAATAATCAACAACTTACTATTCTACAATAAAGCAGTTTAGTGAGATTTATTATCATAAAGCCTTGACAAATGTTTACACCTACTGATAAAATAGCAAGCTAGACCTTTTACTAGCAATGAAAAATTCCCAAAAATCACTACAGCAAACAGCAATCAGGACAATCCAATGGCGATCGACCTTACGCGGTTTATCCGCTAGTGGGTGGACACTTGCGGTTATCGCTTTAGCATTGCCGATCGCCATACCAGTGATCAGTGTCTTATCCAGTATCTTTTTGGAAGCTAAAGATACATGGCAACATTTAACCGATACAGTTTTAACCCGTTATATCGTCAACTCTTTATTGTTAACGATCGGTGTAGGCTTTGGTGTTGTCGCGATCGGCGTAGGATGTGCGTGGCTAGTAACAATGTGTCGCTTTCGGGCCAGTCGCGTATTTGAATGGGCATTGCTGTTACCCTTAGCGGCCCCAGCTTATGTGCTAGCTTATACTTATACAGACTTTTTAGAATTTTCAGGCCCAGTTCAAACAGCTTTGCGTTATATTTTTGGCTGGAGTTATGGAGACTATTGGTTTCCTAACGTGCGATCGCTCCCTGGAGCAATCTTAATGCTAATCTTAGTTTTATATCCCTACGTCTACCTATTAACAAGAGTAGCCTTTTTGGAGCAATCCACTTGTACCCTAGAAGCTAGTAGAATACTGGGCTGTAGTCCTTGGCGGAGTTTTATTACAGTTGCTTTACCAATGGCAAGACCCGCAATTGTAGCAGGTTTAGCACTCGCTTTGATGGAAACTCTCAACGATTATGGCACTGTTCAGTATTTTGGAGTTGATACATTCACCACAGGTATTTATCGGACTTGGTTTGGCATGGGAGAACGAATTGCAGCCAATCAATTAGCTGCGATGCTATTATTATTTGTTCTGGGTTTGATTTTACTAGAACGCTGGTCTCGAAGTCGGACTAAATATTATCAAGCTAGCAGCCGCTATCGCCAACTACAAACTTATCAACTTAAAGGAATTAGGGAAATTTTAGCGGTAATTGCTTGTTTTTTGCCGCTGTTTTTTGGTTTTTTATTGCCAGCGGGTCTTTTAGTAAAGTTGACCTTAGCTAATTGGCAACTAACCTTAGATGAACGCTTTTGGATATTTGCCCGTCACAGTTTAATTTTGGCCACCCTGACAGCAATTTTAGCCGTAATTATTGCCTTGATTATGGCTTATGGTTTGCGGTTATATCCTAATGTAGGAGTGCAGTTAGCAACTAGAGTTGCGGCAATGGGCTATGCTGTACCTGGTTCTGTGATTGCAGTGGGGATTATGGTTCCAATTGGAAAAATTGACAATCTATTGGATAGTTGGATGCGCGAAAACTGGGGAATTTCTACAGGCTTGTTGTTAAGCGGTACGATCGCAGCTTTGGTATTTGCTTATATAGTTCGCTTCCTAGCTGTTTCTTTAAATGCGGTAGAGTCAAGTTTGAGCAAAATCAAGCCTAATTTAGATGATGCGGCGAGAAGTTTGGGTTACAGTCCGATGCAAACTTTAGTTACAGTTCATACACCAATGATGACGGGAGGTTTACTAACTGCCATGATGTTAGTATTCGTTGATGTAATGAAAGAGTTACCTGCTACTATAATTATTAGACCTTTTAACTTTGATACCTTGGCTGTGCGAACTTATCAACTTGCCTCTGATGAGCGATTGGCTGAAGCTTCTGGCCCAGCATTGGCAATTGTTTTAGTGGGGATGTTACCGGTTATTTTATTAAGTTGGAAAATTGCGCGATCGCGCCAGTCTTCAATACTATAACCCCCAAATATCTTACCTGCTTGCAGAGTTGATTGATTCTTTTAAAGCTATAGTCCGACAGGGGTTGAAACCCCTGTCTCATAGCGAAAGTCGTCTGAAGACGACTATAAAGCTAAGATTTCAGTCGGTTTCAACCGAATGCAAGCTATTAGACAGGGAATTTATTCCCTGGCGGGTTTCAGGAGAATGTATCAACCCTTCTTCCCTCTTCCTTTTTCCTTCATAAATCAAGATGATTAATAAAAATTCAGCAATGTTTACCCGCACTACTGGCACAATTTCCTTGTTACTGCTTACTATTTTGGTCACGTTTGGATGCCAAAAACAGGTGGCTGGTCCCCTCGAAACATTACAAAAAACTAAGCAATGTCCAGAATGCGACCTGACTGGCGCTAAGTTAAGCAACCTGGATTTAACAAGCGCTAATCTCAATGGTGCTAAGTTGGAAGGTGCTGTGCTCGAAAATGTCAAACTTAATGAAGCCTTACTCGATAGCGTCAATCTCAAAGGTGCAAATTTAAAAGGTGCTTCTCTGGAAAAAGCAGGTTTATTTTCTGCCGATCTCACAAAGGCTGATTTGAGTAATGCAAATCTCAAGGGGGCTTTTTTGCGAGGTGCAAAACTGAATAATGCCAATCTTAGTAATGCCGATTTAAGTGAAACTGACTTAAATATTGCTGATTTAACAGGGGCAAATCTGAAAGGGGCAAACCTCAAAGGCGCTATAATGCCGGATGGTAAAATTAAAAATGAAAGTTGATGGGATTCGGCGGTTGAAACCGCCGAATAACAAAGAGTAGCTTCTCGTTCAAAAAGCGTCTATTTCCATCCTGCGCGATCGGCAATCTTTAAAGCGTCGGCGTTATTTTTCCCAAACACGTCAGGGTTGAGAGGGTCAGATTTGAATGTACCAAAACTGGCAACGGCAGGATCGATCGCCACACCTGAAATCACAGGGTATTCGTAATTACCCCTAGCAAAAATTTGTTGCGCTTCGCGACTGGCTAAGTGTTCCAAGAATTTGATCGCGCCTGCTTTGTTACGGGAGGTTTTGACTACACCCCCACCACTAATGTTGATGTGGGTACCGCGATCGCGCTGGTTGGGGAAAAATACACCTACTTTCGCCGCGATCGCCTGTTCTGCTGGATCTTTCGATTTCATTAAGCGAGCTACATAATAGGTATTAACCAGGGCAATATCGCCTACCCCAGCAGCAACAGCTTTGATTTGCGCCGTATCATTTCCCTCTGGAGGACGCGCAAAATTAGCTACCAATCCTCGCGCCCAAGCTTCTGTTTTTTGAGCTCCATGAACCGCTAACATAGCCCCAACCAGAGACTGATTATAGATATTAGTGGACGATCGCACTAAAATTTTGCCTTTCCACCGAGGTTCTGTCAGCGCCTCATAGGTTGACAATTGGGCAGGGTTCACCTTGCTTTTGTTATAAACAATCACCCGTGCCCGGCGCGATAAACCAAACCAGAAACCTTGAGGATCTCGCAAACTTGCTGGAATTGCCGATGTCAGGACTGTTGAAGAAACAGGTTGCAGAATACCGGCTTGTTTTGCCCGCCACAAACGCCCACCATCCACCGTGATGAAAACATCAGCGGGACTATTTGCACCTTCACTTTTGATCCGTTCAATTAGTTGGTCAGCATCCGCTTCAACGAGGTTAACCTTGAGCCCAGTTTTTTTGGTGAAGCTTTGGTACAACTCATTATCAGTGTCGTAGTGACGTGCTGAATAAAGGTTGAGAGTGCCGGTTTGGGCTGCGACAGGGGCTTTTTTGCTTAGTTCCCCCACGGCCACGACAGCCATTGCTGTACCGCTGGCAAGAAAAATACGCCGAGAAATGCTCATTGTTCTATAATGATAGGTTTTTTCATCTGGTAATTGACACGATGGTCTATCTACAGCCATCTATAGTCATTGCTTTACTATATTAATGCAAATGATTCTTATTTGATGAGCGACAGCGTAACTATATTTAGGGCTGCCGCACTCGCGGTCAGAAATCCGGTCTCGGCTTCGCTCAACCGGCTGTTTTTTTCCGAACAGACTTTGTTATGGCCTGCAGAGGAGGTAAATTTAAAAAGATTCCTTAAACAATCTCGCACTCCCAAAAAAAAAGCAACAGCCATCTCCCAAGCGATTCGCGTCACCGCCATCTATCAACTGCCGGAATTCGCAACCAGGCTCAACAGCCACCAAGACGCGGGCTAGCAGTGCACACCCTACAGTTAGTAAGTTGCACACTGCTAGTCCTACTGATTATTTGTGTCTAATTAGCTCGTAAATTTCCACATAGTCTTTAGCTGGATATTTCCACGAATTGTCACAATTCATGCCTTGAAGCATGAGTTTTTCAAATTCATCATGATAGTCATACCACAATCCGATCGCCCGATCGAGCGCCGACTCTAAAGCGTAGTAGTCGGTTTGGTAAAATACGTAACCGTTGCGTTCTTCCGGCAGGTGGCGGGTGTCGTAATCTCGATCGAACACTGTATTCACCAAACCGCCAACTCCCCGCACCACAGGCACAGTGCCGTACCTCAACCCGATCATCTGAGTCAGCCCGCAGGGTTCGTAATTGCTGGGAACCACAATGATATCTCCACCCGCGTAAATTAAGTGCGACAGTTCCTCATTAAAACCTAGTTCTAAATGGCAGTCTGGATTATCATTTAAAAAGTATCTTTCGTGCTGGAAATGTGCGTTAATTCCCGCTTCCGTCGCGGAACCCAAAAGCACGAATTGCGCTCCCTTACTCAGAGAGTAATAAATTGCATGGTGGACGAGATGAACACCTTTTTGGTCGTCCAAACGACCGATAAAGGTAATAATAGGCTTGTCAGCATCGCGCAGTAACAGCCGATCGCGCAAAGCTTTTTTAGTTTTGGCTTTTCCTGCCAAATCATCCTGAGTGTAATGAGCCGGAAGATAGCGATCGCTCTCGGGATTCCACACATCATAATCAATGCCGTTGAGCACCCCGCGAAACTTGTCTTGATACAAGTGCAAAGTGTGACCCAAACCGTAGCCAAACTCGCCGTGGTGAGCTTCCCAAGCGTGGTGCGGCGAAACAGTGGTAACAAAGTTCGAGTAAACAATGCCGCCTTTCATAAAGTTGATAGCAAAAGGGTTAAAGTTATCTCGGAGGCGATCGTACTCAAAATAATAATCCTCTCGATTCAAACCCGTTGCATTCAAAATATCGCTACCTCCCATGCCTTGATGTTTGAAATTGTGAATGGTATAGCAGACTCGCTGATTTTCCATCCAATTGTATTTGTAAATTTCAAACAGCAAGACTGGCACTAAACCAGTTTGCCAATCGTGACAGTGAATCACATCGGGACGCTTGTTGCTTCTGAGCAAAAATTCCAAAGCGGCTTTGCTGAAAAATGCAAACCGCATATTGTCGTCATCGCACCCGTAATAACAGCCGCGATTAAAAAAGCGATCTTGAGAGCGAGGTTCGATGAAAAAACACAACTGCCCGTGCACCCAGCCGCACAAGACATCGCAGAGGATTTCGCCGCCGTACCAAGGCACAGCCAAATCCCGGTAGGCCTCGTGAAGTCCCCAAATGTGGTCGTACCTCATGCAGTCGTACTTCGGTAGAATAATCTCGACGCAGTGGCCGGAATTCTGCAACTCCCGACTCAAACCGTAAACTACGTCGCCCAAACCCCCTGCTTTGATAACGGGGGCGCACTCCGAGGCAATTTGTACTATGTACATTTTTTTTTCTCGCTCCTGGAAGAATCAAAAAAATATTTTCTTAACTTGACAAAGTATATGATTTCTAGGCAGATAAGCAAGTCGGCCATTGGGAATACAGGGAAAATACGGGCTGCTAGCGGATGTTGAGAGGGATTTGGGCGATCGGACTGTTGCTTAAAATACAGTTACGGACACGGCACTTCCGTGTCCCTGATGTACCCAAGTGTAATCGATCGCCTGTGTTTCCAGATTTTGCTAAAATCAAACTAATTTGTCAAATCCATTCCTTTTGAGCGATCGCATCTCCTGTCGCTGTCAATAACTCAACCCAAGCCCATAGCATCATTTTCACATACTAATAATTTACCTTTCCCCCGATAAAACCAAACATAACCCTCTCCACCGACTTTGCCAAAATGACATCATTTTCGCTAATTTTCTTCAATTCCCTGGGTAAATCCTTTAACCAAATCGCAATCAGCTCTCAAAGTTTCACCTTGTTTGAGTTCGACAATATGGTAGTAATAAATATGCAGTAATTAGATATTTATTGGTTGATAACATAGTTTTTGTGAGGGATAAAATACCACATAGCACCAATAGAATTATCTAACTTTTTATAAATTATTTTTTTTCTTCCGCTCCGAGAAACACGTTGACGCCAAGTATTATTAAATCTTTCAAGATGATGAGTTTTTCCACTCTCTTTATCAACTGGCTGATGGCATTTGCTTGGAAAAATACAAGCAGAGGCAGCCCAAAAATCTTTATAGCAAACAGCGCCTTGTCGATATACAGGAGGTAGAGAATTCCATAATTTTCTCGATCGGGAATACGCTACGATCGCCAATATAAAAACCCATAATCTCTCTGGTCTCTCTATCCATTGCGGCGCCACACCCATTGTTTATTTTGTTTGGAATCTACCAATAACCGCAATTCCTCACATTCAACATTCAATCTGACTTGTTTTTGAGGTTGAACCTTGACTATGCGTTCGATTGAGGAATATTTATTATTTACGTAATCCTGTAACTATTTTTGAGAAATATGCCTTTGTTCTAGCTATACCAACCAAAAAAATCTTCTCTAACAGAAGTCGATCGATTAAATCTTTTGTTGGTGAGCTAATTACTTTGTTGGAAAGATTTTCGAGAAGTTGGCGACCGCAACTAAGACACTTGTATTTGGGTTTTTTCTTATGAATTCTACCATTCTTAACTATGTGATTTGAACCAAAATTAGAGCAATTTGGTCGTAAGGATAGCATATTATATGACCAAACTAATGTTGGGAAATATCCAGGATTTTAGCAAAATTTATTTAGGATAGCATAACTGTAAGTCAATCTACATTCGAGCGCGTAAAGAAATATTAAAATTATAAAATTTGATAGTGTGAGTTATAAAATTCACCTATGGATTCAATTACTGTAATTGAATTTAACTACATATTTATTACTACCCTAATAACTAATAACTAATAACTAATGACTAATTAAGCAATTTGCACTTTCCTCAACATAGAATTTACTAAAAGTTTGCTAGCCTCACCAGCCGAGAGGGCAGGGCTGAAATAGTGACCCTGAATTTCTTGACAGTGGAGCGATCGCAAACACTCCAACTGCTCTTTAGTTTCTACTCCTTCGGCTACCACGCTCAAGTTCAAATCTCGCCCCAGCGTCGCTACAGCCTTGGCGATCGCTCGTTCGCACGGATCGGTCGTCATTCCGCTGACAAAGGATTTATCTATTTTTAAGATATTCAAGGGAAACTTTTTGAGATAATTTAGAGAACAATAACCCGTGCCGAAATCGTCCAGGGCAATTTGCACTCCCATATTCTGCAACTCCGTGAGAACTTTTGTGGTATAATCCACATCTTGCATGGCTGTAGTCTCGGTAATTTCTAACTCTAAATACTTGGGTGCTAAACCGCTTTTTTCCAAGCAGTTCGCTACCATTTCTAATAAATTAAATTGCTGGAACTGCCGAGCCGAAACGTTGACTGCTACCCGCAAATCTGGCTGCAAAGCATCCTGCCAAGCTTTATTTTGAGTGCAGGCTGTTTGCAGCACCCATTCCCCAATAGCTACAATTAGTCCGTTCTCTTCGGCGATCGGAATAAATGTAGCGGGAGTAACTAAACCTAATTGTGGATGTTGCCAGCGCAGCAGGGCTTCCATACCCTGAATTTTCCAAGTAGTCAGGTTGACTTTTGGCTGGTAGAAAACCTCAAATTCTCCCTGTTCTAAAGCCTCGTGCAGCCTGTGTTCTATAGTGAGTAACCGGCTGCCTTGGGGATTAATTGTTGAAGTATATAACTGATAGTTATTTCTTCCCATTTCTTTAGCGCGGTACAAGGCAGTATCGGCATTTTTTACTAAATTTTCGGCATCTTCACCATCATCTGGATAAAGGGCAATGCCGATGCTGCTGCTAACATGAAACGGTTGTCCTTCTAGTTTAAATGCTGGCTTTAAATTGTTGAGTATTCTTTGAGCTGTTTTAACTGCATCTTCTAAGCAATTGATATCCGGAAGCAGTATGGTAAATTCGTCGCCTCCCCAGCGGGCAACCGTGTCAGTCGATCGCAAAGTGTCGCTGATGCGTGCGGCAAAACCTTCTAACAGGCGATCGCCCGCAGCGTGACCTAGTGTATCATTAATCTTTTTGAACCTGTCCAAGTCTAAAAACATCACAGCTAGCATTTTTTGGTTTTTTTGAGCTTGTTTTAAGGACGCCAGCAGCCGCTCGTTAAAAAGTATCCGGTTTGGTAAACCGGTGAGTTGGTCATAAACAGCTTGATAGCGAATAATTTCTTCAGCTTGCTTGCGCTGAGTGATATCCATCATCGTACCGATCGCCCTTACTGCTTTGCCACTTTCATTGCGGATGATGTAGCCGCGATCGAGCACAAAAACATATCCCCCGTCTGCACGGTGAAAGCTGTATTCTTCAGACCAACATTCAGCGTCTGAGTTCATTGTTTTGTTGAAGCTTAACATCACTCTTTCCCGTTCTTCGGGATGAATATTTAGCCACCAAGATTCTAATTCTATCGTCTGAGTTTCGTTGAGTTTGTATCCAAAAACTTTTTCAAATTCTTCGCTCAACCAATACTCATTTTTTAACAAATCAAAATCCCATACTGCATCATTTGTCGCCCGCGTCAGCAGGTGAAAGCGTTCTTCGCTTTTGCGTAGTTTTTCTTCAGATTGCACCCGTTTCGTTACATCCCGAAAGCTGAATACTCGACCAGTAATTTTGCCTCCCGTGCGCTGGGGCAGCGAGTAGCGCTCGAAGATTCTGCCATCTGTAAACTCGATGATATCGTAACTTTCTGCTGTGGGGCGATCGGACAATTCTTTAGTGCGGTTGAGAAATATTTCCGGGTATTTTAACTGGTTGATTCCAAACCCCAAAATTTGGTTGTTATCTCTCGAATCAACCTGCAAATCCGGCAACTGCCACATTTCGGCAAATTTACGGTTAAAGCTGACAACTTTTCCTGCACTGTCAACCGCCAGAATACCGTCAGCAGTAGATTCAATGGTTGCTTGAAGCAACGAAAGAGATGTTTCTATTTCTAACTCTGCTAATTTGCGATCGCTGATGTCAAACGCTGTGATTAAAATTGAGGCTTTTTTTTCAAATTTTATAATATCTACCGTTGCTTCAATCCAGCGCATTTCTCCTGTTTTCGTGACTATTATTAATTCATATTTTGACCCTGCAGTTGAGCGGGCGTGGCTGGATTTACCCCATTTTTTAACTATTTCTATAAAATCTCGATGAATTAAGTCGTATAAATCCAATGCTAGTAATTCTTCGCGAGTATATCCTGTCAGAGCTTCTGTCTGAGCATTGGCATAGCGCAACTGTCTGCGGTGATAAATAAACGCCACAGCATTAACAGTTTCTATCAGTTGGCGAAACTTTTTTTCACTGCGCCGCAAATTTCTTTCAGCCCGCTTGCTATCAGTAATATCTTGTGCTATGTATAACTTGCCTCTGACCTTGCCTTGACCGTCGCGAATAATTGAAATAGAAAGCTGTACAATTATTTTTTTTCGGTGTTTAGAAAGGTAGACTTTTTCGACGTTGCGGACAGCACCTTCTGCTGTTAAACTTGCTAACTCTAACTCCGGGGCTGTTGATTCACTTTTCTTAAAAAGTCCGGCTATTGGTTTGCCTAACAACTCTTGTTTAGAGTATCCCAAAAGTTGACAGGTAGCTTGGTTTAACGACAGGATATGACCGCCCGGGGTGGTCGCAATTATCGAGACGTTCATTTCCTCGCAAATATCCAGGGCATATTCGGCAGTTTGCTGCCAATCTTGGGTCATTTGGGCAATAGTATGCCAGATATCCTGTTCTTTTTTTGGGTACAACATTTTTTCTCCTTTTGGTAGGTTGTCATTGTCTGTTTCAGACTTGGGCTTGATTAACCTCATCATTTTGGATAAGCTATTTACTGTCTTCGCCCCGCTCAATAATGAGATTAATAAATAAATAAAAACCAGATAAAAACAGATTATTTTCAACCTAATAGTAGGTTCTTTTTTAGGATTTTCCTGAGATTGTATATAATTAGAAATCGGAAATTTTACTGGTTGAATTCGGGATAATTTATCCAAAAATAATGTGGCGCTTGCAGAAGTAAGGGGGCGAGATGCCGATCGCAAATAGCTATGTTTCTGAGACCCAATCAAAATCCCTTCTACAGGGCGAGTGCCATGCCCCTCTCCTAGACTTGTCGGTAATATTTTTGGATTAATGCCACATTCCACACCAAAAATAGCAACCGCGAAATATCCCAACATGAATTTAAAAATAATTTGCATTTGCTCTATTTCCTAATTTTAAATAAATGTTTTGAGAAACCATAAATTTAAAAAGCTATAGCATAAATCTCTCAGCCATTGGAAAACCCAGCCACCATTAATTTATGTGGATTTGTCAATTAAATTTGACCAAGCTAATAACTTAGCTTTCTAACTAATTACAATTTAAATCTTAATTTAAAATGTGTCATCAGCCATTGTGCCACAAATTATCCGCCATTCTGCCTAGACACCGGGTGGAAGCGCGCTAAAATTAGATAATTCCCGCAAGGAGGCGACCGGGATTTGTTATAAAAATAAACAATTAGCTTAAAATCGATGCAGAGGTCCACTAATTGAACCCATGAGTCAGACCATCCCAGAACTCCAAAAAGAAGTCCGCGCGCTGCAAGCAGAAGTTACCGCCCTGCAAGAGTCGCGGGACAAACTTGGCCTACAGCGCTCTGAGTGCCGAGTGGCAGTCAGTTTTCCCAAAAATAATACTCCTGAAGCCATTGCCGAGTTCCACCAGCAAACTGCTGCTTTTGGGGAGCAGTGGTTGCAGCAAATCCAGGAAATTGACCGAGAGACTAAAAATATTGAAAAGCAACTGCAGCCAAAACAGGCTTTACTCAATTACAAACAAGGTGAACTAGAAAAATTGCTGGCCGGAGAGCACTGGCAAGAAGTAGAAAACAAAGTTCAAACCGGGGAAAAGCGCTTGCAAGCACAAGCTCGCCGAATCAATCAAGCAGCAGCGCAGCTAGAGGTAGAAATCCAAGCTTTAAAAGCACTGTACGACCAACTAAATCCGAGTTATTCCGAGTGGTTTCAACAACCAACTCAAATAGTCAAATTTTCGGCAACAACTATTCCTTACGCTGTCCCCAGCAGCAGCGGGTTGATATTGGAGAATAAGGAGATTGAGTGGGAAAAAAAGTAGTTTTTGCTTGTTAATTTTTAAGGTAAATTAGTGATTTGAATGTCGCCGTCGAACGATCCAATAAGCAAGAGAGATTCGACGGCAACATTTCAAGGCTTTTACCTGCTTTTCCAGATAAAAAATACAAAACTGCCTCTGGCGCAGCTAATTTTAAGATTTTTGAGTTTCATTTTTTGAAACAGGTTTATTTTTAACTCTGGTGTCTACCTAAAATCTAAAATATAACAGTTCTGGACGCATCAACCGGTTTGTACGAAAAGACTTTGTTGCAGCCCTCGCTTCCGCTAAAAAACCCGGTTGATGAGAGTGAGGAGTGCGTAAGCCCTGTCTAAAATCTCAAATAGACTTACTGATGAAACAATTGATTTGGATAGCGCTATTTATTCTGGTTGCGGTGGTGGCTGTCGGCTGGGGTTCTGACTCGTGGCAGCGGTTGTCGGCTGTACCAGAAGTTTGGATCGATCGCAATATCCACACTTCCGAAAACCCTTCTCCCTTACCGCTTCCTGCTGAAAAAAATGCAGTTTATCTGCCCGAAATTGACCCGTCCCGGTTGTGGAAACACGTCGAGACTTTAGCAGGAGAACGCGAGGGAGAACGATCTCGCTCTTTTACTAGAGACTACATTTCCAAACAACTGCAAACATTAGGATTTTCCGCAGAGTTGCAGCAGTTCGATCGAGGAATCAACGTCTTCGCTGAGAGAAAAGGTACTGACTCAAACGCCGGTGCAATTTTAGTGGCAGCCCACTACGATACTGTACCCAACTCGCCCGGGGCTGACGACAATGCGACGGGAGTTGCGGTAGTTTTAGAAGTAGCAAGATTGCTGGGTTCTAGTGCCACACCTCGGACACTGCAAGTAGCTTTTTTCGACAGGGAAGAAATCGGACTTTTAGGCAGTTTAGCATTCACCGGTAGCGACGCGCGGTTAAAAAATTTGCAGGGTGCGATCGTCCTGGATATGGTAGGTTATGCCTGCCGCACGCCCGGATGCCAGCAATATCCCGAAGGATTGACAGCGCAACCTTTTCTAGAAGCATCGGGGGTAAAATCTCCGGATAAAGGCGAGTTTATCGCTGTGATTGGCGATGCGGAACATCCGCTGCTGTTGAAAAGTTTTGCGGAGTCGGGAAAAGCCGATTTACCTGCGGTGGTGGCGCTGCCGGTTCCCCTGAAAGGGTTGCTGACTCCCGATGTTTTGCGGAGCGACCACGCCCCTTTTTGGTATAAAGGAATTGGTGCTGTGTTGGTGACGGATACTGCAAATTTGCGATCGCCCCACTATCACCAATCTAGCGATACATTAGCAACTATCGATCGACCTTTTTTCGCCGGTTCTGCTCAAATTGTTGTTAATGCCGTGGCTAAATTATTGGAAATTCAATAATGGGAAATTGGGAATTGAACATGGGGTATTGGGAATTGGGGATGGGGCATCGCGCAATTGATACTGCCAACTGCCAACTGACTACTGACTACTGCCAACTGCCAACTAATAACTAATAACTAATAACTAATGACTAATGACTAATGACTAATGACTAATAACTAATAACTAATGACTAACAAAGAAAGCCTGCGACGGCATTTACTGCAACTAGATAATCGAGGCTACAAAGCCTACAAAGACATTCAAGGTAACTACGACTTTTCAGAATTCAGATTAATTATTGATTACGTGCAGGGAGATCCGTTTGCTTCTCCCAGTAAATTTAGAGTCAGAGTTCCGCCAAACATAGCTCAAATTCCCCGCGAACTTTTCAACTCTCGCAGTCGAGAAATAGCCTTGCGAGATTACCTAACTCGCCAGTTTGACAAAGCCGCACACAGCATCAGCAGCAAACGCGGCACAGGAAAAAGCGGTTTGATTGCAGTGACTCGCTTGGGACAAGAAGTTTTAGAGCGAACTTCCGCATTTATTACCCCCCCAACCCCCCCTTACCAAGGGGGGGAGAAAATCTCTATATCCCCCCCTTACCAAGGAGGGGAGAAAATCTCTATATCCCCCCCTTACCAAGGGGGGGAGAAAATCTCTATATTCCCCCCTTACCAAGGAGGGGAGAAAATCTCTATATCCCCCCCTTACCAAGGGGGGGAATTAGGGGGGGTAGAACTGCGATTTATCGTCGGACTTCCAGCGGGAGGGCGCAGTATCTTAGGGCGACAAGCTGCTGAAATGCTGTGCGAAGATATCCCGCAAATTGTCAGTCAATCTCTGGAGTATGCTAACTTAAATGCTGCGGAATGTCGCCGTCACGTTGAAACTGTAGAAGATGCTGACTGGCTGCGGCAGCAGTTAGCTGAAAACGGATTAGTTGCGTTTGTTGCTGACGGTTCTATTTTGCCCCGCCGCACTGGTGTTGACAACAGTCCTTTGTTAAATAATGCTGTGGCTTTTCAGTCGCCGCCGTCGTTAAAAGTTGAGTTTAATTGTCCGAATCGCGGTAGGATTTCCGGTATGGGTATTCCCGCTGGCATTACTTTGATTGTTGGGGGCGGCTATCACGGCAAATCAACTTTACTCAGGGCGATCGAGTTGGGAGTCTACAACCGAATTCCGGGAGACGGTCGGGAATTTGTGGTTACTAATCCGGCGGCGGTTAAAATTAGGGCGGAAGATGGCAGAAGTGTGGCGGGGGTTGATATTTCGCCTTTTATTAACCACTTGCCGCAAGGTAGAGATACTGCACAATTTTATACTGAAAATGCGAGCGGCAGTACATCGCAAGCTGCTAATATTATTGAGGCTTTGGAAGTGGAAAGAATGCCTGTTTTATTGGTGGATGAGGATACGGCGGCGACGAATTTCATGATTCGCGATCGCCGAATGCAGGAACTCATCGCTAAGGATAAGGAACCGATTACGCCGTTTATTGATAAAGTGAGACAATTGTATGCGGATTATGGCGTATCGACTATTTTAGTAATGGGCGGAAGCGGCGATTATTTTGATGTGGCAGATACTGTGATTGCACTGGATAATTTTCAAGCATATAATGTGACGAAAAAAGCTAAAGAAATTGCTAAGAATTACTCGATTAGCCGCGCTGCTGAAGGGGGAGAAAATTTTGGTAAGATTACTCAAAGAGTGCCGGTTCCTGCTAGTTTAGATCCGAGTCGGGGACGGCGAAATGTGCGGGTGAAGGTGCGGGATGTTGATGAATTGGCTTTCGGAACAGAGGAGATTGATTTGGGTGCAGTTGAGCAAATTGTGGACAGCGGACAGTTAAGGGCGATCGCTGCGGCAATGGTTTATGCTAAGCAGCAATACATGGACGGGAAACGCACTTTGTCGGAAATCATAGATTTGGTGATGGCAGATATTGACGCGCGGGGGATGGATATTTTATCGCCTTTTCCTGAAGGGGATTTTGCCATGTTTCGAGGGTTAGAATTGGCGGCGGCAATTAATCGGCTTCGCAGTTTGTCGGTTGTTGCTAAGTAGACTTGCTTAATATAAGTATTGTTGTCCTACTTTTGATATGCTGACAAAAGTGAGTGCAAAAACCGCGATTGAAGTATGACAGGCAATATAGGACAACTGACTGCTTTAAGCGATCGACCGTATATAGTATTAAGCAATCAAGGGGAGGTTTTACAGTTAGAGTTAAAACAGCAGCAGCACGTATTGGGGCGCGATCGCACTCGTGCTGATTTAGTCATTCCCGAAGCTTGGCGGGCAGTTTCCAATATTCACGCTGTTTTGCGCCAAATTGGGGATAATTACTGGATTTACGACGGTGACGGGCAGCGGCCGAGCACTAATGGCTTATTTGTCGATCGCACTCGCATCACTCCCAATGACGGTTATTGTCTGAAAGACGGTACAGAAATTAAAATCGGTCTCGATCCTCAAAATCAAGTTTTGCTGACTTATTTTAATCCGCTAGCGAATCAGGTTGCTGTCCCTAGCAAGCAGTCAATTCTTCTTAAGAATCGGTCGGTTTTGTTGGGCCGCGATCCAAACGCTTCGCTGCAATTAGATGCGCCGCTTGTTTCTAGACGCCACGCCACAATCGACCAAGACAGTCGCGGTAATTATATTTTGCGAGACTACAGCGTTAACGGGGTTTTTGTTAACGGTCAGCGAGTGACAAATTCTGTACAGTTGTCCGAGGGAGATGCAATTCGGATCGGCCCGTTTACTCTAACTTACCGCAGCGGTGAGTTGCAGATGCAAGACTCCGGCCATCAAATTCGTTTGGATGCTGACAGTCTGGTGATTCCGAAGCGTTTGGATAACATCACTTTGGCGATCGAACCGGGGCAGTTTGTGGCTTTAGTCGGCGGTAGCGGTGCGGGTAAATCTACTTTAATGCGGACGCTTTTAGGCATCGAAAAAACTACTAACGGCGCTGTGTTTCTCAACGGTGACAACCTGCGCCAAAACTTCAATATTTACCGCAATCAAATCGGTTACGTGCCTCAAGATGATATTGTACACGCAGATTTGACAGTACAAGAAGTCTTGAGTTATGCAGCTAAATTGCGCTTACCTCCCGATACAGATGTCAATCAGGTAGTTGCCAAAACTTTAGAAGATATTGAAATGACTCACCGCCGCAAGGCTTTGGTAAAACAGCTTAGCGGCGGACAGCGGAAACGGGTCAGTATCGGAGTCGAACTGTTAGCAGACCCGAAACTTTTCTTTTTAGACGAACCGACTTCAGGACTCGATCCGGGTTTGGATAAGAAGATGATGCAACTGCTGCGAAAGTTGGCAAATCAAGGCCGGACGGTGATTCTGGTGACTCACGCGACGGCAAATATCACGATGTGCGATCGGATTGTTTTTATGGGTCGCGGCGGACGCCTTTGTTACTTCGGCCCGCCTGCGGAAGCGCTCGATTTTTTCGATGTCAAAACGGGCGATTTTGCAGACATTTACAACGAATTAGAAACAGGAGAAACCAACGTTCAAAGCTGGGCAGAAAAGTTTAATAAATCTCCCTACTATCAGCGCTATATTGTCAACCACTTCAGCACAGGCAACGCTAATCGAAAAACGCCTTCCGCACCTTCTGTACCCAAATCTCAATCTTTTGTAAAACAACTCGTTTTGCTTGCCCAGCGCTATTTTCAGCTTATTTCCCGCGACGTAGTTAACTTGAGTTTAGCTCTTTTGACAGCGCCGATAGGCATTAGTTTGCTGCGGCTAGCCGTCAGAGATAAAGACCCGTTAATTGGCGCACCGGAGGCAACTTTAGCACCTTTGGCGTTGCGAGTTTTGTTTGTATTTACCTGTGCGGCGATTTGGGTAGGACTGGCAACTTCTCTGCAAGAAATTGTTAAAGAATCTGCTATTTATCTGCGCGAACGTTTGGTTAATTTAGGATTGTTTGCTTATTTGGGTTCAAAGTTTTTCATACTTTCTGGTTTGGCAGTATTGCAAACGCTGTTAATGGTAGGAGTTATTCTGAGTGCGTTTAAATCCCCAGAACCGAGTTTTATTTCCTGGCCTGTGGGAGCAAGTATTACCACATTCCTAACTTTGATGAGCTGCATAAGTCTCGGATTACTCGTTTCCGCAATTGTTAAAAATGGCTCTCAAGCTAACAGCGCTTTGCCTCTATTATTGCTGCCTCAGATTATTTTTTCGGGAGTTTTGTTTAAGATGGAAGGTGCGGCGAGCAAGTTTTCTTGGCTGATGTTAAGCCGCTGGTCTGTGGGTGCTTACGGGTCTTTAGTTAATGTGAATGGGATGGTTCCCGCGCCTACTGCATTACCGGACGGGAGTACGCTTCCTCTGCCGTTTGAGCCTACTCCTGTTTACGATCCAACATGGGAGAATTTGGGTTTGAACTGGGGTATTTTGTTCGTGCATATTTTCGTTTATTTGATGTTGACTCTGTGGTTGCAGAAGCGGAAGGATATTTTATAATTAAAATTACGCCTTTTTCACTCATAGTTCATTATAAAATCAGATCGTAGGAGAGATAAGTGTTAGTTAAAACCAACGCAGTAGTAGAAATTGCTGCATCGCCTGAAGTAGTCTTTGATTTTGTTACGTCCCTGTCAAATCTGCCCAAAGTCTTTCGCGGATATGGCCCAATTCCAGCAATTATTAAAGCTGAGATGGCAGATGGTGGAGAGATGCGTGAAGGCGGCGTGCGGCGGATAGAAAATTCCGACGCTTCGGTTATTGATGAAGAAATCATTACTTTCAAAAAGCCAGAAAGACAAACCTACCGACTGGTTAGAGGGTTTAAGTTTCCGATTTCTCTACTCATTGAGTCTGGTGGCGGAGATTGGAATTTCACTCCTACAGCAAAGGGAACTCGGATTGATTGGGAGTTTTATTTTATGCTGACTTCTCCGGTATTCTATCCGCTTGGGTTGTTGCTAGTTCAGGTTTTTATGCAAAAAGCTATGCAGCAGTGTTTAGATAATATTCAAGAATATTTGGCTAACCCAAGCGAATTGATTGTATGAATTATTGGCTAATGAAGTCGGAACCAGATGTTTACAGTCTTGCGGATTTGAAGGGCGATCGCACTTCGATTTGGGATGGCGTTCGCAACTATCAAGCGCGCAATTTTATGCGAGAAATGAGTCGGGGAGATTTAGTATTTTTTTACCATTCTAATACTAAATTTCCGGGTATTGTCGGGTTAGTGCGCGTCGTTGAAACTGGAATTGCTGACCCAACTCAGTTCGATGTTAATAGCGAATATTATGATGCTAAATCGCAGTTTGATGCGCCTCGCTGGCAAACTGTGAAAGTTGAGTTTGTTGAGGAGTTTGCTAAGTTAATATCTTTGGATGAACTGAAACAAAAGTTTAGTGCTGATGAGATTTTGGTGGTGAGGAAAGGCAATCGGTTATCGGTGATGCCGGTGTCTGAAAGTGCAGCCCAGAAGATTTTGAAGATGAGATAAACTGTGGCAATTTAACCTGCATATTTGGGGCGGGCAAGATGCCCACCCCACAAAAATTTAAAGACTTTAGGAAAATGAGCTGTAAGGGTATTGGCATCTTGCCTGATGAAGGCTATTTTAGATTAAGTTGCGGTTGTGCTTAGTCATATGATTCGCGGAAATTTGAGTGAAGCCAGCAATCAGGATTTGGGCGGGGAAGATGCCCACCCCACAGGTCAATATCAGCTTTTGGTGGGACAGGCTTCTAGTCTGCAACTTAAAGTCAGAGATGCTCAATTAAAAGTTATAGTCATTTCAAATAAGTATGAGACACTCTTTCTGCACAATAAGCACGAATAACTTCATCAAGAGATGTGCCAGGAGACGCATACATTTTAGCTCTCTTTAATGCACTAAAATCATGCTCAATATCATTTAAGTCAGGAGAGTATTTTGGTAAAAAAAGTATCTGATGGCCTGCTTCCTCCACCAGGAGCCTAATTGCTGTCTTACGATGAATCGGTGCATTATCCATGATTAATATTGATGGTATTGTTAAAGATGGCAATAAATATAAAGCTAACCACCCTTCAAAACTTTCTGCATTCAAGCTCCCTGTAAAGACCATAGGTGCAATCAAGTCCTTGTTGCCTTTTCTTCTTCCTGCTACTAAATTTTCTCTTTTTCCGCGTTTTCCTTGTCTCTCCCCATATACTTTTCTCCCTTTTTTTGACCACGCATAAACACAAGCATGAAACTCTTCAAACCCTGACTCATCAATAAATACAAGGCTTTTACTCCCATGAACTTTAATTAAAGTTCTCAGTGTTTGGTAGTATTGTATTCTTTCTTCTCTATTCCTTTCTCTATAACGAAATTCTTTTTTTTATCGTAATTTTCATTTTCTTTAAGGCATAGCATATGGCACTCGCTCTCACCCCGAATTTCCTTGCTCTTTCTATTAATCTTGCTTCGGGATTTTCTTCTACATCTTTTCTGAGCATTTCCCAGTCTATCTTTCGCTCACGGTGTTCTACCTTAGTGGCTCGAAGGTCTTCCCTCCCTAGCCATCTGTATATTGTTGCTCTTCCTACTTTAAACAGGGCGGCGGCTTTGGTTATACCCCCTCCATTTTCCACATAATCCACTACTCTTTTTCTTAAATCTAGACTGTATGCCATTTTTCGGCTCCGAGTTAACAATTTTTCTTGATTTTACATCATCTTGCATTTGTCTCACATTTATTTGAAATGACTATACTTACAGAAATTTACCTCATTGGGAGTTAGAAGGAGCGGTCTATTTCATCACTTTTAATACTTGGGAAAAGCTGGAATTAACTCCGGCTGCGAGGCAAGTTGTCGTCAATGCTTGCAAGTTTTTTGATAGGCAAAGGTATCAAATATTTTGCTTGGTTGTAATGCCCGATCATGTACATATGCTAATGCAGCCTTTAGAAAAGTCGGATCATAAATTCTGGTCGCTCAGCAGCATTCTGCACAGTATTAAAAGCTACAGTTCTAAACAAATTCCCAAGGTGATGAAGCATATTGGTACTGTTTGGCAGGATGAGCGACATGACCACATTGTCAGAGATGAACGAGAATTTCAGGTTTTTTGGGAATATATTAGGCAAAATCCTGTCAAAGCTGGTCTGTCAGTGACTCCAGAGGAATATCCTTTTTTCTGGCAAATGTATGAAGTTTAGCCTATGCTGAATTTCTTGTGGGGTGGGCTCTTCTAGCCTTCCCAAGCTTCAGTCACAGGCAAGATGCCTGTGCCACAAGGATTTCACAGGCAAGATGCCTGTGCCACAAGGATTTCACAGGCAAGATGCCTGTGCCACAAGGATTTCACAGGCAAGATGCCTGTGCCACAAGGATTTCACAGGCAAGATGCCTGTGCCACAATAATTCTTGTGGGGTGGGCTTCTAGCCCGCCCAAGCTTCAGTCACAGGCAAGATGCCTGGCCACAAGGATTTCACAGGCAAGATGCCTGTGCCACAAGGATTTCACAGGCAAGATGCCTGTGCCACAATAATTCTTGTGGGGTGGGCTTCTAGCCCGCCCAAAGTATTTAAAATTCTCCTAAAGACCGGCCGCACAAACTGCGGCTCCAATTAACCCTACATTATCATTCAAAACAAGACGAACAGGCATCATTTCTAACAGCGAATCCATCCGGCCTTTGTGGGTAAAAGCTCGCATAAAACCCCCTTCTAGCATCAGCGGCAAAATTTTAGCAGCGATGCCGCCAGCTACGTACAAACCGCCGTAAGGTAACAGTGTCACAGCCAGATTTCCCGCCACTGCACCGTAAGCTTCTACAAACATTTGCATTGTTTGTTCCGAAAGCCGATCGCACTTTTTGAGTGCCGCCTGTGCAATTGTCGCCCCCGGATCGACACTCTTCTCGCTTTTACCGATTTCTGACTCCCATTGTTTGATAACTTCCCCTACCTCCGGCGATTCAGGAGCAAACTTTCTGTCCCGCAAAAACTGGTAAATTGAAACAATCCCTTGTCCCGAAACTACACGCTCGATCGATATTCTTTGAATGTCGTGTTTTGCTAACAAATATTTCAGCAATTCAAACTCCAACTCCGAACGAGGAGCAAAGTCACCGTGTCCCCCTTCCGAAGAAAAAACCTTGATGCCATTTGCCTCGGGAATTGCAAAACAATTTCCCAAACCAGTCCCCGCACCAATCACAGCAATTGGATCGTGTTGGCGGGGTTTTCCGACTTGCAAAATGTGCAAATCTTTAGCATCCAAACCCCACACGCCGTAGCCAACCGCAACAAAATCATTAATTAAACTGACGCGGGATATTCCTAATTCTTGTTCCAGACGCTTCGCATCCAGCATCCAAGGCAAATTAGTCAGTTTTGCAGTGTTGTTAACCACCGGGCCTGCGATCGCAAAACAAGCTTTTTCAGGTTGTGGTGTCAAATTTAACTTAGTACCAGCTTCCGTCAAAAACTGCTGCACCATCGGTACTAAATCGGGAAACTCCCCGCTCGGATAGCGAAACTCGTAAAGAGGGTTCATTTCACCGTTAACAGTCCTTTCTACTAAG
Organism: Oscillatoria nigro-viridis PCC 7112; assembly: GCF_000317475.1. Classification (NCBI taxonomy): domain Bacteria; kingdom Bacillati; phylum Cyanobacteriota; class Cyanophyceae; order Oscillatoriales; family Oscillatoriaceae; genus Phormidium; species Phormidium nigroviride. The sequence continues at coordinate 1,073,207 of NC_019729.1, forward strand.
CGCAAAATTGTCTTAGTTCCGCCAATATCGCCCGCTAATAATAATGCCATAAATCTCCTATTTAATTAGTAGTTGTCTTGATTTTGTTGCCGAATAACCCACCTAGTTTATAGCAATGATAGGCAGATTGGTGAACTCTTTTTTTTAACGAACCGCAGAGGTACTCTTGACGCAGAGAAAGAGAACAGACAGAGAAAGAGAGATTCTCTTAATGGCTTGAATTTGCGATATTACCAAATGATTGATAACACTACTAATTTAAACACCCACAGTATTAATTGCCAACCAAGCCCGCAGCACCTCAGCCACAGTCCAAGCTTGAGCCGTGCAGCCCCGCGGCGAGTGGGGGGCGTCGCCCTCAAAAATTTCGCCCAGACTGCCAACTCCGCCGGCTCTTATATGATGTGCCATCGGTTCGAGGAATTCGATCGCTTGTGCTGGGTTTTTGTATACGTGCAAGTGCGCCAAGACAAACGGGCCAATCAGCCAGCCCCAAGCTGTGCCCTGGTGGTAGGCGCCGTCGCGCTGCAATTGGTCGCCTCCGTATGCGCCGCGATACTGCGGGTGCTGCGGCGAGAGGCTGCGGAGGCCGACAGAAGTGAGAAGCCCTTCAGCGCAGGCGTCCACCACGCCGCGCTGCTGGATGGGCGTCAGTAACGGTGTATAGCGGGTTTCCTGGCGCCTCCCCGCTGACAAGGAGTTGGCCCAGTGAGGGGGAATCGAGTCGAGGGGCAAGGATACGGCGAATATTTGGTTGGGGCGCAGGGAACTATCGTGTCCGTCTGGGCCGTCGAGAACGTCGTAACAGTAACCGGTTGAGGCGTTCCAGAAGCGAGGAAATCCGGCTGCTGTTCGATCGCCCAATTGCTGGTATTCATTGTGAGGCTTGCCCAGTTTTCGAGCAAAACTTGCCATTGCTTGTATAGCGTTGTACCAAAGCGCGCTGAGTTCGATCGGCTTACCAATCCGGGGCGTCACCACCCAATCGCCGATTTTCGCGTCCATCCAAGTCAGTTGCACACCCTTTTCGCCCGCGTAAATTAAACCGTCATCGGGATCGACGCGGATGTTATACCGAGTTCCCTGTACGTGCCGATCGACAATCTCACATAAAGTAGGCCAGAGTTCGCTCAAAAGTCGATCGTCCCCCGTGGCATCGATATAAGCGCGAATTGCCTCAAAGTACCACAGCGTCGCGTCTGCGGTGTTGTATTCCGGTGCGTCGCCCGCATCCGGGAAGCGGTTCGGCAGCATTCCCAGATCGACATACCGCGCAAATGTCCGCAAAATCGATCGCGCAATTTCCCATCGCCCGGTACAGATTGTGAGACCTGGCAGGGCGATCGTCGTGTCGCGGCCCCAGTCGCTGAACCAGGGATATCCGGCGATAATCGTTTTGCCCTCGGGTTCCTGCGGTAGCGGGCGGCTGACGATAAATTGGTCGGCGGCGAGCACTAAGCGATCGATCCAGTCGGGAGATTCGCTGACTTTTGACCAGTTTTGCAGCAGTTGTCGGTCATAAGTGCGGCGCCCTTCTAAAGCTTTACCGCCGTTGATTTCGAGATTTTTCTCGGTGCTGGCTATCAATGTGAGAGAACTTCCCGGTGCGATCGTCATGTGAAAAGTCGCCGCGTGCAAGTGATCCTCGCAGCAGTCCAATCCGCGCCGCTTTTCTGCTGCCAAGTCAAATCCGTAGTACCAATTGTATAACGGCGTAGAGACGCGAAATTGTGCCTCTGGTTCGGCATCCGTCAGCAGGTACAGGGGTGCAGAGGAGGGAAATGCCGTCACGCAAACCCCGCTTTCCAAGGTTTCTAGGCTCATCTGCCAGTCACCGGCCCTCGTCGTGTGGTGGTAGTCGCGGTAGTTGACTAGGGCTTTGACAGCGAGGGCGATCGGTTGTGAGGCGCGGCGGGTGCGGTATTGAATATATGTTGTGTTAGCACCTTGCTGCATCCAAATCCGCTTTTCCAGGATAGCGTCGGCGAGAGCAAACCTCCAAACAGGCGTCGTGCCTTCTAGGTGAAAGCTTTCGACGTATTTGTAGCCGTGGGGTTCCATCGTCGCGTCGGCCCAGCGGTTTGTATAAAGCGGATAGGGGCGATCGCGATACACCGCCGTCTCGTCCAGCTTGGCGAGCATCAAAGTGCGTCCCAGCGGGGGTTTGAGGGCGGCTACCAGCAAGCCGTGATAGCGGCGGGTGAGGAGATTTGCGATCGTCCCGCTAGCGTAACCGCCGATCCCGTTGGTGACCAACCACTCGCGAGACTCCGCCGAGTCGAGATTGCAGCAGATTTCCCGTCCAAAAGCCATAACCATAAAATCCACACTCGCGCTGATTTTTGACCTACCTTTAGGTAGATTTTCCACATGATATCAACCTGAAATATTAACGATTCCAGACCGTTAATTTGGCGATCGCTCCCGTGCCGATTCCTGCTCTAATTTAGACACAACCAAGCGCTAATTTTGCCCGTTACACAATTTTAGCCTTTGATGCCTCTGTCTAAAGTTAGTTGTTTGTTATATTGAGTAATATTACCGTCTAAACAGGCGCTGAACATTAAGGGCAAGCATTTGATAGCGCGTCGGGCGATCGAACTACCAAACTATTTTATAAGGAGAACAACTAAAAGTGAAGATAGGAGCAAATTACCTCGGCAATAACCAATGTGAATTTACCGTTTGGGCGCCCACCCTCAAACAAATCGCAGTCCAAATTGTTTCCCCAAACAAACGCCTGATACCCCTGCAACAATCGGCAGAAGGTTATTGGCAAACCACAGCTACAGACATCGAACCAGGAACCCTTTACACTTACCAAATCGAAGGAAAAACCGACCGACCAGACCCAGCCTCAAAATATCAACCCCAAGGCGTACACGCTCCGTCGCAAGTAATAGATGCAAATAACTTTACTTGGACTGACACAAGTTGGCAAGGCGTGCCGCTAGCCGAAATGATTATTTACGAACTGCACGTCGGCACCTTCACCCAAGCCGGAACATTTGAAGCAATAATTCCCCAGCTAAAACAACTTAAAGAATTGGGAATCAACGCCATCGAAATCATGCCAGTAGCCCAATTCCCCGGCGACCGAAACTGGGGATATGACGGCGTATATCCCTACGCAGTTCAAAACTCCTACGGCGGTCCCGAAGGCTTCAAAACACTCGTTAACGCCTGCCACGAACACGGCATTTCAGTAATTCTCGATGTAGTTTACAACCACCTCGGCCCCGAAGGAAACTATCTCAGGGACTTCGGCCCCTACTTTACATCAAAATACGGCTCGATTTGGGGAGATCCCCTCAACTTCGACGACGCCTACAGCGACGGGGTACGCAACTACTTTATTGAAAACGCCCTCTACTGGTTTCGAGACTATCACATCGATGCCCTGAGATTAGATGCCATTCAAGCAATATTTGAAGTAGGTGCAAGACCTTTTTTACAAGAACTATCCGATGCCACAGCCGATATTTCCCAAGAACTAGGACGGCAACTTTACTTAATAGCCGAAAGTGACTTAAATGATGTCCGCACTGTACGTCCCAAAGAACTCGGTGGCTTCGGACTGGATGCCCAATGGTGCGATGATTTCCACCACGCACTGCACGCCTTGCTCACCGGAGAAGACGACCGATACTACCAAGATTTCGGCAAGTGCGAACACTTAGAAAAAGCCTTCAAAGAAAGCTTTGTTTACTCGGGCCAGTACGCCCCCCACAGAAAGCGGAAGCACGGCAATTCCGTTAAGGATGAACCCGGTCATAAATTTCTGGTATTTTCCCAAACTCACGATCAAATCGGCAACCGGATTTTGGGAGACCGACTCTCGAAAATAGTTGACTTTGAAGGATTGAAACTTGCAGCAGGCACTGTCTTAATTTCTCCCTACATTCCCTTCTTTTTTATGGGAGAAGAATACGGAGAAGAAGCACCGTTTTTTTACTTCGTTTCCCACTCGGACGAAAACTTAATTGAAGCTATCCGCAAAGACAAACAACAAGAATTTAAAATCTTTGAAGGGCGAGGCGAGTTTCACGACCCCCAGAGTCCTGAGACTTTTGATAAGTGCAAGTTAAACTGGGAAAAACAAACGGAAGGCAAACACAAAATCCTTTGGGAATGGCATCAACATCTGATTCAACTGCGGCGGACAATACCAGCCCTTAAAAAACTCGACAAAAACAGTCTTGAAGTGTCCAGCATTGAAGCCGAAAAAATCTTATTTCTACGTCGGTGGACAGATGACAGCCAGATATTCTGCATTCTAAACTTCAACAGGCAAGAGGTAGCTTTTACGGCTGCACTTCCCCAAGGCAACGGTCACAAAATTTTAGACTCTGCTGATGAAAAATGGATGGGTTCAGGTTCTAGCTTGCCTGAAAAGATCAATTCCGAGCAAAAATTGACCGTTAAACCGCAGAGTTTCGCACTCTATGAATTACAGTAATTAAAACGGGAAGCAAAGCCTCACATACAGGCGTTCCCAGGCAGAGCCTAGAAAGAAGAAACAGGAGGCAGAACCTGTCTCGCTCTCAGGCTAGACTGCGGAATGTAGTCCCACAAGAAACGGGAGGCAGAGCCTCTCTCATTCCCCGCCTCTGCCCGGGAATGCAGTAGAGGAGGCTCTGCCTCATAGTATTAAAAGAGAAAACCCTAAAAAACCCGGAGTAAAATTAACATGATGAGAATTCCCACAACAACTTATCGGATTCAATTTCATGGAGGTTTTAACTTTGAAGCCGCCAAACAAATCCTTAGCTATCTGGAAGATTTAGGAATTACCGACCTTTACGCTTCACCAATATTTAAAGCCAGAAAAGGCAGCTCTCACGGATACGATGTCGTTGACTCAAATCAGCTCAATCCCGATTTGGGAACATCAGAAAATTTTGAAGGCCTCACATACGAAATCAAGAAACGGAACATGGGATGGCTGCAAGATATTGTCCCGAACCACATGGCTTACGATACTCAAAATTTGCTGCTGTTAGACGTATTGGAACACGGGCCCGATTCCGACTATTTTGATTACTTCGATATTGAATGGAATCACGCTTACGAACATCTCAGGGGTCGAGTGCTGGCTCCGCTGCTGGGCAATTTTTATGGAGAGTGTCTGGAAAATGGCGAGATTCAACTCAAATACAGCGAAATTGGGCTGACTATCAATTATTATAGCTTACAATTGCCAGTAAGAATTGAATCTTATGCTAAATTTATCAGTCATAATTTGGGGCATTTAGCCAGAGAATTAGGCAGACGCCATCCAGATTTTATCAAGTTTTTAGGAATTCTTTATTTGATTAAAAATACACCTTCAGAAACTAAAGGTAAAACCAGATACGATCAAATAGCTTTTGTCAAAGGACTGCTGTGGGAACTCTACAATCAAAATCCCCTTGTACAGGAATTCATCGATGAAAATATCAAAGTGTTTAACGGAGAAAAGGGAAATCCAGAAAGCTTTAATTTGCTAGACGATTTGCTTTCCGAGCAGTTTTACCGTCTGGCTTTCTGGAAAGTGGGGGCAGAGGAAATTAACTACCGAAGGTTTTTTACGGTCAACGAACTGATTTCGGTAAAAGTTGAAGAGATTAAAGTGTTTCACAAAAACCATGCTCTGATATTCGACATGGTTGATGAGGGAAAGTTTACTGGATTGAGAATCGACCACATCGACGGACTGTATGACCCCACAGAATATTTAAAACGGCTCCGGGAGAAAGTCGGAGACACTTATATTACTGTTGAAAAAATTCTGGAACACGAAGAAGATTTGCCGTCATATTGGCCGATTGAGGGAACTAGCGGGTACGACTTTTTGAATTACGTAAACGGCGTTTTTTGTCGGTGCGATCGCGAACAGCAATTTAGCGAAATATATCAGAGATTTACTCGGTTGAACGTTCCCTACGAACAGTTATTTTTAGATAAAAAAGGACTGATTGTTGAGAAAAACTTGGCGGGAGACGTAGACAATCTAGCTCAACTTTTGAAGAATATCTCCGGTCAATCGAGACAGGGAAATGACTTTACTCGTCCCGGTTTGGAAAAAGCATTGGCGGCTGTTTTGACGATTTTTCCAGTCTACCGAACTTACATCAATCAAGACGGTTTGAGAGAGTCCGATCGCACTTACGTAAAATATGCGATCGCCCATGCCAAACAACAAGTACCGCGACTCCTCAAGGAACTTAATTTTATCGAAACGGTGCTGTTGCTCGAAGAAGAAGAAACTCTAACACCCGAACAAAAAGAGCAGCGCCGACACTTTGTAATGAAACTCCAGCAGTTGACAGGCCCATTAATGGCAAAAGGCGTTGAAGACACCCTTTTATACGTCTACTATCGGCTTTTATCCCTCAACGAAGTGGGAGGAAATCCCAGTCAGTTCGGCGTGTCGCTGGTAGATTTTCACGAGTTCAACAAACAACAGCAAGTTGCTTGGCCGCACAAAATGAATGCGACAGCTACCCACGATACCAAACGCGGCGAAGATGTGCGAGCCAGAATCAACGTTTTGTCAGAAATTCCCGATGAATGGGAACAGCAAGTCAGGTCTTGGAGAGAGGTAAACTCTTCTAAGAAAGTCAACTTTGTGAATCGAATGGTTCCAGATACTAATGACGAATACTTCCTGTACCAAACTCTGCTCGGCAGTTTTCCCTTTGAGGGAATTGAAAACACTGATTATGTCGCTCGCCTGAAAGATTATGTGATTAAAGCTGTCCGCGAAGCCAAAGTTTATACGGCTTGGCTGAGACCGGATAACGACTACGAAGCTGGTTTTATGACCTTTGTCGATAGCGTTCTCGAACCTTCGGAACAAAATCAGTTTCTCAACAAATTTATACCTTTCTGTAAAAAAGTAGCTAATTACGGAATTTTCAATTCTTTATCTCAAACGCTGCTGAAAATCGCGGCTCCGGGCGTTCCCGACATTTATCAAGGGACGGAATTCTGGGATTTAAGCCACGTCGATCCGGATAACCGCCGTCCCGTAGATTTCGATCGCAGAATCGAGGTTTTGCGGGAAATTAAAGAGCAAGCTCAGACTGATATTTTGCAACTGGTGGAAGATTTGATTGCGACGCGAGAAGACGCGAGAATTAAGTTGTTTTTGACGGCAAGAGCGCTAGAAGCGAGAAAAAAATACTTGCAAGTTTTTCAATCAGGCGATTATCTGCCCCTGCAAGCAGTTGGCACATTTAAAGATAATGTTGTTGCCTTTGCCAGAAGCTTTGGAGAGACTACCGTTATTGTCATTGCTCCCCGGTTTTTGACGGGAATTGTCAAACCGGAAGAAATGCCGATCGGCAAACAAGTCTGGAAAGATACTAATTTGAAATTATCCGAGCAAATGCCGTCGGTTTGGAAAGATGCGATTACAAATCAGGCGGTAGAAAGTAACGGTACTTTGGCAATTGGTGAAGCTCTGAGTTACTTTCCCGCAGCTCTGCTGATCGGTAAAAAATAGAAACTAAAGTGGTAGGGTGCGTCAGGCATTGATTATTGGGATTTCACAAGGTTTTTTGGCTCTGACGCACCCTACCACGTGCTGGGCTTTTTGAGTTAAAATATTAGCAGGAAAGCAATCTTAGTAGCGAGAGGAATAGCAAAATGCGATCGCTCGTCAAAACCGAAACCAGTACCGAAACCAGACTCTCTTGGTGGGCTTACCTATTTGTCCTCGACGAATTCATTGCCGAAGCAGATGCTACTATCAACGGCCCAGCAGCCCTTGGCAACCCAGTTTTGAAGCTGTCCGAGCGCGACTGGGATTTTTTGCTAGACATGATGTTAGATCCGCCTCCTCCAAATGAAGCTCTGATTAAATTATTTCAAGACTATGGCAACTCAAACAAATAATACATTGTGGACTTCTTGATTGCTCCGATCGATAGAATAGAGCGCAGTACAAGCAGCCTTAAAAAAGAGCCATTTAATTCTGGAAATCCCGAATTAGATCGGTACTTCAAACAATACGCTCAAAAAAACGATCGAGATGGGATTGCCAAAACTTTTGTGGCTTTTTCGTCTGGAGGCAGTCAGATAATTGGCTATTATTCTTGCTGTGCAGGTGTAGTTGAACGCGAAGACTTACCAGCAGACCTGCGCCAGAGGCTGCCGAGATATCCGATTCCAGCTATACTGATTGCTAAACTTGCAGTCGATCGCTCAATGCAGGGTAGAGGACTTGGCAAACAACTATTACTTCACGCTCTTGCTAGAGCAATAGATGTATCCGAAATAGTAGGAGTTTACGGTGTCAGAGTTGATGCCATAGACGAGAAGGCAAAAGAGTTTTACCAGAAGTTTGGTTTTTTAGAATGCCAGGAAACTGCCCTTTCACTTTTTATGCTGATGAACACAATTAAACAAGCAGCAAATGTGAAGCCTTCCGATCCAACCGCTACTTAACATGATTCTAATTGAGAATTTTTACTTCTATTTTGCCGCCACAAGATCGATCGCCCCTACCAACCAAACAAAATTGATACAACAAAGACGGCAAATACAACACAACCTATACGGTTTGCCACAATACCCGAATCCATCGTACCCCGTACATTAGGAAGAGTAAAGAAAAGCAGTCAACAACTGTAGCGGTGCAAGGCTCGTGAATGCAACCGTCCCTCAACAGGTTCGGTAAACACGCCTTCATCCCCCGGTCTAACCGCCCGCAGTATAGAGATAAGCACCCTATCGAAGACTGTATTAAAGCAGGACTCACTATCCGTACACCTCCCAGGTGAAATCGCAGTCCTGAATAACCAGACTATCACACAGATAGAAAACCAAAATTTTGTAGAGATTGGAGCCGGAACACCCCTATGGGAAAAGTAGTTGGAATTGACTTAGGTACGACAAACTCCTGCGTCGCAGTTATGGAAGGCGGCAAACCCACCGTCATAGCCAACGCCGAAGGGGGTCGCACCACACCTTCTGTAGTAGCATATGCTAAAAATGGCGATCAACTTGTCGGACAAATCGCCAAGCGTCAAGCCGTGATGAACGCCGAAAACACCTTTTACTCAGTAAAACGGTTTATCGGGCGTCGGGTTGATGAAGTAGCCCATGAAACCACTGAAGTTTCCTACAAAGTCCTCAAAGTCGGCAACAGCCTCAAACTAGACTGTCCCGCCCGCGGCAAACAATTTGCCCCAGAAGAAATTTCTGCACAAGTTCTCCGCAAACTGGTAGAAGACGCCAGTAAATACCTCGGCGAAACTGTTACCCAAGCAGTAATTACTGTTCCCGCTTATTTCAACGACTCCCAGCGCCAAGCTACGAAAGATGCGGGAAAAATTGCCGGCATAGAAGTGCTGCGGATTATTAACGAACCTACAGCAGCAGCTTTAGCTTACGGATTAGATAAAAAGAGCAACGAAACCATCCTCGTATTTGACTTAGGTGGCGGTACTTTCGACGTATCTATTCTCGAAGTAGGCGACGGCGTGTTTGAAGTGTTAGCAACTTCTGGAGACACTCACCTCGGCGGTGACGACTTCGACAAAAAAATCGTCGATTACATCGCTAACGAATTCCAAAGAGCCGAAGGCATTGACCTCCGCAAAGACAAACAAGCACTGCAACGCCTGACGGAAGCAGCAGAAAAAGCCAAGATTGAACTGTCAAGCGTTACGCAAGCAGAAATCAACCTGCCGTTTATTACCGCGACTCAAGACGGGCCAAAACACTTGGACACGACTTTGACGCGGGGCAAGTTTGAAGAACTGTGCTCGGATTTGATCGATCGCTCCCGCATCCCCGTAGAAAATGCGATCCGCGACGCCAAATTAGACAAATCTGCAATTAATGAAGTCGTCTTAGTTGGTGGTTCTACGCGGATTCCTGCGGTGCAAGAACTGGTCAAAAAACTCCTCGGCAAAGAACCCAACCAAACGGTAAACCCGGACGAAGTGGTCGCAGTGGGCGCAGCAATTCAAGCAGGCGTACTCTCCGGCGAAGTCAAAGACATCCTGTTGCTCGACGTTACCCCGCTGTCTCTCGGCGTCGAAACCTTGGGCGGCGTGATGACCAAAATCATTCCCCGCAACACCACTATTCCTACCAAGAAGTCGGAAACTTTCTCGACTGCTGTAGACGGCCAAACAAACGTGGAAATTCACGTTTTGCAAGGCGAACGGGAAATGGCGAATGATAACAAGGATTTGGGAACATTCCGCTTAGATGGAGTTCCTCCAGCCCCCCGTGGCGTACCTCAAATTGAAGTTACTTTCGATATCGATGCTAACGGTATTTTGAATGTAGCTGCTAAGGATAAAGGTACTGGCAAGGAGCAATCGATTAGCATTACTGGTGCTTCTACTTTGCCCAGCAATGAAGTCGACAAAATGGTCAAGGAAGCCGAGGCAAATGCGGCTGCTGACAAGGAACGTCGCGAAAAGATCGATCGCAAAAACCAAGCTGATTCTCAAGCCTATCAAATCGAGAAGCAGTTGGCAGAATTGGGTGATAAAGTCCCCCCTGCTGACAAAACTAAGATTGAAGGGTTGCTCAAAAACTTGCGCGAGGCGATCGCCAGTGAAGATGACGATCGCATCAAAACCCTAACAACAGAGTTGCAGCAAGCATTCTACGCTGTCAGCAGCAACCTGTACCAGCAAGCAGGCGGCCCAACTGATGGCCCTGGTGGCCCCGGTGGCCCTGGCGGCTATGGAGACGGCGGCCCCACTGGCGGCGGCGACGACGTGATTGACGCCGACTTCACAGAAGGCAAATAGAAGGCTTAACTAAAAGCCCGTAGCTAGAAGCAAGAAACCCGGTTTTGAACAGAAACCGGGTTTCTGTTCATTCAAAAACAAACCAAAGCCGATCGACTAAAATTACTAAAAATCTTGCTTGAGGCATAGAGACAAAACTAGAATATGCTTCGATAAATATCATAAACTAGCAGTAATAGCGCAATCGAGATCAATTAAATGTCACGTTATCCTATACAAAATTCCTCCCCAAATACTCCCAGCCCATCTCATGTCGCATCCTTGCGCCGACTCCGCCGGATCAGCCATTTACTAGACAATGCAATTCCGATTCCCGGCACAAAATACCGTATCGGACTCGATCCGATATTGGGACTTATACCGGGCGGCGGCGATTTAATCAGTTCAATTTTTGCAGGATATGTTGTCTTCAAATCCGCTCAAATGGGAGTGCCTCAAGAGACTTTAGTAAAAATGGCAGCTAATATCGTATTTGATACAGTTGCTGGTACTGTACCGGTAGCCGGAGATTTGTTGGATGTTGCTTGGAAAGCTAATGTCAAAAATATAGAATTGCTGGATGCTCATTTAGGTTCCCCTGAACAAGGCAAAAAAGCCGATTGGCTATTTGTGGCGGCGTTGTTGTTGGGTTTGATATTAATTGTCGGAGGCGTGATTTTCTTGAGTGTGATGCTTTTTGGCTGGCTATTTCAAGTAATTACAGGGCGTTAATCTTGGGTTTTAGGGTAAAAATAATAAATCATTCTAGCTGTGTCAGGTTAAGAGAACCTAATCTGGGATAAATTCTACTTAAAAAATTTCGTGTATGTCTATAACCATGACCAGTCAATATTTAGATTACGCAAAAGCAGTCAGAGAAGAAATTTTTCAGCACATAAATCAACCTCTCTGGTATCAGAAAAGTATCCAAGATGTTAGCAAAGTAGTCATTATTCTATCCTCGCCACGTAGCGGGAGTAGTCTCCTTTTTCATCTCCTCAGCCATACAGAACAATTGCTCTCACTTAATGGAGAACATACCACTTATTACAAACTTAATGGCTACAGTTTTCCGTTTCGCAACTTTCAATCAGATTTTCTGGAAAATCCCAAGATAAGTAAGTCGGACTTAAAGAATTTTTCACGGGATTTTTTATCATCTGTTGGTGTAGGTTCTGAACAAGTAATTTCGAGACCCGAAGAATTGAAAAATTTTACTCAACTTATGGCTTTAAGACTACCTATGCAATGGCCACAATTGGGTATGTCAGCAGAACAGTGGTTAGGGTATATTGCAGAAGCTTGTAGACAATACTTTTACGAACATTCAACATGGAATTCATCTATCTTTCTAATCGACATTTTAAAAAGATTATTGATTTATTATCCAGGATTTAATCCGTTTTACTACGATATAAAACCATCTTTATTAAAGTCCCACTTCCCAAATATTAGTTATCCAAAAGCACCGCCTAATCCCCACTTTTGTATTGAGGAGCCTCCTTTTATTGTTCTCAAACCCCGCCGTTGTCCAACTTCAGAGGAAATTAGCAGCAAGCCTTGGTTGTTAAAAGCTTCAATTGATGCTTTTCGCCTTCCCCTGCTCAAGCAACTGTTTCCCAATGCCGAGTTTAAAATCATTCATCTTACTCGCCTTCCCGCAACAAGTATTAACGGTCTCTATGACGGCTGGAGTCACAGAGGATTTTTCTCTCATAATTTAGAGGGGATTGCTAATTTAGCAATCCCTGGATATTCTGATCTCTATGAATGGGGGAAACATTGGTGGAACTATGAACTTCCACCCCAATGGAAAAAGGTGATCAACCAACCTTTAGAATATGTTTGTTGCTTTCAGTGGTCGAGTTCACATCAGGTAATTTTAGAAAGTTTAGCACAAGAGAAAGCAAATAACATTTTGAGAGTGAAATTTGAAGATATTATCTCATCTTCCCAACAGCGTCTACTGACAATTGGTAGAATTTTGGAATTTATCGGAATTGGCGAAGATAACGAACTCAAAAAGGTTGTTGAAGAAATGCAGCCAGTGATGTGTTCAGTCCCAGCAGATGAGACTAGATGGCTTAATCGTAAATCCCTAATCCTGCCAGTTATCAATCAAAAATCAATTCGCCAATTAACAAATGAATTGGGATATGAAAATAGATAGGGAAACGCGCTAACTTACATCTTGCATCTAATTGCTAGGTTCTGTTGTGAATTTTTAAGAGATTAAAAGCGATCGCCCTTTCTCGAACCTAAAATAATATATTTTAAGGGTGTTGACAAAAAATATTAAATGTGTATTCAACTCTCAATTGTCTTTGAAACTAGCTATTGAGCGGCTCGCCCTTGAGTCGGATCTAGTGATATAATCCAGACTATAATATCAAATTGATATAAATGCTTGAATTATCAGCCCTTGGGCTGCTACAGTTGCAACCGATGCACGGCTATCGGCTAAAGCAAAAACTGGAGCTGTTTATGAGCAGTTGCATCAGCGTCAACTACGGAGCGATTTACCCACTCCTGAAGCGCTTGGAAGAGCGAGGCCAGATTGCGACAATTGCCGAAGAAGCCGGAGATGCGGGCTGTCCGCGCAAAATCTACGCAATTACCCCCAAAGGGCGCGAACTGTGGCGGCAAAAAATGCTCGAACACCCTCAAGAAAGCTGGGTTAACAGTGGTTCCCGGTTCCAAATCAAGTTTTTCTTTTTTGGGGACTTAGAACCCGCAGAACGGCTGAAGCTATTGGAACACCGCTTGCGAGCCTGTTACACCCGGCAAGACTACATCGAAAGCCTCAAGAGCGAATATCCACTAACCGACGACTATCAATTTGCCTCTCGCGATCGCTGCAAGTCAGTGCTGGCGTCAGAGATAGAGTGGTTAACCGAGCAACTAGCCAAGGAAAAAAGGGCGATCGCTGGAGTTCGTGACTCCCCAACCTCCGCTGAATCCGCCGACTCCAAGGGAAAATCCTTCCAACTCACCCACTCAGGTGAGTCATAAGAAGGATGTGTAATCTTTCCTGCCATCGTAACTTTTGAGAGACAACAAGAAGCTTTCCTAAAAAGAATCACTCCCTGGCTTGGCTAACTGCGATCGGGCTAAAGCCCTGCACATACCGCAACCTCATTAAAAAGGTACTTTCCCGATTCCATCCTGTTTAAAATCGCTTGTCCTTATTCCCCCATGTTTGAGGGGAACGCCGGAAAATCAAATATTCCGCCCAAGTCTCAGTAAGTCAGAAGTTAAAAAAAATCTAAGTGGTGCTGCCAATGAGTTATTCTAAATCCCCAGAATCCGTCGTTGAAGCTGAAGAGCAAAAATCTCCCACACCGCAACTGCACCCAAGGGATGCAGACAGCGATCGACCGCAGGATTCTGCTACCGTTGTCGATCGCCCCGAAGCTGTTGCTAAACCGGAACTGCACCCAACCGATGCAGACAGCGATCGACCGCAGGATTTTCCGCCTATTGCCGATCGCCCCCAGCCTGGTAAACCGCGATCGCGCTGGCCCCTAATTGCCGCGCTCGCGATCGCCACAGGCGCAGCAGGTTTCGGCTGGTACTCGTGGCAATCGGGTCAGAATCGCGCACAGCAACCGGCAGCAGCAGCCCAACCCAAAGGCATACCAGTCAAGCTCGCAGCCGTACAAACCAGCTCAGTCCAAGATGCCTCGGAATTTGTCAGCAGCTTAGAGGCCAAGCGTTCGGTAGAAATCAAACCCGAAGCAGAAGGGCTAGTCACCGAGATTTTTGTCAAATCCGGGGACTTCATAAACAAAGGGCAAGCCATCGCCAGGATAAAAAGCGACAGCGCCCAAGCTGACTTGAGGCAATCTCAAGCCAACCTGATCCGCGCTCAATCCCACTTAGCCGAATTGCAAGCAGGAACCAGGCCCGAAGAAATCGCCCAAGCTCAAGCCCAAGTCGCCCAAGCCCAAGCCAACCTCGCCCAACTGCGATCGGGCTCTCGGCCAGAAGAAATTGGTCAAGCCCAAGCCCGCGTTAGCCAAGCTGAAGCTGACCTCGCCGATGCCCAAACAGGTAGCCTCTTAGAAGAAATCGCCCAAGCCAGAGCGCAAATAGAAGCAAGCACAGCCGAAGCAAAGTTAGCCAGCCAGCAGCTTGCCAGATATCAGGCATTGGCAAAAGAAGGCGCAGAATCCGCCAACACCCTAGAGGAATACACCCAAAAAGCAGGTACCGCCAAAGCCAACCTCCGAGAAGCTCAAAGGCGGTTCGAGCAGCGGCAAAAGAACAGACAAGCCGAGATCGAGCGACGGACAGCAGCTTTGCAACAGCAGCGGCAAGCTTTGCGGCAATTGCAAAACGGTTCGCGCCCAGAGGAAATAGCCAAAGCCGAAGCAGAAGTCGCACAAGCCAAGAGCAGATTAGCGCAGTTAGCCAACGGTACGCGCCAAGAACAGCTCGATCAAGCCCAAGCGCAAGTTGCCGAGGCCGCCGCTCAAGTGCGCGGCTTTGAAGTACAACTGCAAGAAACTGCGGTCATCGCGCCCTTCGCGGGAGTCATCGGCGACATACCAGTGAAAGTAGGTGATTACTTGAAAAAAGGTGATGCGATCGCCACCCTGACTGAGAACCAAGTGCTAGACTTGCGGTTATCAATTCCTTTGGAACGGCAGCCTCAATTACGCTTAGGGCTGCCAGTACAAATGCTCGACGCTCAAGGTAAGGCGATCGCCCAAGGTCAAATCAGTTTTATCTCCCCCAACGTCAGCGCCAATTCCCAAACAATTTTAGCTAAAGCCACATTTCCCAACCCCAGCGGCGAACTGCTTAATCTCCAGTTTGTAAAAGCTAAAGTCATCTGGAAACAGAACCCCGGAATTTTAGTTCCAGTAACAGCAGTCACTCGCTTAGGTGGCGAAACTTTTGTCTTCACAGCTCAAAAGCCAGAACAGCCAAAACCTGGGATGCCACCTTTAGTAGCGCGGCAAAAGTCCGTGAAATTGGGAGCCATTGAGGGGAATAATTATCAAGTTATCGAAGGTTTGAAAGCAGGCGAAAAAATTGTTACCGCAGGCATCCTTAACCTTACAGACGGTGTTCCCATTATGGCTCAAGAGGAAGGGCAAGGAGCAGGTAAAAAATCACCAGTAGAAAGCAAAAAATAAGGTATATTGTTGCGATTTAGCGCTCTTGATTAACCTCTTAAGAGTGCTAAATCGCAACTACGTACTTTATGTGAAACTACTTGAATGCTCAGCTCTTAAAAAAGTAGAAATTTTAATTTTTGAGGTAATTCAAATTAGGAATTAGGAATTAGGAATTAGAAATTACGAATGATCGACTAACAACTACCCATTACCCAAATAATGTTTGCAGATTTCTTTATTAAACGACCAGTCTTCGCTAGCGTCTGCGCCTTAATTATTATCTTGGTAGGCGCAATTAGCATTCCGACGCTGCCGATCGAGCGCTTCCCCGACATCAGCCCTACCCAAATTAACGTCACAGCTAACTATAGCGGGGCGAGTGCTGAAATTGTCGAAAATGCAGTTACCAACATCCTCGAAAGGCAAATCAACGGCGTTGAAGGACTAAAATATCTAACTTCCAGTAGTAGTAACGATGGCACCAGCACCATTACAGCTACCTTTGATTCATCGCGCAACAAAGACATTGCCGGCGTCGATGTCCAAAATCGAGTTGCAGTTGCTCAGCCACAACTACCAGATGCCGTACAGCGCACAGGAGTTAGAGTTACAAAACAATCTACAAGTCTCCTATTAGCGATCGGCTTATTTACCGAAAATAAAGAATACGACACCATATTTTTAAGCAACTACGCTGACCTATATTTGGCCGATGCCTTAAAACGGGTAAAAGGCGTGGGCGACGTGCGAATTTTTGGGGAAAGACGCTATGCAATGCGTTTATGGATAGATCCCAATAAATTAGCAGCTCGCCGTCTCACAATGCAAGATGTAACGAGGGCTCTCAACGAACAAAACTTGCAAGTTGGTGCTGGGAGAGTTGGTCAAGAACCTGCCCCACAGGGACAAATGTATCAAATTGACTTGCGTGCTGAAAGTCGCCTCAAAGAACCAGCAGAATTTGAAGAACTCGTCCTCAAAACAGAGACAAATGGAACTTTAGTTAAATTAAAAGATGTGGGGAGAGCCGAACTAGGGGCAGAGAATTACAGCTCATTTCTGCGATTTCGAGGCAATGATGCAGTAGGTTTAGGGATTTACCAACTGCCGGGAAGTAATGCTTTGAATGTTGCCCATGCCGTCAAAACAGAAATGGAAAAACTAGCTGTTGCTTTCCCTCCGGGGTTGCAACATAGAGTAGCGCTGGACACGACTTTGTTTGTAGAAGAGTCGATGGCAGAAGTAGTCAAGACATTATTTGAAGCAGTCTTGCTAGTGGTGATAGTGATTTTTGTTTTCTTGCAAGACTGGCGCACAACTATTATTCCTACCGTCACTATTCCAATTTCTTTGATTGGGACGTTTGCCTTTATCAAAGTTTTTGGATTTACGATTAACAGTTTATCTCTGTTTGGTCTGACATTAGCGACGGGATTAGTGGTAGATGACGCTATCATTGTAGTAGAAAATATTGACCGCCTGATCCGCCAAGGAATGAACGCCCGCCAAGCGGCTTTTGAGTCAATGCGCGAGCTTTTTAGCGCTGTAATTGCGACTTCTTTAGTGTTGATGGCAGTGTTCGTGCCAGTGGCATTTTTTCCCGGAACTACGGGAGCGCTTTATAAACAATTTGCGCTGACAATTGCTTTTTCTGTAGCCCTTTCTACCTTTATTGCTATTACTCTCACGCCCTCACTTTCAGCTATATTACTGCGCCGAGGCCCGAAGTTTGGGGGCCCGCTGGGTTGGGTGTTTGACCGGGTTAATGAAGTTCTCAATTGGGTACAGCGGCAATATCGGAAATCCTTAATATTTCTCACAGGAATTAAGACTATTGTCACCCTCGCGTTCATCGCTTCTCTGGGAGTAACAGCTTGGCTTTATTTATCAGTACCCACAGCATTTATCCCGGAAGAAGACCAGGGCTATTTTCTGACAATTATTCAAGGGCCCCAAGGTGTTTCGCTGCAATACACTCAGAAAGTAATGGATCGAGTAGAACAAGAAATCCTCAAACTTCCTGAAGTTGTCGGGACTTTTTCAGTGGGTGGATTTGGTTTTAGCGGTAGCACTTCTAATCAAGGCATTATATTTACTACACTTAAAGGCTGGAAAGAACGTCACGGAGAAGATCAAACTGTACAAGCGATTATTGGTAAGTTGCGGGGTAAGTTTTTCTCGATTCCAGAAGCGAGAATTTTCCCAGTGAATCCGCCTGCTATTCAAGGTTTAGGTCAATTTGGGGGTTTCCAATTTCAATTGCAAGACCGCAAAGGCAACAGCGGTTTAGATGCTTTAGTCCAGACTATGGGCGAGATTTTAAAGCAGGCTAATCAGACACCCGGATTGCAAGCGGTATTTAGTACGTTTGCTGCGAATACGCCTCAGTTAATTGTGGAGGTTGACCGCAATCGAGCTAAGGCTCTAGATATCCCCATCAATGATGTTTTCAGTACGTTACAAACGGCTCTGGGCGCTCAGTATGTGAACGATTTTAACCTGCAGCAGCGCAATTATCGGGTGTATGTTCAGGCGGACAAACAGTTTCGCGATAACCCTGAAGATATTGGGAAATTGTATGTGCGTTCTGGAAAGAATGAAATGATTCCTTTGAGCAATTTGGTGAAGATAACTCCGGTGGTGGGGGCACAAACTGTTAACCACTACAATTTATATAGGTCAATTGAAATTACTGGCTCTCCGGCTCCGGGAGCGAGTTCTGGACAGGCTCTAAAATCGATGGAAAAGGTGTCGGCTCAAGTTTTGCCCTCGGGTTTTGGCTATGAATGGTCGGGGAGTTCTTTAGAAGAAATTGAGTCGGGGGGTCAAGCACCGATTATTTTCGGTTTGGGGCTGATTTTTGTGTTCTTGGTGTTGGCGGCGCAGTATGAAAATTATGTCGATCCTTTCATTATTTTGCTATCGGTACCTCTGGCGATTTTAGGTGCGCTTTTAGCTCAGTCGTTGCGGGGTTTGGCTAATGATGTTTATTGCCAGATTGGTTTGGTGATGTTGATTGGATTGGCTAGTAAAAATGCGATTTTAATCGTGGAGTTTGCGAACCAGTTACGGGAGCGGGGATATCCAATTGCTAAGGCGGCAGTTGAGGCTTCTCAAGAGCGTTTGCGACCGATTTTGATGACTTCTTTATCATTCATTTTGGGTATTGCTCCTCTGGTTAACCCGGAGGGTGCGGGTGCAGCCAGCCGCCGATCGCTAGGAAATGCGATCGCCGGAGGGATGGTTGTTTCTACTGTCTTGAGTTTGTTTATAGTGCCGGTTCTGTATGTGGTGGTTGTCTCGGCTCGCGATCGCTTTAAGAAGCGCGATCGTGTAGACAATCTGCCCGACGAGGATGGCACAATTTTGAACGGGAAAACGGCTCCCCACGAGGAGATTGAACGCGATAAAGTATCGCCGCTGTAGTTGGTAATTAGTTCCTTCAACTATTCCGTTAGTGGCTCTTTCTTCAAAATACGCGACTATCTGTGTCACCCACTTTTGTATTGTGGCGACGCTGTGGGGCCACTATCGGAGCAGATTTTTTGTGCAGGTAGCGATCGCCCGATCGCACCCCATCGTGCAATAATGATATGACTTGCACAAAAACTCTATTAGTAGGTAAATTTTGCCTACCTTACCGCTACATATAGCGTCTCAACTGTCAACCCGTGCAAGTTCCCAATTAAACCGGCTGTTGCACTACACAAATTTTTCCTAATGGCTGAAGTCCCCCTAAATCCCGCAGAACTTGCAGAAGCCCTCAACGGCTTTACCGATATCAATTTCCAATTGCCAGACCCCGAAGACGAACAACTACCAGACTTTGATTTTGAAAATCAGGTTGACAATGCTTGGAAAGTGTGCGATCGCTTCGACTTGCAAACCGACATTTGGCGGGGACGCATTCTCCGAACAGTTAGAGACAGAGAAAAAAAAGGCGGCGAAGGACGCGGCACAGGGTTTTTGAACTGGCTCAAAGAAAGAGAAATTGGCAAAAGTCAAGCCTATTCTTTGATAGAATTAGCTAATAGTGCCGACACTCTGATCCAGCAAGGAGATTTAGATCCAAATTCCATTAGAAACTTCAGCAAAAGAGCCTTTGTAGAAACCGCCAAAGCATCACCCGAAGTGCAGCAAATGGTAACAGATGCCGCAGCAAGTGGCGATCGCATCACCCGCCGCGAAGTCAAACAACTCTCCGACGAATGGATGGCAATGAACTCAGATTTACTGCCAGAAGAAGTCAAAGAAAAAGCATCTACCGGTTCTCTACCTTCCCGCTACCTCGCTCCTTTAGTCAAAGAAATGGAGAAACTCTCCCCATCTCACCAAAGCGAAATTCAAAAAGAAGTAGCAGAAAATCCCGACGTAGATACTGTCAAACAGCTAACATCCGACGCCAAGAACTTATCAAAATATCTCGACGCCGCCGCCCAAGTGCAAGCTCTCAATCAGTCTCATTTAGACATGGAAATGGCCTTAGAAGAATCTTTGCGAGTAGGCTGTTTGGGAACCACCGCCGACGTTGTAAAACAAGCCGCACAGCTAGAACAAACAGTAGTCAAACTCTACACAATTTGGAAGCGTTTAGGCAGTTTGGCAGATAGATTGTATGTGGATACAGGAGCAAGCACACCCAATTTGCGGTTGCTTTTGGGATGCTTGGACACTCTTTCGGGAGAAAAGATTGAAGTGGATTTCGGAGACGGAGAACGCTCTATTCGCTTGCAAATTTTCAGCGAATAGCTCAACCTTGACCGCATATCAACACTAACCTCCAGGCTCATTATCGGCGTCGAACCCTGTTCATCTGCGGTTAAAATTTCTAAGTTTTTTCCAAAGATATCGGGGATGCAAATAACGCCGATATTTGGTAACTACTTCTTTCCCCAACAGCACTACGCTAATCCAAAAACAAACTTCCGCCCCAACAGCCAGAACGACAGATAAAGTAGTTTTTTGGGTAATGTCCAGCGGCAGGAATGGCACAACAAATAAGACTGCCAACCACGGTAGAAAAGATAGGACAAATAAAAATAAACCGAGTTTTTGCATAGATTCACATACTACCGCTTTGATATCCCCTTGATCTGTTAGTCCGCTGAAAGTGGACTTCGTTTGTATAGTAGGGATGAGAATTCAATAAAATCCACTTTTCATGACTGTTGTGGGATGGGCCGATTCCGCCCGTCCTTTCTGGGCGGGCGGAATCGGCACACCCCACTTTCAAGAGTGTAAGTTATTTAATTCTCATTCCGTAGCGATTTCAATCGCCGAGTGACTACGAATTCACATTTTTTACCCATGTCAGCAACAGGCTTTCCGGGCTGTTCCACAAGAATATTTAGTATTTGTGGAACAGCCCGGAAAGCCTGTTCTTGAGAATGGTGTCACAAATTACTACAAACTTAATTGTGAAGCATTTCCAACTCAATTCTTAATCCCCGTCGCCGCAATCCCCCGAATAAACTGCCGCTGACCGGCCAAAAACAGCAACACCACCGGCACTGTTCCAATTACCACCGCCGCCATCAACAACTGCCAACTGCTAGTAAACTGTTCCTGAAACTCAGCCAAAACCAACTGCACAGTCCGCAACTCCGGCCGCGTCGTAAACACCAGCGGCTTAAACAAATCGTTCCACTCCCCGATAAAGGTAAACAAAAACAGCGTCACCAAAGCAGGGCGGGCCAAAGGAAACATCACCTGCCACAAAACCTGCCAGCGGTTAGCCCCATCCAGCATTGCCGCCTCCTCCAACTCCACCGGAACAGTCATAAAATACTGGCGCAGCAGAAATATCCCAAAACCGTTAGCCGCCGTCGGCAAAATCAGCGCCCCGTAGGTATTCAGCAGGTGGCCCCACTTCAAAACCAAGAAAATCGGAACCACCAAAAGCTGAAACGGAATTACCAGCGTCGCCAAAACACCCAACACAATCGCCTGTCGCCCCCGAAACTTCAGCCTGGCCAAGGCGTAACCGGCCAAAGCAGAAGTTACAACCTGAAAAGCAGTTACTGCGATCGCCACTAGAGTAGAATTAACAAATGCCAACAAAAAATTGCCCCGCCGCCAAGCCTCCTGATAGTTCGCAAAAGTCAGCTCTGTGGCATTGACACCGACACCAGATGGTGATAGAGAAACCAAAAATACAGCAGCCAGCGGCAGCAGCACCAGCGCAGCACCCGCCAGCAACAAAATAAAACTCAGCAGTTCCAGCGCTTGAGACCTGTCAAATGATTTACCCATAAATTTGTGAATTAACCTAAAATAATAAGCCTGTGAGGTTCTCCAACCCGATCGCCTCCCAGATTCCCATACAACAACATAATAGTCGTAGAGGGAAAGAAGGAGTACCTAGGGAGGAAGTTGTGATTGGGGATATAATGTTATAGATAGAGTTGGTACTATAAAACCCTTAAAGGGGGAGACATAGACCGTATTTCTATCATCTATTTCCGGGCAAAAGATCGACTAACGACTAATTCAAGTAATTAGTAAATAGATAGCATTCTAGCGATAGTCTTTCTGGAGTGTTCGACGGCAAAAGTCCGGCAAACGCGCTGAGGACGCCAGTTTTTCCCGGAACGTCAAAGAAAAGTTCTTTGTCGAAAGCATCCTCAGCTATAATCTGTGATTTAGATGGGGTGCGTTCAAAATAGGTAAAGTGTACTGTCACTGACCCCCAATTTTAAAGGGGTTTTCCAACATCCCACAAGCTTATATGAGGAGACTACATATCTATGCCCCAGCTTGAGGCCAGCCCAACAATTGACTTTCAAACCGAAACTTACAAAGATGCTTACAGCCGCATCAACGCCATTGTGATTGAAGGCGAACAAGAAGCTCACGATAATTACCTGACACTGGCCGAACTGTTGGCTGACAAAAAAGCAGAGTTAGTTGGCTTGTCCAAGATGGAGAACCGCCACATGAAAGGCTTCCAAGCTTGTGGCCGGAATCTTAAAGTCACGCCCGACATGGCATTTGCCAAAGAGTTCTTTTCGGAACTGCACAGAAACTTCCAAACGGCAGCGGCCCAAGGTCAGATTGTAACTTGCTTGCTGATTCAATCGCTAATTATCGAGTGTTTTGCGATCGCAGCTTACAACATCTACATCCCCGTCGCCGATGACTTTGCCCGCAAAATCACCGAAGGCGTCGTTAAAGAAGAATACAGCCACCTCAACTTTGGGGAAGTCTGGCTGCAAGCTCACTTTGAGGAATCCAAAGCCGAACTAGAAGCCGCCAACCGCCAAAACCTGCCCATCATCTGGAAGCTGCTAAACGCTGTCGCAGACGATGCCCGCGTTTTAGGAATGGAAAAAGACGCTTTAATCGAAGACTTTATGATTGCCTACGGCGAAGCTCTAGGCAACATAGGCTTTAACAACCGCGATATCATGCGGATGTCAGCACAAGGCTTAGCAGCCTAGTTAATTCGGACATAAGGAATGGGAAAAAAATTAAAAATTAAAAATTAAAAATGGGATACCTCATTTGAAAATATAAATTTTTAATCTTCCCATCTTCCCTCTTCGATTTTCAATCTTCAATCTTCAATCTTCAATCTTCCTTCATTTGACAACTTAATGTTTGGTCTAATCGGTCACTTAACCAGCTTAGAACACGCCCAATCAGTAGCTAACGAGCTGGGCTATCCAGAATATGGCGATCAAGGTCTCGATTTTTGGTGCAGCGCACCGCCCCAAATAGTTGATCATATCACGGTAACAAGCATCACTGGACAAAAAATAGAAGGGCGCTATGTCGAGTCCTGTTTTCTGCCAGAAATGCTAGCAACTCGCCGGATTAAAGCAGCCACTCGCAAAATCCTTAATGCGATGGCACACGCTCAAAAAAACGGGATTAACATCACTGCTTTAGGCGGCTTTTCTTCGATCATTTTTGAGACTTTCAATTTGCAGCAAATTAAGCAAATTCGCAATCTCAAGTTGGAGTTTGAACGCTTCACCACTGGTAACACTCACACGGCTTACATCCTCTGCCGCCAAGTAGAAGAAGCAGCCCCTAAATTGGGGATTGAACTTTCAAAAGCCACGGTAGCGGTTTGCGGTGCTACTGGCGATATTGGCAGTGCTGTGTGTCGCTGGCTCAATGTTAAAACAAATGTAGCAGAATTATTGCTCATTGCCCGCGACAAAGAACGATTGCAAGATTTGCAATCGGAATTGGGGCGAGGCAAAATCATGGATTTGGAAGAAGCTCTCCCCCAAGCGGATATTGTAGTGTGGGTAGCCAGTATGCCAAAGGGAGTAGAAATTGACCCTAAGACACTGAAGCAACCATGTTTATTGATTGACGGTGGCTATCCGAAAAATCTGGCAACTCAGGTTCAGCATCCCGGAATTTACGTACTCAATGGCGGGATTGTGGAGCATTCCCTCGATATTGAGTGGAAAATTATGAAGATTGTCAATATGGATGTACCGGGGAGACAGTTGTTTGCCTGTTTTGCCGAATCAATGCTGCTGGAATTTGAAAAATTGTATACCAATTTTTCTTGGGGACGGAACCAAATTACTGTGGAGAAGATGGAGCAAATCGGTCTGATTTCTGTCAAACACGGTTTCCGACCTTTATTAATGTCATTTTGATGTTAAAAGTCAACTGTTAAATTTTCACATTTAACAGTTGACTTTTTCTTTGGCATCGGAATAATATTTTTCGGAGTGCAGCGCGATCGGGAAGCTCGCGCTATATGATAATGATGATGTGACAGAATTTGATATCATACAAAATTTAAAACTCAAAGTTTCCAATTAGCCCGTCTTTTTTACCATCCCCTGACAGGGTAGGATCTGGAAAGAGTCGATCGACAAAACCTGACAAAACCTTATAGAAATTATCCGCGTGCCAAACCCAGACCGTAAACCGTTACTCTTAGATTTTGAAAAGCCCCTGGCCGAACTCGAAACCCGAATTCACCAGATTCGCGAACTCGCCGAAGAAAACAGCGTCGATGTCACCGACGAAATTCGCAAACTCGAAGCGCGTTCCGCCCAACTGCGACAAGAAATCTTCAGCAGCTTGTCCCCCATGCAGCGCCTGCAACTCGCCCGTCACCCGCGCCGCCCCAGCACCCTCGATTACATTCAGGCAATTAGCGACGAGTGGATCGAGCTTCACGGCGATCGGCGCGGCGGAGACGATCCGGCCCTCGTCGGCGGAATTGCCCGCATAGACGGGCGTCCCACAGTCATCATCGGCCATCAAAAAGGGCGCGACACTAAAGACAATATCGCCCGCAACTTCGGCATGGCAGCTCCCGGCGGCTACCGCAAAGCCCTGCGGTTGATGGAACACGCCGATCGCTTCGGAATGCCAATTTTCACCTTTATCGACACTCCGGGGGCTTGGGCGGGCTTAGAAGCAGAACAGCTCGGACAGGGAGAGGCGATCGCCTGTAACCTCCGAGAAATGTTTCGCCTGGACGTTCCCATTATTTGCACCGTCATCGGCGAAGGCGGTTCCGGCGGCGCATTGGGTATCGGTGTCGGCGAGCGGCTGTTGATGCTGGAACATTCCGTCTACACCGTCGCCACGCCGGAAGCTTGCGCGGCCATTCTCTGGAAAGACTCTGCTAAAGCTAACTTGGCCGCAGAAGCCCTAAAAATAACTTCCTGGGATTTGAAAAACCTCGGCGTTCTCGATCAAATAGTACCAGAGCCGATCGGCGGCGCTCACTCGAATCCCCTCAAAGCTGCGTCCATACTCAAACAAGCTTTGTTAGAAAACTTAGCCGAACTAACCCAGCTTACGGGTCAGCAGCGACGCGAACTCCGGTATCAAAAGTTTCGCCACATCGGTGTATTCACTGAAATTGCGGCTTGAGCCGATCAATTCAGAGTTATCAGTTATGAGTTAAAAATTCTTAACTTTAAACTCATATAAACTGATAACTCACTATTCTGCGAATCTGTCAGCAGTGTTATAATTTCTCAGGTGACACGGCTTAACAGTTCTTAATGTTCATCTCATAATTAACTGTGATCGCCCGCAGCAGACAGTTGTCTAATTTGCCTCAGAAGGCTGCAACGCTGTAGGGAGTTGCCGAGCGAAAGTATTAGGACACTGAATGAACCATCCCACAACAAAGCAGGCTCTGATTACCGGAGCCAGCAGCGGTATTGGCAAAGCGACGGCTCTAGCGTTCGCCGCCGAGGGCATAAATCTGGCCTTAGTTAGCCGAGAGTCGGAAAACTTAGAAGCCGTTGCCGCAGCAGCCCGAGAAGTCGGAGTGAAAGCAGAAGCTTATCCCTTAGACTTGGCAAAAATTGAGCAAGTGCAAAGCAGCATCAGCGCGATCGCAGCTCAATTCGGCCCCATAGATATCCTGGTCAACAGCGCTGGCATGGGCTACACCGGCTCCTTAACGGAAACGCCGCTAGCCGAGTGGCAGAGCGTTCTAGACCTCAATCTGACTAGCGTTTGGCAGTGCATTTTAGGAGTTTTGCCCTCCATGCGCGATCGCGGATCGGGAATCATCATCAACGTTTCCTCGATCGCCGGCAGCCAAACCTTCCCCAACTGGGGAGCCTACTGCGTCAGCAAATTCGGTCTCATGGCTTTGTCTAAAACGCTAGCCGCCGAAGAACGGGCTCGCGGAATTCGCGTAACAGCAATCTGTCCGGGTTCTGTCAATACTCCCATGTGGGACACAGACACCGTGGACGCCGACTTCGATCGCACCGCCATGTTAACCCCAGAAATCGTCGCCCAATCAATTCTGCACGCAGTTCAGTTGCCAGCAAGTGCAGTAATTGAAGAAATCACCCTCATGTCCAACGCAGGAGTTTTGTGAACTTGAGATTTGAGACTGCTGGATTTTTCTCGAATTCAACAATCTTTGAATCTCTAGCTATATCCCCCAATCCAAAATCGATTCACCCT
The DNA here is from genome assembly GCF_000317475.1 of Oscillatoria nigro-viridis PCC 7112. Classification (NCBI taxonomy): domain Bacteria; kingdom Bacillati; phylum Cyanobacteriota; class Cyanophyceae; order Oscillatoriales; family Oscillatoriaceae; genus Phormidium; species Phormidium nigroviride. Next base: position 1,099,989 of record NC_019729.1, read on the forward strand.
CACACCAACTTCTTATGACAATTGCATCTTCCACCGATTCCAATGGCTCGAACTCACTCTCGACTGACAGCATGAAACTTTCAGAAACCGCAGACAACAACACCCCGCGCATCCCAACTCGACCCGATCGCAATTCCTCTCACGGTCAAGAATCCAGCGTGCCCATAGCTTCAGAAGTAGGGCTGGAAGAAATGATGGAGGCCGTTCGCACAATGCTGCTGGGAGTAGGAGAAGATCCCGAACGCGAAGGATTGCTCAAAACCCCAAAGCGGGTAGCAGAAGCAATGCGGTTCCTCACCAGCGGCTACAGTCAATCCCTCGAAGAACTCCTCAACGGCGCTATCTTTGACGAAGGCCACAACGAAATGGTACTGGTACGAGACATCAGCGTATTCAGTATGTGCGAACACCATATGCTGCCGTTTATGGGCCGAGTTCACATCGCTTACATTCCCAATCAAAAAGTAGTGGGACTGAGCAAATTAGCCAGAATAGCCGAGATGTACAGCCGCCGGTTGCAGGTGCAGGAACGTTTGACACGTCAAATTGCCGAAGCAGTTCAGACAATATTGGAACCGAAGGGAGTAGCTGTAGTCATGGAAGCCAGCCATATGTGCATGACGATGCGGGGCGTGCAAAAACCCGGTGCTTGGACGGTTACGAGTGCCATGTTGGGCGTGTTTCAAGAGGAACAGAAAACTCGCGAAGAATTCCTGAATTTGATCCGCCACCAACCGACATTCTTTTAGTCAGTTGACAGTTGACAGTTGACAGTTGACAGTTGGCAGTTGGCAGTTGGCACTTAACAGTAATTAGTAAGTTGGGTTGAGGGACTAAACCCAACATAATCTATCAAGCAAGGCTAAGGACCGCCAACAGTCAACAGTCAACAGCCAGAGTAAAAGCTGTGGAAGCAATTCCATAATCTCAAATCTCAAATCTAAAATCTAAAATCAGATGACGATCGACTGATAAACCCATAAAATAGACGGGTGACTCATGACTTGTGACTGATGAATCCTATTAAATACGTTAGACAACTAGAAAGAGTCTAGAAACTAGAGTAAGAATGGCTGAAAGTATTGATTTTTCAAGATGTTTATGAATCCTATTAAATTCGGTACAGATGGCTGGCGCGGTATCATTGCTGACGATTTTACATTCGATCGCGTAGCGTTAGTCGCTCCCCTAGCGGCACAAGTTCTCGCACAAACCGGCGGCAGCGATGGCAGCAGCGGTACCGTAATTGTCGGTCACGACCGCAGATTTCTGGCTGAAGAATTTGCCCTCACAGCGGCTGTTGCCGTCCAAAACGCAGGATTTGACGTGCTGCTGAGCGAATCTTACGCCCCCACTCCAGCTTTCAGTTTAGCTGCCAAACAATTAAATGCTTTGGGTGCGATCGTCCTGACAGCCAGCCACAATCCCGGTGCATATTTAGGGTTAAAAGTCAAGGGCGGATTTGGCGGTTCAGTTTCGCCAGAAGTTACTCAACAGATAGAAGCAAAACTCGAAAATCCGGCGGTACTTTCAGCAACTCCCGGCAAATTGGAGAATTTCAATCCTTGGCCGGCTTACTGCAAAACCTTGCGGGACACGGTAGATATTGAGGCGATTAAACAAGCGATCGCCAGCGGCAAAATTACAGTATTTGTAGATGTAATGCACGGTGCCGCAGCAGGAGGACTAGCTCAAATTTTAGAAGAAACAGTACATGAAGTCAACAGCGATCGAGATCCGCTGTTTGGCGGCGGTGCACCGGAACCTTTGCCCCGCTACCTGTCGCAGTTATTTCGGGTAATGCGAACTCACCAGCGAAAAAGTTCTGGTTTGTCGATCGGATTTGTATTTGACGGAGATAGCGATCGAATTGCAGCCGTTGACTCTAGCGGCAACTTTCTCAGTTCGCAAATCCTAATTCCCATATTAATCGAACATTTAGCTTCGCGGCGCGGCTTGACCGGGGAAGTCATCAAAACAGTCAGCGGTTCAGACATAATTCCCAAAATTGCCAAGCTGTACGACTTGCCCTTATTTGAAACGCCGATCGGTTACAAGTATATAGCCGATCGAATGTTAACCACCCAAGTCTTAGTCGGCGGCGAAGAATCGGGAGGAATTGGCTACGGTACACACATTCCCGAACGAGATGCTTTGCTGTCAGCGCTGTACTTGTTAGAAGCAGTTGTCAAATCCGGAGAAGACTTAAGCGAAATTTACAGCCGACTGCAACAAGAAACAAGCTTTACTTCAGCTTATGACAGAATAGACCTGCACCTAGCAAACATGGAAGAAAGGTCGCGTTTGCTGTCGCTGCTGCAAAATCAACCCTTAACAGAAATCGCCGGCAAAGCAGTTGTAGATTGCAACAAAGTTGACGGATATAAATTCCGTTTAGCCGACGGAAGTTGGCTGTTAATTAGGTTTAGCGGAACCGAACCCGTGTTGCGGCTGTATTCAGAAGCGGCGACATTGAAAGAAGTTATGCAAAACTTAAACTGGGCGAAAACTTGGGCGCAAAATTAATCGGAGTTTTGAACCGCAGATCGACGCTGATAAACGCGGATGACTTGAGATCAAATCTCTCTTTCTCCGTGTCCTCTGCGTCCTCTCCGGTAAAAAAAAGCTTCTTCATAAATAAAATCGTATTGCCATAGCAATCTTCCCATCAATTGTGAACTTTTTTTCCTTTGCGTCTTCGCGATTCGTAAAAATCTTACTTACCAAGGAAAGACTATTGCTATATCAGATCAATTTTAGGATAAAAGAAGATGGCATACAGCGATTTCAGCCTTGCGAGAGTCAAAAAAGATTTTGGATTAACCTTAGATGAAAGTCGCAATTTATTTGCCGAGACAAAACCAGTTTTACCATCCGAACTTTTAACAACAATCCTGATTGATTATGTACCGCTAGCCACGTTTATTTCGACAGAAAAAGCTCGTTCAGAATTTTTGATCGCGCCGATATTAGCAGAAGTCCGGCGATTGTTAAACAAACGAGTTTCTCTTTTTTCCGGTAAGGATTTTACTGTCGATCCAGAAAGAGGTTTGCAAGGATTTTGCGATTATATTATTAGCGGATCTTCAGAACAATTGTTCATCAGTGCTCCGGTTATAACAATTTTTGAGGCAAAAAAGGAAGATATCATTGGCGGGTTGGGGCAATGCGCGGCGGCAATGGTGGCTGCTCAATGTTTCAATCAAAACCAAGACAGTGAGGTCGATCGCATTTACGGTGCTGTGACGACTGGGACTAACTGGAAGTTCTTGATTTTACAGGAAACTATTCTCTATATCGATCCGATTGAATACTATATTCAAGATGTTGATAAGATTTTGGGAATTTTATTGCAACCATTTTCTTAATCTTTTGTTAATATCAATTGGTAAGTTTTAATTGAAATAATGACTAATCGCAAATTGCTAGTTGTAGCTACGGGCAATCCGGGTAAACTCAAGGAAATGCAAGTTTATCTTCAGGATTTGGGATGGGAATTGCAACTCAAACCGGAAGAGTTGGAAATCGAGGAAACAGGCGAAACTTTTATTGCGAATGCTTGCTTGAAGGCGTCTGAAGTGGCAAAAGCAACGGGCAAATGGTCGATCGCCGATGATTCTGGTTTAATGGTAGATGCACTCGACGGGCAACCCGGGATTTACTCGGCGCGCTACGGGAAAACCGATGCTGACAGGATATCTCGACTCCTCAAAGAATTGGGAAGCGAACAAAACCGGGAAGCACAATTTGTCTGCGCGATCGCGATCGCCCGTCCCGACGGTACAATTGCCTTGCAAGTAGAAGGAATTTGCCGCGGCGAAATCCTGCACACTCCTCGCGGTACTGGAGGTTTCGGATATGACCCCATTTTCTACGTACCCGCACAGCAACAGACTTTTGCAGAAATGACACCCGATATCAAGCGATCGCACTCTCACCGCGGCAGAGCATTCCATGCTCTAATACCACAAATGGCGAATATTGTCAACCAAAACTGAGGTCAAAAAACAGGGGCATGAGAATTGGCAATCAGATATCAGAACTGAACAGGGAAGAAGCTTTCTCCATTACCAATTACCGATGACCGATGACCGATGACCGATGCCCAATGCCCCAGTATCTTAGATTGCCTCCAAGTTCTTTTCCCCAGTCCGAATCCGAATAATTTGTTCTACAGGAGAGATGAAAATCTTGCCGTCGCCAATCTCCCCCGTGCGGGAAGCCGCGATAATTTTATCAACCACCATGTCAACCTGATCGTTTTCCACAACAATCTCGACCTTGAGCTTTTGCAAGAACTCAACGGTGTACTCAGAACCGCGATAGCGTTCTGTCATGCCCTTCTGACGGCCAAAACCTCTAACTTCAGAAACAGTCATCCCCACAATACCAGCATTGACGAGCGCGATTTTCACTTCGTCTAGTTTAAAGGGGCGAATAATAGCTTCAACCTTTTTCAAGTTTCTCACTCCTAACACTACTACTTTCGTTATATTACTTAATCGGCGTGACATCTTTTAATATCACTGCCAACGGCAAGTATTTTGTCAAATATATTACCTTATGTTGTACTCGCGATGAAATGCACGCCAACCTTTAACAATATTCTCGGATTTTCCGGGGGCGCGGGTTCTCGGCTCCGGCAGATCGCGGTAGAGTTAAGAAGACTGCAGCAGCCGTCCCCCGCCGAGATGCTAAAACAGAAAAAGAACCCAGGAGACAGGAGTTTTCCGAGTTTCCGCTTTGCTATGTCAGATTTGCACGTATTGCTGAAAACTATAATTGCCAGAGGCGGTCAGTTAAACTATTCCTATGCACCCAGCCAGCCCTCCCCCTGACCGCAGCGGGCTTGATGCCCTACTGAGAAATCGCCCCTTCCTCGCCTTGTGGACGGGCCAGTTATTGGCCCAAGTGGCGGATAAAATTTTTTACGTATTGCTGATTATTCTGCTGAAAACAGGCGACTACCGACCCTGGCCTGTTTCTTGGCAACATTCGGAAAATTCTATGCTGTCAGCGGTGATGATTGCCTACACCGTGCCGGCGATCGTCTTTGGTTCCGCAGCGGGTATCGTCGTAGACCGCTTTTGTAAAAAGCAAATGCTGATTGCCTGCAACGTGATTCGAGCCGCGTTGATTGTAGCTTTGCCGTTTTTGCCCAAAGCTTTTGTGGTTTTATTGACGATGACGTTTTTAATCTCTACTGTAACGCAATTTTTTGCTCCGGCAGAGCAGGCTGCAATCCCCCTGGCCGTGGGGCGAGAGGGACTGATGTCGGCAAATGCGCTGTTCGCCTCGTCCACAATGGGCGGGATTATTGTCGGGATGACGATCGGCGAACCGCTGTTTAGTTGGGTAAAACACAGCTTCGGAGCCGATTCTCAAGAGTTTTTGCTGGGCGGGTTGTACCTGATATCAGCAGGTTTGATCTATACCATGCGGATCAAAGAAAGTCGTGCCGGCGGCAGCGGCAAAAACGTCCATCCTTGGCAAGATCTCAAAGAAGGTTTGCGCTACTTGAAACACAATCACCTTGTCAGCAACGCGATGGTGCAGTTGACCATTTTGTATTCCGTGTTTGCGGCGCTTCAGGTGCTGGCGATCGCGCTTTCAGGCAAAATAGGTCTCAAAGAAACTCAATTTGGCTTTTTGCTCGCTGCTGCGGGAGTCGGAATGGTCTTCGGCGCAGCCTTTTTGGGACACTGGGGTCATCGAATGCACCACAAACCTCTGCCTTTAATCGGTTTCTTGATGATGGGTTTTGTATTGGCAATGTTTGCCTTTACTCGACAGTTATGGGTGGGATTCGGATTGAGCGCTCTGTTCGGTTTTGGTGCTTCCTTAATTAACGGGCCGATGCAGGCTCTGATTCAAGAAAAAACTCCTGAATCTATGCGGGGCAAAGTCTTTGGATTGGAAAACAATGCGATTAATATTGCTCTGAGCCTGCCTTTAGCGATTACTGGCCCCCTGACGGATGCTGTCAGCAAATCTGTCGGCTCGGATGACAAGGGCTTGCGGATCGTGTTGCTGAGTTTGGGCTTTTTGGTCTCGGTGATGGGCATGGCAGCTTGGAAAAATACTCGCAAAGTCTTGCAGGATGTTTTGTAAGCTTTGCAAAGAAGAAAGAAGGAAGGAGGAAGAAAGAAGAAGGAATAAGAAGGAAGAAGGAAGAACAGGGGATTGGCGTCAACTTAAGGTCAAATGTAGTACCGAGCTACTGTTTGACAATCAAGCATCGAGGATACAAGCCCCCGGATTCATCCGTGGAGAAAGAAAAAACCTGTATCCGATCAAGAGCCGAACGTATTTATCTCGCGCAAGTCAATGCTAAAATCTAAAATCTAAAATCTAAAATCTAAAATCGATTGACGATGATTGTCCAGATCCCCTGAGAGTTGGGGGGAACCGGAGCATTCTCTTTAGTTTCCCTTGTTAACGGGAACGGGAGCGGGTTCGAGACTCGCGTCTAAACAAGATTTATCAAGGGTTTTAGGCGATTGTTGACACCAATGGTAAGAGGGAAGAGGACTGTCTTTTCGCGATCGATCTCTAACATAGCAATCGCCCTGATGGTGAGGACGTTCTTAATTGCTGAAACGATTGTTTTTGTTGTCGAATGCCGCATGACGAATGCTGTACAAGCGTCATATAGCGGTAAACCGGCATAGAAGCCGCGATTTCCTCTGTTTCTTTTCTTCCTCTGCTGTTCCACAATTTCTCGATCGGGCGAACCCTCTGCGATCGCGAAATCTTTTGTAAAATCTTACCGCTTAAATTTTCATAGTTTCATTAATTGAGATTAAAGTAGTATCAAAGCTTTCATTAAAAATCATAATTAGTTTAAGGAAGGAAATTCTGTGCAACTAAAAACTAAAGTGACCATCAAGCGTGCAACTGGTGGATTTGCTCTGATTGACAGCTTGATCCGCCACGGCGTCAAGCATATTTTTGGTTATCCCGGCGGCGCAATTCTGCCCCTGTACGACGAACTCTACCGCGCTGAAGAAACCGGCGCCATCAAACACATTTTGGTGCGCCACGAGCAAGGTGCCGCTCACGCGGCCGACGGGTACGCCCGCGCTACGGGACAAGTTGGGGTTTGTTTCGCAACTTCCGGGCCCGGCGCAACTAATTTAGTGACGGGGATTGCGACGGCCCACATGGATTCGATCCCGATGGTAATTATTACCGGTCAGGTGGCCCGTCCGGCGATCGGCACTGATGCGTTTCAGGAAACTGATATTTACGGGATTACCCTGCCAATTGTCAAGCATTCCTATGTAGTGCGCGACCCGAGAGATATGGCGCGAATTATGGCAGAAGCTTTCCACATCGCGAGTACAGGGCGGCCGGGGCCTGTTTTGGTTGATGTACCCAAGGATGTGGGTTTAGAAGAATTTGACTATCTGCCCGTGGAACCTGGAGCAGTGAGAATTCCGGGCTACCGGCCGACGGTGAAGGGAAATCCCCGGCAAATTAATCAAGCAATCTATTTGCTGAAGGAAGCAAAGCGTCCTTTGCTGTATGTGGGCGGCGGGGCGATCGCGGCGGGGGCCCACGAGGAAATTAAGGAACTGGCCGAACTTTTCCAATTGCCGGTCACGACAACGCTGATGGGCAAAGGGGCCTTTGACGAAAACCATCCTTTGTCGGTGAAAATGCTGGGGATGCACGGCACTGCTTACGCTAATTTTGCCGTTACCGAGTGCGATTTGCTGATTGCTGTCGGGGCGAGGTTTGACGATCGGGTGACGGGCAAATTAGACGAGTTTGCCGCGCGCGCTAAGGTGATTCACATCGATATCGACCCGGCGGAAGTCGGCAAAAATCGCGGCCCTGACGTGCCGATTGTCGGAGATGTCCGCCAAGTTTTGATCGATTTGCTGCGCCGCTGCCGGGAGACTGGAGTTTCGGGGAAGGCCGGACAGACTGCGGAATGGCTGCACAGGATCGATCGGTGGAAACAGGACTATCCGTTAGTTGTGCCTCATTACCCAGACATTTTGTCTCCGCAAGAGGTGATTTCTCAGTTGGGTACTCAAGCGCCGGATGCTTACTACACGACGGATGTCGGTCAACATCAAATGTGGTCGGCTCAATTTTTGAACAACGGGCCGCGCCGCTGGATTTCGAGCGCTGGTTTGGGCACGATGGGTTACGGGGTGCCGGCTGCTATGGGCGCGAAAATGGCGCTACCCAACGAGCAAGTGATTTGTATTGCTGGCGATGCTAGCGTGCAAATGAATATTCAAGAGTTGGGAACGCTAGCACAATACGGCATTAATGTCAAGATTGTGATTGTAAATAACGGCTGGCAAGGCATGGTGCGGCAGTGGCAGCAGGCGTTCTACGGCGAGCGTTATTCGTCGTCGAATATGACTGTAGGGATGCCGGATTTTGTGATGCTGGCTGAAGCTTACGGGGTTAAGGGGATGCAGGTTTCGCGACCGGAGGAACTCAAAGATGCGATCGGGCAAATGCTCGCTCACGACGGCCCGGTGCTGATGAACGTCAAGGTGACGAGGGACGAAAACTGCTATCCGATGGTAGTTCCAGGTAAGAGCAACGCTCAAATGGTTGGTTTGCCCGATCGTAGCAAGTTGCAATCAGCAGAGTTGGTTTATTGTCCCAGTTGCGGCGCTAAAAATGTTTCGACCAATAACTTTTGTCCTGAGTGCGGGACAAAAGTTTAACTAGGGACACGGCAATGCCTTGTTGGGCAGGGGTTTAAACCCCTGCCGATCTTTCGGGTTAAGCGGTTTTTCGGGTTAAGTTGACACGATGAAAGGTAATGCCATGTCCTTACCCGGCTCTGCTGTTTCATATTTAACACCATGTCCCCTGGCATCGGATCAAGAGCTTTAATCTGTAATCTGTAAGCATATTTTATGAGCCAGTGTCTAAACCCTGATTGCCTATTCCAAAGCCCCTCTGGCTCTACAAAATTTTGTCAAAAATGCGGGAATAAACTGCTATTGGGCGATCGCTACGGAGCGAAAAAAATTATTGGACAAGGGGGATTTGGGCGCACTTTTCTAGCTGTTGACGAGTATAAACCCTCAAAACCTCCCTGCGTTATTAAACAATTCTACCCCCAACTTCAAGGCGCTTCTAGTATCCAGAAAGCTGCTGAGTTATTTGAGCTTGAAGCAGTACGCCTAGAACAGTTGGGTAAACATTCTCAGATTCCCGACTTATTAGCATATTTTAGTCAAGATGGACGGCAGTATTTAGTCCAAGAATTCATCGAGGGTGAAAATTTAGCCGAAGCACTAGAATCTAAGGGATATTTTAGCGAAACGCAGATTCGCAACTTGCTTAATAATTTACTGCCAGTATTCGAGTTCATTCACTCTCGCCAAGTAATTCACCGAGATATCAAGCCAGAAAATATTATTGTTCGGCAAGATGGGCAATTGGTTTTAGTTGACTTTGGAGCCGCGAAATATGCGACACAAACTGCTTTATCTGTAACGGGAACGGTGATCGGGACTGCTGGATATACGGCACCGGAACAAGCAGCGGGCAAAGCCATTTATCCTAGTGATATTTATAGTCTGGGTGTCACTTGTCTGTATCTGTTAACTCAGGTTGAACCGATTGATTTATTCGATACAAGTGAGATGGAGTGGGTGTGGCGACAACACTTAAAAGCATCTGTCAGTTCGGAACTGGGTCTGATTTTAGATAAAATGATACTACCTGCTAGTAAGCGACGTTATCAATCTCCTACTGAAGTTTTGCAGGCTCTTGGTACTCAATCACCTCAACCATCACCTCAAATACCTCCACCGCCACGTCACACATCACCTCAGCCATTACCTCAACCATTACCAGACTCCCTTAAATCGGCCCGGGGTGTTGACTATACTGATCTGCGGGATTTATTGGCGGCGGGGGAGTGGGAAGAGGCGGATTGGGAAACGCTGAAGGTGATGCTGAAAGCTGCTAGACGGGAGAAGGAAGGTTATTTGGAGCGGGAATCAATTGATAATTTTCCTTGCGATGATTTACGGACGATCGACCAGTTGTGGGTAAAATACAGTCAGGGTCGTTTCGGCTTTAGTGTCCAGAAACAAATCTGGTGGGAAGTACGCGGTAAAGAAGATTGGGAGGTTGAAGACGACCTGGGCGATCGCCTCGGTTGGCGAAAAGGAGGAAGTTGGTTGGACTTAGAGTACCTGACCTTTAATCTCAGAGCAGAGCATGGCCACCTCCCGACGGGGTTGGCGGTCTGGGCGGTCCGGCCGTGGCAGGGCGGCGTGCTCGTTGGGCGTACGTTGATGGTAGGTGCAGGGTTATGGGATTGGGAAGGATTCTTCTCTCGCGTCGAGAGTTGTAATCTGTAACCTATAACGATTTCAGCCCCTTGTCAAGTCTTTTTTATCGAACCTTTTTTTACGAAGTTATAGGCTTTTCGTCATTTCATTACCTGCTACGTCACTCGTATAACTGTGCTCATCTATTGAATTACCTGAAAGAGGGTAAGGTAGGCTCACTCATCAAACAACAGAGTCGCGAATTTTGGGTCATAGCAGTTAGCCAAAGAAACCGGGTTTTTTACCTAATTTGTGGGTGACAACGAAAGATTTTCGTAAAAGAACCCGGTTTCTGACCACCCGTGGGTATCAACTAATGCGCTATGCCATTGTGATTGAAAAAACACCCAATAATTATTCAGCTTACGCACCCGATTTGCCCGGATGTGCAGCCACAGGCGCTACCCTTGCGGAAGTACAGCAGCAAATTAAAGAAGCAATCGAATTTCACTTAGAAGGATTGCGAGAAGAAGGTTTACCGATTCCCGAACCAACTACGCTCTGGGACTATGTAGAAGCACGGTAGTAGGGCAAAATATTTCATAGATTAAGCAGAAATAAAAGCTGATTTAGGCGCAAAACAAGCAGCGCAATAAATCCAAGGACTTGCATTCCTCAATACAAACGTTTTTTATTAATAGTAATTGACCGGACATAAAATCAAACATAAGTATTTGATGCCAATAAAGTTTTTAGGTGAAAATAGGAAAATTCGCGGGAGTAACAAATGAATCTTTATTTGGGAATAGATTTCGGCACCACGGGCGCGCGATCGACTGTCATAGACTCCCAGGGTACAATACATTGTGAGACTGAATATACTTTTGCCAACAACGGGCAACAACAGCCGGAATTGCCGTCGGTGTGGCAAAATGCGCTGTGGGACTCGATCGAGCAAATTCCCCCAACAATCCGCAATCAGGTAAGGGCGATCGCCCTTGACGGCACATCTTCCACTGTCATGCTGTGCAATACCGAGGGTATACCCGTATGCGAACCCATTTTATACAATGATGCGCGCGGTGCAGCGGTGACAGACAGGTTGCGGGCGATCGCGCCCGATAACCACACAGTATTAAGCGCTACATCCAGTCTGGCAAAACTCCTGTGGTGGCAGGAGGGCGGGCTAGAAGCCCACCCCACAACACAATTCAGTCTTTGTGGAACAGGCATCTTGCCTGTCAGTCTTTGTGGAACAGGCATCTTGCCGGTGGTTGAGAAGCTTTATTTCCTGCATCAAGCTGACTGGCTGGCATTTCTGCTGCACGGAAAATTGGGAATTAGCGACTATCACAATGCTTTGAAACTCGGTTTCGATGTTGATACTTTGTGCTATCCGAATTGGCTGACACAGGGAATTGCGGGCGCTGCAACGCCTGAATTGCCGCGAGTTGTCGCACCGGGTACGCCTGTGGGGGAAGTGAGAGCTCAAGTGGGCGATCGCTTCGGTTTTCCCCGCGATTGTATGATTTGTGCTGGCACAACCGATAGCATTGCAGCATTTTTAGCAAGCGGTGTCAATTTACCAGGGGAAGCAGTAACTTCTCTCGGTTCTACTTTAGCCGTCAAACTGTTAAGTCATACCCGCGTAGATGATTCTAGATACGGAATTTACAGTCACAAATTAGGCGATTTGTGGTTAGTTGGAGGTGCTTCTAATACCGGAGGTGCGGTGCTGCGACACTTTTTTACTGATGTTGAGTTGGAGAATTATAGCACACAAATCGATCCAGAACAAGAGACTTTGCTGGATTATTATCCATTGTTAAAAAAGGGCGATCGCTTTCCGATTAATGACCCGAATTTGCCGCCCCGACTCGAACCGCGTCCCACTGATTCAGTGGAATTTCTGCACGGTTTGCTAGAAAGCATAGCGCGAATTGAAGCGCGGGGATATCAATTATTGCAAGAATTGGGTGCAACTCCTTTGACAAAGGTTTATACTGCTGGCGGCGGGGCAAAAAATTCGGTTTGGAGTGCGATGAGAAAGCGTTATTTAAAAGTGCCTGCAGTAACGCCAATTCATACTGCGGCTGCTTATGGAAGTGCGTTATTGGCGAAGCATGGAACGCAAATTGAAAGGGGGTAAATTTGGACTGATATCGCAGTCGATTAAAACTAAAATGAGAGGAAGCAAACATTCTGATATATTGTGTTAAGTTGTTATCCTAAAAATTAAGGACAATGGCAAAGCTACCTGATGACATACTGAACACAATTTTCACATTGCAGCGGCGGCTAGTGGAAATCCTCAACGAAACAACCGCCACAGAATACATTTTAATGCAGCAGTTTGGCGAGACAGAAGCGACACTCCCCGAACTAGAATCCCTGGATAATGTTAAGGAAAGGTTGAGAAACCCTTACAATCGTTTGTACAGGCTTTTGCAGCAGGTGGCAGAATCTCAACCCGCTGCGACTGCAGATACGTTAAACTTTCTGTATAGAACGATAGAACAAACAGAGGCGGCTGTCGAGGCCTCAGAAGCAACTATCCGAGAAATCAAAATGGATTGGAATTTGCCATGAATCAACAACCTAGAATCCCCGACGCTGAAACCAGAAAACGACACGTTGAAAAGATGCGTGAAGTCTGCCAACAGCTTGACGCTTTGACTCTAAACCTGGATGAATTAATCGCCATATTTGAAGCTGATAACCGCCGCCAGCGTCGAGAACGTTTGGCGGGTAAATACAGGCGTGTGGAATCTCAGGTAGTCGAATAAGATATGAGATGTTGCATCATTGTTAATAAGTCTTTTATGAACAGGCTTTCCGGCCTGTTCTTGAGAATGGTGCAAGATGTGAGATAAGATCGATCGAGGGGCCATTCTCTGCGGGATAGCCTTGAATCATTTCTTTTGTGTCCCCCTCTCCTGGGACTTAGTTTGTTTAGTAGGGGTTTTAACCGCCGACTCCGATCGCGAATTTTGAATGCAGATTTGATATATGCTAATTTTGGCGCACCATCCAGACTAAAAATCCCAATATTTTATCTACGGGAGGTAGCGGATAATCGGTAAGATCGATCGTCACTATTTGCCCTTCCAGCTTGAGAAACCGCCAAGCTGTGCCGCTGGAAACGCTGCCGTAGATGGCTGATATCGAGATCCCTTTCGCTTCATTAAACCTCTGGGCAGCCACCATTTCAGCAATACATTGACCCAAACCTACTTTCAAATCTCCTTTTTTAGCTTCTACCATCACAATTGCTGGGGCTTCAATCTCTAATTGTTCGGGGGAACGGCTGATGAGAAAATCGCAAACTCCTGTAAGTCCAACAGCAGGATCGACATTAAATTCTTCACCCGAAAACACGCTGATTTGTTGGTTCAGAATATTGCGGACTTCCAGCAATACAGGGTTGATAATAGCTTCAGAACGGGCTTTTTCTGTGCTAGTAGCGATCGCCCAAGGCAAATTTGTCTCTAGCAGGGTCTGCAAGGCTGTCGCGGGTGCGATCGGCTCGATTTCCGGCAGAAATCTGATTCCTTCGACTGCTGTGAGATTGAAGGCTTCTTTAACTTTGCCGATCGTTGTAAATTGACTGTAAGGCATAAAATCTGATGTTGTTTTTATTTCTGCTTTTCTATTACACTCGCTGCAACTTAGCTGTTCTCGGATCGATGATTTTTCTGCCCAAACCCGAAAATTTAATTGCCAGATTAGTTTTGTCGCCCGCCCCTAAAACGTGGGTAATTTCTCCAACTCCAAAAGCATGATGAAAAACCCGATCGCCTGTTTGCCAATCCGCCGATTGTACATTGTTTCCCGGTTGAGAAGTGCCGGAATTGGCTGCTGAATTATTAGTTTTTCCTTTAGATGCAGCCGTTTTCCCCGCTTTAGTTTTCTTCCCACTTCCAGCCAGCAAATGTGTCGGCAATTCCCCTAAGAATAGCGAAGGGGTGCAGTGTTCCCGGAAACCTCCCCAGAGGCGGCGTTCGCGAGTGTGGGTGAGAAATAGCAATTCCTGGGCGCGAGTGATGCCGACGTAGCACAAACGGCGTTCTTCTTCAATCGCTTTCGGGTCGTCCAAACTGCGGAAATTGGGAAATAAACCCTGTTCCATTCCGACTAGAAATACTACGGGAAATTCTAGCCCTTTTGCGGAGTGCAGCGTCATCAGCGACACGCGGGAATCTTCTTCCTGCAAGTCATCTAAATCGGATGCTAAAGATGCTTTTGCTAAAAATGATGTCAGCGTCGGTTCTTCGTTTTGTTCTTCAAATTGCAGCACTGCATTGTACAATTCTATGACGTTTTCTATGCGATTTTCTGCTTCCTCGGTTCCTTGATTTTTCAAATCTTCAATGTAGCCTGAATCTTGGATAATTCCTTGGACAATTTGCGAAGCCGGCAGGGTTTCAACTTGCGATTGCCAACGACCAATCATTTCGGCAAACTTAATAATAGCTTTTGCCGATCGCCCTGCTAGAGTATTGACAGAAGATTCATCGCTGAGGATTTCCCACAACGGAATCCCTAACTGAGTTGCAGCGTCTTCAATTTTGGAAAATGTGGTATCCCCAATGCCGCGCCGGGGAGTATTGATGATGCGTTTGAGGCTGACGCTATCGTCGGGATTGGCAAGCGCCCGCAGGTATGCTAGGATATCTTTGATTTCTTTGCGATCGTAAAACTTGAGGCCGCCGACAATATTGTAAGGAATGTCTAAACGCATTAACGCTTCTTCAAAGGATCGAGATTGAGCGTTTGTGCGGTAGAGAATCGCAAAGTTACTGCCGTTTTCGTATTCGGAGTTTTGGCGCTTCAAGGAATGAATTTGACCTGCTACAAATTCCGCTTCTTCTAATTCGTTGTCGGCGCGCCAGACAACAATCGGAGCTCCCGGTTCGCGAGTCGGGCGCAGAATTTTCTCGATCCGTTCGGTATTGTGTTCGATCAAGTGGTTCGCGACTTGCAGGATGTTTTCGCGCGATCGATAATTTTCCTCTAATTTTACCATTGTCTGAGTTTTCTCGTCGGACAAACCATCGCCAAAATCCTCTTGAAATTCCAGCAATATGGTATAATCTGCCATCCGAAAGCTGTAAATTGACTGATCGACATCGCCCACGACAAAAATCGAGCGGTTTTGCCATTTATCGAAGTTTTTCGGGTCGGCGTTATTTGTCACCAACATCCGAATCAAATCGTATTGAGTGCGGTTGGTATCTTGGTATTCGTCAACTAAAATATGGCAAAACTTTTGATGCCAGTAACTTAATACTTGCTCGTTTTGGCTCAAAAGTTTAACGGGAACGAGGATTAAATCGTCAAAATCTAGGGCATTGTTGGCTGCTAAAGCGTCTTGGTAGCGACTGTAAACATCGGCAATCACGCGACCTCGATAATCCGGTTCTGCTGCTTGGTATTCTTGAGGCGACAAGCCTTGATTTTTAGCGTTGCTGATGACATAGCGGACTTTGCGCGGGTCAAATTTCTTGTCGTCGAGGTTCAGTGTTTTGGTGACGATTTGTTTGACTAGACTTTGAGCATCTGACTCGTCAAAAATCGAAAAGTTTTTCTTCCACTGGCGGCCTTTTTCGTCTTGGTATTTTTCTATATCGTAGCGGAGAATGCGACCGCACAAAGAGTGAAAAGTCCCCATCCAAATGTGTTTGGTAATTCTCTGGTAAATTTGCGATCGCAATTTGGTTTGCACATCCGGGGCTAAGTCTACCAAAGGTTTGCCATATTCCGCTTCAGCTTGCTGAGTTGCCAGCAATTTCTCAATTCTTTCTTTCATCTCCCTGGCGGCTTTATTTGTAAATGTCACCGCCAGAATATTTTCAGGATCGACTCGATGGGTGCGAACTAAGTTAGCAACTCGGTAAGTTAGAGCTCTGGTTTTGCCGGAACCAGCGCCCGCTACTACTAACAGCGGCCCGTTATAATGGGCGACTGCTTGGCGCTGAGATGGGTTGAGGTGGCTGAGGAAATCAGTGGTTTGAGTCATAGCTAGAATGTTAGTTTATTTTTTTAAGGGGTAAATAATACTTGGTATCGGATAACGCGAGTTTTTTTAAGGTAAGGCGCGATCGCCCTACAATATAATATCAGATCGGACGGCGGTTTAAACCGCGTCTACACAAACGATGTCCGCCTCTGCGGACTTAAGAGAATAGCGTAAAACATAATTTTCACCACCTATTCTTTAACCCGCGTCGGCGGGTTTTGTCTGTATAGCCGCGGTTTCAACCGCCCGGCCTTCTAACGTTTAAATAGTTGTTTGAGCCACATTGCTGCTAATATTCCCAAGCCCATCCAAATGGCAATAATCACAACAGCGGCAGCCCGATTTATCGGTTTTCCTCGCTCTATTTCTGCGGCTGCTTTTTCCCGACACTCGGCTAAAACCTGTGGCGGAATCATCTTCAGTACCAGCCAAATTCCCAAAGGTACAATTATCAAATCGTCCAAGTAGCCGAGAACTGGTATGAAGTCAGGAATTAAGTCGATCGGGCTAAAAGCGTAGGCAACCGTAAGACCTGCTAAAATTCTGGCGTACCAAGGTACTCTCTGGTCTGTACTGGCTAAATAAACCGCGTAAGTCTCTTTTTTTAGTCGGCGGGCAGCTTGTTTTAAGCATTGCATATAATGACTAATGACTAATGACTAATACTTTTTTTAGTTGCTAAAAATGTAACAACCCGGATATTTAGCAATTTCAGTGGGAAGGTAAAGTATAGCATCTGTTGTATGTGAGGATAATCAAGTTTATGAATTCAAATTTGCAACGTGGCGATCGCATTAATTTTCGCAGCCTGGTAACAGCGTTGTGTTTAACCTTAACTCTCGTTAGTTTTGTGAGATTAGATCCTGCTGTAGCTCAAGAACAGCGGATGAGAACGCTGAGTGTCACTGGGCGGGGCGTCGAAGCAATTCCGACAACCCAAACTCAAGTTGCTTTGGGGGTTGAGGTGCAGGGGAAAACGGCGGCCGAGGTGCAGCAGGAAGCGGCGAGACGATCGTCCGCTGTGGTAGCATTGCTGCGATCGCGCCAAGTGGAAAAACTCGAAACGACCGGCATCACCCTGAACCCGACTTACAGCTACGAAAACAACCAGCAGCGCCTAACAGGGTATATTGCTACGAATACCGTCAGTTTTCGCCTTAATACTGAATCTGCTGGCACTTTGCTCGACGATGCAGTGCAAGCGGGAGCAACGCGAATTCAAGGCGTGAGTTTTGTAGCCGCCGACAGTGCGATCGAACAAGCTCGAAAACAAGCACTCCGCAAAGCAACTCAAGATGCTCAATCGCAAGCGGATGCAGTCTTGAGCGCCCTCAACCTCAAGCGGGGAGACATTCTGGGCATTCAAGTCAACGGTGCGATCGCGCCGCCTCCTATGTACCGGCAATTGGCTGGTGCTCGCGCTGCTGCTGCTGATGCTGCAACACCTGTGGTGGGAGGGGAACAGCAGATTGAAGCATCTGTGACTTTGCAAATTGGATATTGATTGCAGCTTGCATTCTAAATGAACGTCAAATGCGATATCTGTTAGATACCCGACTTCTTAAAAAAGCCGGGTATCTGAGTGTTTTATTTTTTATGTTTGTCTGCTGGTTGTTAGATAAAATATCTTAAATATCCGACGATAACCTGATAAAATTCAATCATAAAATATGACAAGCAATTTTTATGACGCGATTTATTCACGATCGCTTTGCCAAAGACTTGTTAACAGAACTGCTGTCTCCCATCGGGACGGTGAATATCGGGTATGATGTTACTGCCGAAGTCAGAGAAATCGATGTTTATTTCATTCCAATGACTGTAATTCCTGAATACTCAGCAACTTTAGGGTTGTTGGGAAAAATGGCTGAGACGGCGGCAATTTTTGAACCGTTTCGCAATCCAGTGACTGTCGGCGAAGTCATTAGCTGTATGAGTAAGTTATGGGATTTGCGAGGTGAATTGGAGCGGCAAGCCAGAAGAGAAAATACTCGCTATGATGATGCTAATTTTCCGACACTGTGGATTTTGACACCTACAGCATCGAAAGCAATGCTGGAGGGTTTTGGCGCGATACCCAAGCCTGAGAATTGGATGGAGGGCATTTATTTTTTGCCCAGGCATCTGAAATCGGCAATTGCGGTGATTCACCAATTGCCCGAAACTCCCGAAACCATGTGGTTGAGGATTTTAGGGAAAGGGAAAGTGCAGCAAAGGGCGATCGGCGAGTTGAGCTCTTTAGCAACCGACGATCCGTTACGGATTATCGCGCTAGAATTGTTGTATCAGTTACAGTCTAACTTAGTAACCGATACCGAACAAGAGTTACAGCCAGAAGAGCGGGAGTTAATTATGGCGATCCCATCACTTTTTAGAGAACAGTTAGAAGCCGCACAACAACAAGGAATTGAACAAGGAATTGAACAAGGAAGACAAGCACAACAGCGCTTAATTTTAGAAAATTTTCTGCAAGTAAGATTTGGAGAAATCAACTCAAAAATGACTGCTTTCTTATCTCCAATATCAAAGTTACCCGCTGCAGAATTTACGGTGCTGTTGCTGGCAATATCCATGCTAACAGTCGATGAAGCAGGAAGACAACAAGCGGTCAGGTTATTAGCAGAAAATGTTTTGAGAACTCGCCAAAATGAATTGGGGGATATTCTGCATACAGCCGTTAGCAATTTACTAGCAATGCCTGTCGAGCAATTGACATTGTTTGTAGAACAATTGCCTCAGTTATCGGCTGATGAATTGAGAGCAAGGTTGGAATAAAAACCGCGATATTTTTTAGATACCTGACTTATTAAGAAAGTGGGTATCTGGTATTATGTTTTTTATGTAGGCATACTTAGTTAGATGGGCGATCGCCTTTTTTAAGCGATCGCAAACTCTGTATATTGCCGCAAGTGCGGCGGATGAAACGCCAATACAATATTCTCCCGCGGCACCCCAGCCTGCAAAAAATCTGTCACCACTCCATCTTCTGTCCAATCCTCCTCAATCCAAATTTTTCCCTCCCGCAATCGCACATAAATAGTATTTTCCTGAATTCGTTCTTCCCCCTGCAGGTAGTAATAAATATGTAGTGAAATTTAATTACAGTAATTGAATCCATAGGTGAATTTTATAACTCACACTATCAACTTTTGTGATTTTAATATTTCTTTACGCGCTCGAATGTATAGCCTTTCGAGCTCTCATATGACATACTCTAGGCCTCCGCGGGCTGGAGCGGGCATACCTCACCACGCTTGAGAACCGCTGTAGATTGAGTTAAGCTGTCGCGCATTTAAATTGTAGATTCAGGGCGGGCTCATAGGCCCACCCCACAAGACGGGGAATTGTTTTTAACAGACAATTTAAATGTAGAACAGCTTACAGCCTCTGGAACCTACTGAGCGTCGTTGTCCCGAATAAATCCCAGACTCCGGCTAGGCGGAAAGCTTCAACCAAACGTAATTCTGAGTGTTTTCCAGTTCAAAGTTTTCGGACCTTGCTGACTAATTTGGCGACGATTACTAAAAACCGGGTGCAGCCTAAATTGGGGGGTATTTCAGTTAGCTTTGACAAACTGACGATACCGAGTTCTTTACAACAGAAAGCCTTCGATTTGCTAGAGGTTTCACTGACATTCTAGTCATGTAGCGGGTCCTGGCTCAAGTCCGATCGCCCCACTGATGGAGGTTTGAAATGCAACTTTCAAAGGGTGCGGGGTAAGTTCCGTTTAAACTTGAGGGATTTTCAGCTTCGAGGCATCAAGTCCTCGCACCCGCCACCGCAGTTAAAAGCTTAGCTGGGTTAGGGACACCGCACTGCTGTGTCATTGCAGATAGTCGATACAGATCGTCGATCGCGATCGCCCGCGCTTGTTAAAACTTAAAATAGTGTGCAGAATAACGGACTTGTGCCTAAAGACAGAGGAAAATATCGCTACCCCAACATAAAGGCTTTGTCTATGCAGCCAATTCGCACTTTTAACGTTTCCCCGTCGCTACCGACAATTCTCGAACCCCTACGCAAGCTTGCCTACAACTTGCACTGGGACTGGAACGTCGATACCAAAGACCTCTTCCGCCGCCTCGATCGAGACCTGTGGGACTCCAGCAACCAAAACCCGGTGCTGATGCTCGGAACCATATCTCAAGAGCGGCTGCAAGAAATGGCAGAAGACGAAGGCTTCATTGCCCAAATGAACCGAGCAGCCCAGCAGTTAGACGATTATCTCAAAAATCGCGCCTGGTACCGCAAACAGCGCGGCACCGAGCAGCAAGAATGCTACGCATACTTTTCGATGGAATTCGGCTTAGTTAAAGCCCTACCGATCTATTCGGGCGGTTTGGGCGTGCTCGCAGGCGACCACCTCAAATCAGCTAGTGATTTGGGCTTGCCCTTAGTGGGTGTCGGGCTGCTCTACCAAGAAGGTTATTTTTCGCAGTATCTCAACGCTGATGGCTGGCAGCAAGAACGCTATCCGCTCAATGATTTCTACAATATGCCGCTGCACCCAGAACGCAATCCCGACGGTTCGGAATTGCGGATTGAGGTGGACTATCCCGGCCGCAAGGTGTATGCCCGGATTTGGCGGGTACAAGTGGGAACGGTTCCTTTGTACCTGATGGATACAAATATTGAACCTAACAGCCGCTACGACCAAGATATTACCGACCAACTGTATGGCGGTGATAAAACTCTGCGGATGCACCAAGAAATCATGCTGGGCATCGGCGGCGTGAAAATGCTCAAGGCATTGGGGCTGACAGTTACGGCTTACCACATGAATGAAGGTCACGCGGCTTTCATGGCTTTGGAACGCATTCGGATGCTGATGGAGGAATATCACCTGAGTTTCGAGGAAGCGGAACAGGTGGTCGTTTCGAGCAGTATGTTTACGACTCACACGCCGGTACCTGCTGGGTTTGACTTGTTCGAGCCGGATATGGTGATGCACTATCTAGGTCAGTATCCCAAGATGTTTGGCTTGTCGCAAGATGAGTTTTTAGGATTGGGCCGGGAGAATACTGGCGATTTGTCCGCACCTCTGAATATGGCAATTTTGGCAATTAAAATGTCGAGTTTTGTCAACGGGGTGGCCGCTTTGCACGGTGTGGTGTCGCGCCCGATGTTTCAGGGTTTGTGGCCGGGTTTGCCCGTGGATGAGGTGCCGATTACTTCGATTACCAACGGGGTGCACGCTCGCAGTTGTGTGGCGAAGTCTACTCAGGAGTTGTACGATCGATACCTCGGCCCGGAGTGGGAAATGACTCGCAAGGACGATCGTCTCTGGGACAGGCTGTCGTCGATTCCTGATGAGGAACTGTGGCGGAATCACGAACGCTGTCGATCGGAGTTGGTGGTGTTCGCGCGGGAGTGGCTGCAAAAGACTTTGCGCGAGCGCGGTGCGGCCCAAACGGAAATCGAACACGCGCGGGAGGCTCTCAATCCGAAGGTGCTGACGATCGGGTTTGCCCGCCGCTTTGCTACTTACAAGCGGGCGACGCTGTTTTTGCGCGATGTCGATCGCATTATGCGGATCATGCGGGACAAAAACCGCCCGGTGCAGTTTGTGATTGCTGGGAAGGCTCACCCGATGGATATTCCGGGTAAGGAATTGATTCGGGATATCGTTCACTTCATCCGCGAGCACGAGACGATGAGTTCGATGGTGTTTTTGCCGAACTACGACATTAACGTCGCTCGGATGATGGTGTCCGGCTGCGATGTGTGGCTGAATACGCCGCGCCGCCCCCGCGAAGCTTCCGGTACTTCGGGGATGAAAGCTTCGATGAATGGTTTGCCGAATCTCAGCATCCTCGACGGATGGTGGGATGAGGCTGATTATGTTCGTACCGGTTGGCCGATCGGACATGGGGAGTTTTACGAAGATACTAAGTATCAGGATGAGGTCGAGGCGAATGCTTTGTACGACTTGATGGAAAAGGAAGTTGTACCGCTGTTTTACAACCGGGATGCTGATGGCATTCCCCGCGGTTGGACGGAGAAAATGAAGGATTCGATTCGCTTGAACTGTCCTTTTTTCAATACTGCTCGGATGGTGAAAGATTACGCGCGGCGGGCTTATTTCCCGGTGAGCGATCGCTACCACACCATGACTTCGGATAATTGCGCTCCCGCCAAGGAGTTGTCTCACTGGAAGAAGCACGTTCTCGCGAAGTGGCACGATATTAAGATTGAGGCTGTTGATATTTCCCAGGATAAGGAAGTTAAGGTCAATCAATCGATCGCTGTTAAATCTCGGATTAATCTCATGGGATTGACCCCTGCAGACGTGCAAGTCGAACTTTATCAAGGTTCGGTTGATGCTAACGGAGATATTGTCGGCGGCGTGCCGGTGGTGATGGAGTATTTGGGAGAAGATTCTCACAATGCTAGCCTTTATACGGCTGACATTACTTATACTTCTAGCGGTTTGCAAGGTTTGTCGTTGCGCGTTTTGCCGAAGCACGATAATCTCAGCAGTCCTTATGAAGCTGGCGTGATTCTCTGGGCACATTAGTCAGTAGTCAGTAGTCAGTAGTCATTAGTTAGGAGTCAGGAGAATCAAGGAATATTTTCCTAATTCTCCCGGTCTCCCACTTTTCTTATCGAAGTTGGGGAATGGTTGTGTAGCCGGTTGTGAAACGATCGCCCAATACCACATTCCGCTCTATTCCCAACTACCACCAGTGAGCGCGTATATAAGCGTATAGCAAGGCATCTCGCTGTTCTTTTAAGGCTTTGAGGGTGGCAACACGGGTGGGGATTTCGGGGAGGTTTGAACTACCGATGAACGCTGATTCTTATGCGGAATATTTGCGAAATTCAGAATTGGTGCGAGGATCGATCAATATCTACAATACACTGGCAGAATTTTATCAATTATAGTTGACATTCTGCCAGTTTTCCTTTTTTGTGGCGTTGCTGAATGCAGGTATAAATTCAAGATTTTGGAATTTTTATCAGCCAAGTATGGTGAGTTTTGTAACCTCAAGCGAAAAGTTGATTCATACCGTGAATCAGCAAGGTGCAGAATCTATATCCATCAATATGAAAGCCGCCGAACAAAATAGTGGTTCCACAATAGTCACACTTTTTCATACTGCTATTTCATAAAATTGAAGGGAGCTTTGAGACACCTCTAGTTTAGCTTATTTACCCACACCCGCTGGCTGCTGACGGTTTCGCACTTCCAGAAAAATCAACAAAGCATTAACATCAGCCGGATTTACCCCACCAATTCTGGCAGCTTGGCCAATCGTCAGCGGTTTCACCTTAGCCAACTTTTCCCGCGATTCTTTGGAGAGAGTTGTAATTGCCATGTAATCCAAATCAGCAGGCAATTGTCGGCGTTCGTGTTTGGCAATGTCATCGATTTGATTTTGCTGTCTTTGCAGGTAGCCGGAATATTTGATGTCAATTTCTGCACCATCTTTCTCAGCCAACTTCAGAGTAGAATTGCCTAAATTGTAGCGTTCCAAATCCACATAATGAAAACCAGGACGGCGCAACAAATCAGCAAGAGTAATTGAACCTTTAATCGCTTGTTGAGTGTCTGCAAAAATTGCCTTGCCTACTTCCTCGTGCTCTTTCACCCGCGTCGAGTACAAGCGTTCCTTCTCTGCCACAATATTAGCTTGTTTGCGATCGAACAACTCCCAGCGGCGATCGTCAATCAAACCAATTTCCCGTCCCAGCGGCGTCAAGCGTTGGTCAGCATTGTCCGATCGCAATAATAGCCGGTATTCCGATCGCGAAGTCAACATCCGGTAAGGTTCCCGCAAATCCTTCGTACACAAATCATCGATCAAAGTGCCGATATAACTTTGCTCGCGAGGAAACACAATCATCTCCTGATTTTTCGCAAACCTGGCCGCATTAATACCCGCCACAATCCCCTGTGCAGCAGCCTCCTCATATCCGGTCGTACCGTTCACCTGACCCGCGCAAAACAGCCCTTCAATCTTCTTAGTCATCAGCGTCGGAAAACACTGAGTAGCCGGCAAATAATCGTACTCCACAGCATAAGCAGGGCGCATCATCTCGCACTTTTCCAAACCCGGAAGAGTCCGCAGCATTTGCAATTGCAAATTTTCCGGTAAACCAGTAGAAAATCCTTGGATATAAAGTTCAGGAATATCTCTACCTTCCGGTTCAATAAAAATCTGGTGACTTTCCTTATCCGCAAACCGCACAATCTTATCTTCAATACTCGGACAATAGCGCGGCCCCTTCGCATCAACCCAGCCGCCGTAGACTGGAGAAAGGTGCAAATTGTCTCTAATTAACTGGTGAGTAGCGGGCGTAGTTCGAGTCAAATAACAAGGCATTTGTTCCCGTTCCACCCAAACTTCAGGATCGAAACTAAACCAGCGAACTTCTGCGTCTCCCGGCTGCAATTCCAGGTTGGTGTAATCGAGAGTCCGCTTGTCAACTCTTGCCGGAGTTCCTGTTTTCAACCTGCCAGTTTCAAAGCCCAAACGATTGAGAGTTTCCGTCAAGCCAACGGCGGCAAATTCTCCAGCACGTCCGGCGGGCATCGACTTATTGCCCACCCAAATCGTGCCGCCTAAAAAAGTGCCTGTGGTGAGAATTACTGCTTTGCATTCAAAAGCGACGCCGAAGTATGTTTCGACTCCGATAACTTCTTCATTTTTGCCCAAAACTAAGTCTGTTACCATCGCTTCGCGGACGGTCAAATTGGGTTGATTTTCAACAATATTATTCATCACAGTGGCGTATTCCCGCTTGTCGGTTTGTGCTCGCAGGGCCCACACAGCGGGGCCTCTCGAAGCGTTGAGGACGCGCTTTTGCAAGTAAGTGCGATCGGCCATTTTGCCAATTTCCCCGCCTAACGCATCAACTTCGTTAGTAAGTTGGGTTTTAGCCGGGCCGCCGACAGCAGGATTGCAAGGTTGCCACGCAATTTTGTCGAGGTTGAGGGTGAGGAGAAGGGTGCGACAGCCGAGGCGAGAAGTGGCGAGGGCGGATTCGCAGCCGGAGTGTCCGCCACCCACTACGATGATGTCGAAACTGTCTTGGAATTGTACTGGAGTTTGTGCAGTCATTCGATTTTAGATTTGAGATTTGAGATTTGAGATTTGAGATTGAATAACAGACATCTGGCAAAATTAGGTTTTAGTCCGGGTAGGGCAAGGCTGACAAAATCTTTTTAGGAAATGTCTAATTGACTTCAGAGTTTAATCCGGATGCTTCTTAGTTATCGGATAGGATGTTTTTGATTGCTCGGTCTCTAGATGCGAAAAGGTTCGAGCATCTCACTCAAACAACAGGTGTTCCTCAATTAAAACTCTTCCCCTCCATTAGTGTAGCTGCTTTCTTCACACATCGATGTTAATCCAGTAATTTTTACGGGGGGTCGATCTTTGAATTCTACGACAAATGACAACTCCCCACCCATAGCCGCGATATAACCTTGCAAAGTTGATACCAACAAATCCGCACGGCGTTCGAGTCGCGAGACATTTTCTTGACGCATATTTAATAATTCTGCCATGCGAATCTGAGTAAATTTCCTGGCTTTACGTAAGTCTGGCAATGTCATTTCTTCAGCCATTAATTCAACCGCTCTCTTTTCGACTATTGCTCGTTGTTCAGGAGGCAAATTATCCATAATATTCTTCAGGCTAATTGTCATCTGTTTCTGGCTCCAGTAACTGATTAAAATGGCAGGTAAATCTACTATCTGCTATCTTAGATTAATTGCTTGTAAAATCGTTTCTCACTACTACCAGATTTGTCCCCTGCTACCAACAGAATGGCAGGTCGGCGGGGGTCAAATGCAAAAGCGAATCGCCAAACTCCACGAGCTGCCTGAAACCTAAGTTCCTTCCTATTGGTGTAGGTAGAACCATTGAGATTATGGACGTGAGGACGCTTGAGGTTTGGACCAAATTCTTGTAACAGTGTGAGTTTTTTTAAAAGCTGTCATCTGACATCAGTGGGGAATTAGGTAAACTCACAGTAAAAATCCAAGTGAAACTCAATGTTTCATGTCATTTGGATCGATTATGCCTTACATAGCATATTATAGGCAATAGTCGATAGAATAACAATATTTATATGCACCCTTAATTCCGTACAATTGCAGTTTTGCGCTATGTTAGACAAAAAAATCTCAACCAGCGTACACAAGTGAAATACTTCTTCTTATCCGACGGCTGGAAAGTTGGGCGCGTCTGGGGGGTAGGCGGCGAGTGGAGTCACGCGGCCTGGAGGCGGCCGCCGGACATCCAACAGCTCAACCTCTGTCTTTTCGATCGCAACGAAAAAATGTGGCTCTACCGCGTAGAAGACGCCGTACTCATGGTAGAAGTCCAACCAGCAGTCCGTCCCGATCCCGCCGATCCCGCCAAAAATATCGGCAACGTCACCCTCACCAGACTGATTGATGCCGAACAAGTCCTCGAACGCCTCGGGGCGATCGCCGCCCGCTGCGAAATGGGCAACCCGCAATTAATGTAATGCTCAACATATTGCAATCGGTTCTAACACTCGATACACTTCTTTAAATAACTTTCATTTTTATGCCTCCACCTTTGAAGGTAGATGGCAGTCGGCAAAAGGCAGATTTTAAACCCTGCAGGTAACTGCTGGGGATTCAGAATCTGATTTTTCCGTAAAAATAGACATCATCACTTACACCTTGGAGAACCGCAGTCAATGGGACTACCCTGGTATCGCGTACACACAGTCGTCTTAAATGACCCAGGCCGATTGATTTCTGTACACTTAATGCACACAGCCCTCGTGGCAGGTTGGGCCGGCTCAATGGCCCTTTATGAACTAGCAGTTTTTGACCCCACAGATCCAGTTCTGAACCCGATGTGGCGTCAAGGGATGTTCGTGTTGCCCTTCATGACTCGCTTGGGAGTTACGGGTTCTTGGGGCGGTTGGAGCATCACCGGCGAAGGTAACGTCGATCCGGGCTTCTGGTCCTTTGAAGGCGTAGCCATCGCTCACATCGTCCTCTCGGGGCTGCTGTTCTTAGCAGCAGTTTGGCACTGGGTATTTTGGGACTTAGAACTTTTCAGAGACCCTCGCACCGGTGAACCAGCCCTCGACTTGCCAAAAATGTTTGGCATTCACCTGTTCCTCTCCGGCTTGCTCTGCTTCGGCTTCGGCGCATTTCACCTTTCGGGACTTTTTGGCCCGGGAATGTGGGTTTCCGACCCCTACGGGCTGACCGGTCACGTCCAGCCAGTGGCACCTGCTTGGGGCCCTGAAGGCTTCGATCCCTTCAATCCGGGCGGCATCGTGGCTCACCACATTGCAGCGGGCGTAGTCGGCGTAATTGCCGGTTTGTTCCACTTGACAGTGCGGCCGCCGGAACGTCTTTACAAAGCCCTGCGGATGGGGAATATCGAAACTGTACTTTCTAGCAGTATCGCTGCCGTGTTCTTCGCAGCCTTTGTGGTTGCGGGTACGATGTGGTACGGTTCTGCTGCGACTCCGATCGAACTTTTCGGCCCGACTCGCTATCAGTGGGACAGCGGCTATTTCCAACAAGAAATCGACCGCAGAGCTCAAGCTAGCTTGGCCGCGGGCCAAAGCTTCGAAGAAGCTTACGAACAAATTCCCGAAAAATTGGCTTTCTACGACTACGTGGGCAACTCTCCTGCTAAAGGCGGTTTGTTCCGCGCCGGCGCGATGGTCAATGGCGACGGTATTGCTAAATCTTGGCTGGGCCATCCAGTATTTACTGACAGCGAAGGTCGGGTATTGTCGGTTCGCCGCCTCCCCAACTTCTTTGAAACTTTCCCAGTAATTTTGACGGACAAAGATGGGGTCGTTCGCGCTGACATCCCCTTCCGCCGTGCTGAATCAAAATACAGCTTTGAACAAAGCGGAGTTACAGTCAGCTTCTACGGCGGCGAACTTAACGGTCAAACCTTTAATAATCCTCTAGATGTTAAGCAGTTTGCTCGCGCTGCTCAAAAGGGTGAAGTGTTTGAATTCGATCGCGAAACTTTGAACTCTGACGGGGTGTTCCGCACTTCGACTCGCGGTTGGTTCACTTTCGGACACGTTTGCTTTGCTTTGCTGTTCTTCTTCGGCCATATCTGGCACGGTTCTCGGACAATCTTCCGCGACGTGTTTGCTGGAGTTGAGGCTGACATGGAAGAACAAGTCGAGTGGGGCTTGTTCCAAAAACTGGGTGACGTGACCACCAGAAGAGAAGAACCTCTCTAGATTTCGCCAGCCTCTGGCTAGCCGGGAAACTTCCCCGGTGTAAAAAAACCCGGTTTCTTCAAGAAACCGGGTTTTTTTAGTTAATAATAAAACCAACAATTAAGATAAAATAATACGGCAAGGGAAGATAGGGAAAATTTAACATGGAAAGTGTTGCTTACATTTTGATTCTGGCTTTAGCCATAGGCGTACTATTTTTTGCGATCGCCTTTCGGGAACCTCCCCGGATTGGCAAATAATTAGCTATACGCCTCCAGCAAGTCCAAAATATCTTGAACCGGACTGCCGTCAACCCGCATCATAGTGATCTAATTTGGTGCGGGACTATTTCACTGCTGTGTGCTAAGTGATTTTTCTAGTCCAGCCATTCATCAGACCCCAGGCGGTTAGATGAATGGCAATTTGCTGGCAATGCCTGTTAAAATCAGCAATCATGCGCTGTTCCTCCTGCCAACACACCAATAGTCGCGTTTTAGAATCGCGTTCAGCCGAATCAGGTCAAAGCATCCGTCGGCGGCGCGAGTGTTTGAGCTGCCAGCACCGCTTCACAACTTACGAACGCATAGAATTTGTGCCGATTACGGTGATCAAGCGCGACGGCAAGCGCGAATCTTTTGACAGGTCAAAATTAGTCAGGGGATTGATTCGGGCCTGCGAAAAAACCGGTTTGTCTTCCGGGCATCTCGAAACTCTGGCCGAAGAAATCGAGGCCCAACTCCAAGGTCGATCGCTCCGAGAAATCGCCAGCTCAGAAATAGGGGAACTGGTGCTGTTGCACCTGCGGCCGCTCAGCGAAGTCGCTTATGTCCGTTTTGCCTCCGTATATCGGCAATTTCGAGGCATCCGAGATTTTGTAGAAACCCTAAATCACCTTCAGAATCCCCTCAACCAAGCTGAAGATACAGAAACTAGACCGAATTTTGAGGCAGATTTGCCGGATGCGGAATCAGTCGATCGAGAAAGCCCAGCATCCTGCGCTACTCCCAGCTAAGCTCGCTTAAATTAATTTAGAGAAATATTCTGGGAGATAGAAAACCGTGTCGCGAGGAAGGCCCGGAGGAATAGCGACTCAAGGAACTCTCATTCGAGCGAGTGTTCTTTTTTCTCAGTAAGAGTGCTGGGTGTGATATGATCGTCATCGGTCTAAAATAGAGTATAACTAGACAACGTAAAAACTTAACTGGATTAGTTGAGTGCGTAGTCACACCTAACGGTGTTGCAGTTTAGGAAAGCTCGCATTTGAACAAAACCTAACTAAAGATCGGTGACTAATTAAATACGGTAGGGCATACCGAAATTTACGCTTCTGGAGAAACCGACCTCTACTTAGACTGGAGTAATCCTGTCGCCAGCAAGTCGGCTCGTTGAACGAAGAATCTCAGTTTATTTATACCTGAGAGTGTCAAAATAGTCTACTTGACTCGGAATGTTAAGATTAAACGTTTTAACACAGAGTATGGAGTAACAGTAATGGCAAGCGCTGGTGTGCAGTTGCACCCAGCAAAAGTTAGCAAAAACTGACTTTAGTAAAAGATTTTGAAAAAAGTTAATCGCTTTTTCACCAAAATCTCGAATATCTGCCGGCACAAACGAAAAACATGAAGGAGAGAAATCCTAGGAAACTATTCGCATGGTCAATCTCAAAACCACAGTCAAAGACATCGGCTTTACTCACGAAGATTTTGCAGCCCTACTTGATAAATATGACTATCACTTTAGCCCGGGCGATGTAGTAGCGGGTACAGTTTTTAGTATAGAACCCAGGGGCGCTCTGATTGATATCGGTGCTAAAACAGCAGCGTACATTCCCATTCAGGAAATGTCGATCAATCGAGTGGAAAGCCCAGAAGAGGTATTGCAATCAAACGAAACCAGAGAATTTTTCATTCTAACCGATGAAAATGAAGACGGACAATTAACCCTGTCCATCCGGCGCATCGAGTATATGCGGGCGTGGGAAAGAGTCCGACAACTGCAAGCAGAAGATGCCACAGTACGATCGCAAGTATTTGCCACCAACCGCGGCGGCGCACTCGTGAGAATAGAAGGCTTGCGAGGCTTTATTCCCGGTTCTCATATAAGTACCCGCAAACCGAAGGAAGAATTAGTCGCCGAAGAATTACCATTAAAATTCTTAGAGGTAGACGAAGACCGCAACCGCCTAGTGTTGAGTCACCGTCGCGCCTTAGTTGAGCGCAAGATGAACCGCCTCGAAGTCGGGGAAGTGGTCATCGGTACAGTACGCGGTATCAAGCCTTACGGTGCCTTTATCGACATCGGCGGCGTCAGCGGCTTGCTGCACATCTCGGAAATTTCACACGATCACATCGATACGCCTCATAGCGTCTTCAATGTCAACGACGAAGTGAAAGTGATGATCATTGACTTGGATGCCGAGAGGGGCCGGATTTCTCTCTCCACCAAGCAGTTGGAACCGGAACCGGGCGCGATGGTTAAAAATCGCGAATTGGTATACGAAAAAGCTGAGGAAATGGCAGCTAAGTTCCGCGAGAAAATGCTCGCTCAAAAGCAAGCTAAAGCAGGCATAGACATTCCTGTAGACTCGATCGATGCTGATGATGACCTCTCCGACGAAATACTCGAAGATGTACCCTCAGCAATGGAAGAGGATCTGCCGGAAGTAGCACCCGAAGCAGCACCCGAAGCAGCACCCGAAGCAGTATTAGATGTAGAGGAAGAAATCCCTCCTGCGACGGAAGAATAACATCGCAGTTAGTGTGATTAAAAGAGGGAATTTTCCCTCTTTTTTTTTGAGTTAGTTATTAGTCATTAGTCATTAGTCGCTGCTGGGTGGTTCACAATTCAATACGCTTGGGTTAAGCTCGATCTCCCTGGCGCCTAGGGCGGGCACGGGGGCACCGCCCCTACAAAGGGGGGGACAAGAACTTACTCTTGCGTCCCCCAACAACCAGGAGGATTTAGGGGGATATCCGAGGAATAAATAGTTTTAACCCAAGCGTATTGGTTGAGAATTTCCCATTCCCTATTCCCCATTCTTAATTACCGAGATTTAAGATATTTCTGTAGACCGATGCACGGATCGCACTTTGAATTAAAACAAGTGACAGCGCGATCGATCTGCCTAAATAGGCATGGCCTTTATGGTGCTAATTTGTTAACTTTTATAAAGGCCAGAGACATCCGTACAGGGGCAAACTCATCAGAATTCTCACGCCAGAACCAACCAGACGAGCAAAGTATACAACAAAATTCTTATAAATAAAACCCTGAAAACCCCGCGACTTTAGTCCGGGGATGAAAGGGACAAGGAGGCTTTAGCCTCCCAGTCTATTTTCTGAGCTCTCAGGATGGCGCTGTCAAGTAAAACCATGTAAATCTTTGTGAACAACTAGAGGGATATTAAGCCGACTCTGGTAGCATAAGACTATCGTGATGAGGTCGAAGTCATGTTAGTTTTTGAGTTCAAGGCATACGGGAAAAAACAGCAATTTGACGCTGTAGATGAAGCGATTAGAACAGTGCAGTTCATCCGAAACAAAGCACTGCGGTTTTGGATGGACAACGAAAAAGTTGATAAATACGCATTGAACAAGTATAGCGCTGTTTTAGCTAAGGAATTCCCGTTTTGCGACGAATTGAACAGCATGGCCAGACAATCGAGTTCAGAAAGAGCGTGGTCGGCAATCTCCCGATTCTACGACAACTGTAAAAAGAAGGTCCCAGGAAAAAAGGGTTTCCGCAATTCCAGAAACACAACCGCTCGGTAGAGTACAAAACTACGGGCTGGCGTCTGGCAGACGACCGGAAATCAATCACTTTTACCGACAAGCAAGGAATCGGCAAACTTAAATTAAAAGGAACCCGCGACTTACATTTCTCTCAGCGCAGTCAAATCAAACGAGTACGTTTGGTGAGACGGGCAGACGGATATTATGTCCAGTTTTGCATTCAAGTTGACCGTTCTGAAAAGATTGAAATCACGGGTAACGCCATCGGGTTAGATGTAGGACTTAAAGAGTTTTACACTGACTCAAATGGCATTGCAGTCGATAACCCGCGTTTCCTCCGCAAGGGAGAACGCAGGTTGAAGAAATCCCAAAAACGAGTTTCAAAACGAGTCAAGGGTTCGCAAAACAGAAAAAAAGCTAGAGCGATTCTAGGAAAGCGCCACCTCAAAATAAGTAGACAGCGTAAAGATTTTGCCGTGAAGTTGGCAAGATGCGTCATCCAGTCTAACGACTGCGTAGTCTACGAAGATTTGAGGATTAAAAATATGGTGAAGAATCACTGTCTGGCAAAATCGATTAACGACGCTTCTTGGTATATGTTCCGAATTAGGTTGGAATATTTTGGCAAAGTATTCGGAAGAATTACGATTGCTGTGCCAGCTAACGGAACAAGTCAAGAATGCTCTAGTTGCGGAACAATTGTTAAGAAAAGTCTCTCAACGCGAACCCACGCTTGTCGGTGTGGATGCGTATTAGATCGTGACTGGAACGCAGCTAAAAATATCCTGAGTCGGGGATTGAGTACGGCGGGGCACGTCGGAACTTGGATCTTAGATCCGAACGCTTGTGGAGAATTGACCGCTACCGATGTTGAAGTAATTCTGCATCGGCAAGTCGATTCTGCGAATCAAGAATCTCCTCGGCTTTAGCCAGGAGAGTGTCAAAAATTTCTTGCCCTGACGCTCAAAGGCAAGTTGATTATGAACATCGAACTATTAAAAGAAAAATTAGAACAGCTAAAAAAACGTCCCAATTGTAGCAAAGGAACGATCGACCAAATCGAAAACTGGTTAACCGGTTCCCACATTTTGCAGAGATTGAGAATTAATCCTTACAGAAGAATTTAAGGATTTGGCAGACACATCAGAAATGTCTTTTTGCCCGATGTGCGCTCGCGAGTTTAAAATTGACTTGCTCGATCGTGTCGAAGTTACTTTTTCCCTGAACAAAGAAATCGAATACCCGCAACTGCAGCCCGTCTGCGCTCCCCCTCCCGTACTCCAAAACAAACTGCAACTGGTAAGGCCTTTATAGCTGACTTTTTTGAGAACCGCTGTAAGTACAAAAGCTGATATATTACTTGGTTATTGCCAGCATATTGTTGCGATCGCCCTAACAGCATATAGGATTGTTCGATAGCCCTCAGCTCATGGCTCCCACAGTGTAGCTCATCCTTAAGGGAGTTTCATAATGCCGCTAACTTAAGTAGGCTCTGATACAAATAGTCCGAATTACTTAGCCACACACTTACCAAATATGTTGGCTCTTAAATAACTGAAGTCGAGGACTTCACATTATGACTTCTCCTCAATTATCTCCAGAAAATACACCCGAATCGATCGCACCAGCCGCCCTCGATAGAGAACAATTAACCGAAACCGATGCCCCCTTTCCCATTGTTGGGATTGCTGCCTCAGCAGGAGGGTTGGAAGCATTCACGCAGTTACTGAGCCATTTACCGAGCGATACGGGTATGGCGTTTGTGCTGATTCAGCATTTAGCCCCCGATCACAAAAGTCTGCTGAGCGAGATTCTCGCGAGAACGACGCAAATGCCTGTGAATGAGGTAGAAGACGGCGTAGCTGTAGAACCCAATCAAGTCTACGTTATTCCGCCCAATACCAAGATGGTGCTATCTAAAGGCGTGCTGCAACTATCACCGCGCGAGAAGATTTACGGCAAATATCTGCCGGGAGATGCGTTTTTTACCTCATTGGCGATCGATCGCGGGCACAAAGCAATCGCCGTAGTTTTATCCGGGGGAGACGGAGACGGTTCACTCGGGCTCAACGCCATCAAAGCAGCCGGAGGCATGACGTTTGCTCAATGTCAAGACACGGCAAAATTCGACAGTATGCCGATTACCGCTGTTGCCACAGGAAATGTCGATTTCGTTCTGCCACCGGAAAAAATTGCCGAGGAACTGGCAAACTACAGTCACAATCCCCTTCTCACTGGCCCGCTTGCCATGACAAAAGTTGAGGAATCGCCCGAACAGGGAGATGCCCTGGCAACTATTTTTGCGCTGCTGAAATCGACCACAGGGGTTGATTTTAGCCACTACAAACCCACGACGATCGCTCGACGCATCCAGCGACGGATGGTGTTGTACAAGCTGGAAAGCTTGGATGATTACGCCCAACATCTTCGACACAATTCGGCTGAAGTCACAGCCCTGTATGAAGAAATCCTGATCCACGTTACCAGTTTCTTCCGTGACCCCGAAGCCTTTGAAAAGTTAAAAGAACTGGTTTTCCCCACGATTACCCAAAATAAATCGGCCGAAACTCCGATTCGGATTTGGGTGGCGGGATGTTCCACAGGTGAAGAAGTTTATTCGATCGCGATTTGCTTGTTAGAGTTTTTGGGCGATCGAGCCATCCAGCCACCGATCCAGATTTTTGCCACGGACATTGGCGAACAGGCAATTGGCAAAGCGAGGTCTGGCGTCTACTCAGAAAACCAGATGGTAGATGTTTCACCAGAACGACGTACTGGCTACTTTATTGCCCAAGAAGAAGGTAGCTATAGAATCAGCAAGGCAGTCCGCGAACTGTGTGTATTTGCCCGACAAGACTTAGGCAGCGACCCGCCTTTTTCCAATCTCGATTTAGTTAGCTGTCGCAATGTGCTGATCTACTTGGGAGAGTCATTGCAAAAAAAATTGATGCCCATTTTTCATTACAGTCTTAACCCAAATGGCTTTCTGTTGTTAGGCACTTCTGAGAGTACCGGAAAATTCTCATACTTGTTTACTTCAGTGGATAAAAACTCTAAAATTTATGCCAAAAACTTGACGGCGACTCGTCCGACTTTTTCGTTTACGCCGAGTTCCTATCCCGTAGCTAAAGCACGTGAACGGCAGGAAGTGAAGGAAAATTTGACAAATAGCTTTGATTTACAGCGAGAAACAGACCAACTGATTTTGAATCGCTATGCCCTAGCAGGTGTGGTTGTCAACGATCTCATGAACATCCTGCAAGTGCGGGGAGACATCAATCCTTACTTCAGATTGGCCTTCGGAACGCCCGACTTAAACTTGCTGACAATGGCAAGGGAAGGCTTGCTGCTTGAGCTTCGCACCGCTATTTATCAGGCACAAACGCAGAACGTGACCGTTAGGAAAGAAGGGGTATCGGTTGTTGAATCGGCCGGACGATCGAGTATCGTCAATTTTGAAGTGATTCCGTTCCAGCCACAGGCGGTTGAAGGACGCTACTTTTTGGTGCTATTGGAACAGGCTTCACCCCCAATGCTTAAACTCACACCCCTCCCTTCTGAAAGCTTCGAGCAAGCTGATTTAGTGCGCGAAATTGATCTGCTGAGGCAGGCACTTGCAACCGCTTACCAAGACAAAACTGCGGTTCAAACGCAACTGCAAGCGGTGATCCAGGAACACGAAAATCTCAACCAAGACATCAAAATTGCCAACGAAGAAATCCTATCGAGCAACGAGGAGTTGCAAAGCACCAACGAAGAGTTAGAAACTGCCAAAGAAGAGATTCAAGCCACTAACGAGGAACTCACTACCACTAACGAGGAACTTCGCAGCCGCAATATTGAACAAAGCCTGGTAAATAACGATCTGATAAATTTGCTTTCCAGTATCAATATCCCTATCTTAATGTTGACCAACGATTTACAGATTCGACGCTTTACCCCAACGGCACAGCAAATTTTTAGTGTGATTCCCACAGATGTTGGACGACCTTTTAGCGACATCCGCTCAACTCTGAACGTTCCTGGCTTGGAACAGATGATTTTGGAGGTGATTGATACTCTCCAGACGAAAGAACAAGAAATTCAAACTTTATCGGGATATTGGTACAACCTCCGCATTCGTCCTTACCGGACAACGGAAAACCAGATTGACGGTGTGGTGATGGTTTTGCTCGATATTGATGCTCTTAAACGCAGTGCCAGAACCTTGGAGGAGGCCCGAAATTATGCTGAAACCATTGTGGAAACTGTGCAAACGCCTTTAGTCGCGCTAGATGCTAATTTCCGAGTGAATAAAGCAAATCGAGCGTTCTATGAAACGTTTCAGATTTCATCCTCAGAAACAGCGCAATCTTCGCTGTTTGAGCTAGGAAACGGGCAGTGGAATATCCCTCAATTGCGATGGATATTGGAAGATATTCTAGTTAGTGATGTTCAGCTTGAAAACTTTGAGTTGACTCACCTGTTTGAGAAGATCGGGCAGAAAACTATGCTGCTGAATGCTTGTAAACTTCAACGAGAAGACCAAGCTTTAATGATTCTGTTGTCGATCGAGGATATCACGGAGCGCAAGCAGTTTGAGAAAGTACGATCGCAGTTATTTGAGCACGAACAGTTGGCCCGCCAACAAGCAGAAACGGCCAACCGTGCTAAAGATGAATTTCTGGCGAATCTCTCCCACGAATTACGCAATCCTTTGACTCCGATCCTGGGCTGGTCACAAATTCTGCGTTCCGGGAAACTGAAGGGAGTAGCAGTTACTAAGGCTTTAGAGGTGATCGATCGCAGCGCGAGGGCGCAATCTCAGTTAATCGAAGATATCCTGGATATTTCCCGGATTACCAGCGGCAAGCTTCAACTGTGCATTTGTCCGATCGATCTGCGGTTAGTGGTGCAAGCTGCGGTGGAGGGGGTGCAATTATCAGCCGAGGCAAAAAACATTCAAATTGTTTCGGAGTTGATTTCTACGAGTGTTTTAGGGGATATCAATCGCTTGCAGCAAGTTGTGTGGAATCTTCTGTCTAATGCGATTAAGTTTACTCCGGCGGGGGGACGAGTGGAAATCCTGCTATCGGCGATCGATAATCATGCTCAACTTCGAGTCAGCGATACGGGAAAAGGCATTGAGGCACAATTTTTGCCGTATATTTTCGATCGTTTCCATCAAGGCGATTCCAGCAGCGTTAAGGCAAATCAAGGGCTGGGATTGGGTTTATCTATCGTGCGTCACCTGGTTGAATTGCACGGGGGAACGGTGCAAGCCGAAAGTCCGGGTGAGGGACAAGGAACTACAATGACTGTGAGATTGCCGTTGCGATCGCTGCCTCAAGAGTTGACATCGGCGATCGATTTAAAGTCAACTGCTTTGGCAGGGCCTTTAAACGCCTCTAGCGATCGCGTCCCCTCTCTCGAAGGCTTGCACATCTTAGCCGTAGACGATCAGATCGATACGCGCGATTTCTTACAATTTGTGCTTGAAGGCTATGGGGCGGAGGTTTTGGCAGTTGCATCTGCCAGAAGTGCGATCGCTGCTTTGACTGAAAATCCCGGCAGATATGATGTGCTCATCTCCGATCTGGGAATGCCAGAGGAAGATGGGTTTTTCTTAATTCGAGAAGTGCGAGCTCTTGCTGCGGAAGCCGGAGGAGAAATCCCCGCCGCGGCGCTGACTGCCTATGCGGGGAATAAAGAACGCGAAATGGCTATCGAAGCTGGTTTTCAAAGGCATATGGTTAAGCCGATCGAGCCGGTTGTACTAGGATTAATGGTGGCTAATTTAGTAGGACGATTTTAATTTATTGATTGTAGGGACACAACAATGTTGTGTCCTAATTTTGTAGGAACACAACAATAGTTAGCTCCATAAAAGCCTGTTTTGAACAGGCTTTCCGGCCTGTTCCACAATGATTATTGGAGATGTCTAATGTTGGACCGTGATTTTATAGGAACAAAACCTGATTACAGACAATAAAAAATTGCCAAAAATAGCGCAATATGGGAAGATAGAAAAAAATATAAAAATTACGGAGTTCAGATTCTTGGTAACTATTAAATGTCGGGGCATTACCTTCTCGAATATCCAAGCCGTAATCTTTGACAAAGACGGCACTCTAGAGGATTCTCAAGAATTTTTGAGATTGTTGGGAATTAAGCGATCGCGCCTCGCAGACGCTCAAATTCCGGGCGTTGGAGAGCCTTTACAAATGGCTTTCGGCATCGTCGAAGGTGGCAGCATCGACCCCACAGGCTTGCTAGCAGTCGGTAGTCGCAGGGAAAATGAGATTGTGGCGGCGGGATACATCGCCGAAACCGGCAGGGGATGGCTGGAATCTTTAACTATGGCGCGCCGCGCTTTTGACGAAGCTGACGAAATGTTTAAAAATAGTGCTGTTTCTCCTTTATTTGTCGGCAGTTTGGAAGTGCTGAAATATCTTTCGGAAGCGGGTTTAAAACTGGGCATTCTTTCGGCGGCTACAACAGAATCGGTGCAGAAATTTGTGAAACACCACGCATTAGCCGAGTGGATTCAGTTAGAAATGGGAGTTGACTCAACCCTTCATAAACCAGACCCGAAATTGTTTTTGCAAGCTTGTGAGAAACTCGGAGTCAATCCCGCAGCAACTTTGATGGTGGGAGATTCAGCGGGCGATATTCAGATGGGTAAAAATGCGGGCGCGGCTGGCTGTATCGGGATTTGTTGGGGAAAGGCGGAGGTTCGCCATTTGGAAAATGCTGATGTGGCGATCGCATCTTTGGAAGAAATTACAATTTTAGCAGATTGAGCAAACATCGCATCAATTCCGGTGGCACCGGATTTGGTATCAGTTTCTACTGAGATGTTGCAGCATTCTCAATAATCCTTTTATGAACAGGCAAGATGCCTGTTCCACAAGAGATGAATTTTCTTCTTGTGGAACAGGCATCTTGCCTGTTCTTGAGAATGCTGCAACATCTCAGTCCCTACAGACAACGCAAACCCAGAATTACGACATCTCTTTCAACGCCATCAAGTTCGGCAACTTGTGGCAGATATCCCCACCGCTGAAAGCCAAATTTCTCAAACAATCTTACACTCGGCTGATTGTGAGCAAAAATTATTCCTATGAGAGTTTTAAGCTTCAATTCTGGACTCCGCACAATTGCCGATTGCAATAAATTTTGTCCGATTCCGCAGCGTTGGCGATCGGGTGCGACGTAGATGCTAACTTCTGCAGTATGCTGATAGGCAGCGCGTCCGTAGAAAATCTGAAAACTCAGCCAGCCAACAATATTTTGTTCTGATTCCATTACCCAAATCGGCCAGGAATTGGGAGAGTGTTCTCTGTACCACGGGAGGCGGCTTTCGACTGAGACTGGTTTTAAATCTGCTGTGGCCATTCTACCTGGTATTGCTGCGTTGTATATTTCGACAATTGCTGGCAAATCGCTTTCTTCTGCGTCGCGGATTTTCATCGTTGGGTTGACTGTTGACTGTTGACTGTTGACTGTTAACTAATGACTAAGCTGTTGCGGCCTTTAAATTGTCTGTCAAAAAAATCAAACAATGAGTGGGGTGGGCGTCCCGCCCGCCCTGAATCTACAA
This sequence comes from Oscillatoria nigro-viridis PCC 7112, assembly GCF_000317475.1. Taxonomy (NCBI): domain Bacteria; kingdom Bacillati; phylum Cyanobacteriota; class Cyanophyceae; order Oscillatoriales; family Oscillatoriaceae; genus Phormidium; species Phormidium nigroviride. The sequence goes on from NC_019729.1 coordinate 1,139,772, forward strand.
TTTAAATGTCCGACAGCTTAATGACTAATAACTCTTGTACAGTTCCATAATATCGCTGAGGGCCATTCTTGAATTTGCTCCTAAAGTTAGCGGCGATGTGTGTCCTCGCTGCAAGTGTTCTGCCGCCGCACAGCCGATCATTGCTGCGTTGTCTGTACAATATTTTAATGGCGGAAACAATACTCGCAAGTTGTGTTTTGCGGCTGCTGTTTGTAAGTGTTTTCGCAGTCCGCTGTTTGCTGCAACTCCGCCACCCACGACAATAGTGGTAAGCCCGAAATTTACGGCACAGTCGATCGCTCTTTTTGTTAAACCCTTGGCTACTGTTTCCTGAAAGCTGGCCGCAATATCATTAATTGTAGAGGCAGGCAAGATGCCTTCCTCGCCCACATTGTTATTTTGTTTTTTGAGTTTCTGCACTAATTGCAAAACTGCGGTTTTCAAGCCGCTAAAACTACTGTCGTAAGGATGGTAGCCGCCACCAGGCAAGGAAATTCTGCCTTCTGGTAGAGGGTATGCTTGGGGATTGCCAAGGGCGGCCAATTTGTCAATCAGCGGCCCGCCGGGATATCCTAGCTGCAACAGTCTCGCGACTTTATCAAAAGCTTCGCCGGCGGCGTCGTCGCGTGTTTGTCCTACAGTTTCATAAACGCCGCAATCTTTGACGTAAATAAAGCTAGTATGTCCCCCGGAAACTAACAAACACAAAAACGGTGGCTGCAAGTCGGGTTCGGTAAGGTAAGAAGCGTAGATGTGCCCTTCGAGGTGGTGGACGCCTAAAAAAGGTTTTTGATGGACTATTGCCAAGCTTTTCGCCGCTGTCAGCCCGACTAACAATGCACCTACTAAACCGGGGGCACAAGTCGCTGCAATGCCGTCAATTTCTGACCAACTCAGGTTTGCTTCACACAGACACTGGGCAATTACCTGATTGAGCATTTCTAGGTGACTCCGCGAAGCCACTTCCGGTACTACCCCGCCATACTGCTCGTGGATTTTAATTTGCGATGCTACAACATTGCTGCAAACTTGACGATTCTTAACAATTGCTGCTGCTGTTTCGTCACAACTTGTTTCGATTGCGAAAATGGTTGCCATTAACTGGTAATTTTATTTGATAGGTTAGTTATTGCTAGCTTAACTAATTCGGCGCGAGTCCCCGCTCTACCTGTAATCAGGTTATTGTTAAGGGATTTTTGCCCGATCGACAGGTAAGATCATCATCTGATGCCATGAAGGAATATCCTCGCGGTATTGCTAGCTCAGCATTGACCTATGAAAACGCTAATCCCTCATTCTCTTGGGATTTGCCGCATCAATGATGGATACTTTACACTGTCAACAAACACGGTAATCTGGATTCCAGATCGGCAAGTTGAAATGCTTGTACAAAAACTTATTGTTTTGTAACAAAAGGAAACAATTCCATGCGACGATTGTTTGCTGCAATTTTAGTGTTGAGTGTCTGGATCAGTTTTGCTCCAGTTGCTTCGGCTTACAATTTAGTGCCGTGCAAGGACTCTCCCGAATTCAAGGAACTGGCTAAAAATGCCCGTTCTACGAATGGCGACCCCGCATCTGCCAAAGCAAGATTCGATCGCTATTCTCAAGCTATGTGCGGCCCGGAAGGATACCCGCACTTGATCGTAGACGGCAATTTGAGCAAAGCCGGAGACTTTTTGATTCCCAGCGTGCTGTTCTTGTATATCGCAGGTTGGATTGGTTGGGTAGGCCGTTCTTATCTGCAAGCAGCCAAAAAATCTGACTCTCCTGAGGAAAAAGAGATTATTATCGATGTTCCAAAGGCAGTCGCATTGATGCTGAGTGGCTTTTTGTGGCCTCTAGCAGCTCTCAAAGAAATCACCACTGGTGAAATGTTTGCGAAGGACGACGAAATTACTGTTTCGCCGCGCTAGCAATTTGGGATTTTAGATTTTAGATTTTAGTTGGTTTACAAATTCCCAGCCTAAAATCCTTAATCTAAAATCGGTTCGCATAATTTAAGTTGTCTCGACTTTTGAGGAGCAGTATTCATGCAATACTTTCTGAAGTATCTTTCGACCGCACCAGTATTGGCAGCAGCTTGGATGGTGATAACGGCGGGAATTTTAATTGAATTCAACCGTTTTTTCCCAGACTTGCTTTTCCATCCGATGCCATAAAAAATCAGTGGATTTAGGTTCCCCAACCTAGGAAAAAAGTTGAGAGTTTTGAAGTTGGAGCGGTGATTTATCAAGTTATTTCAAAGCTCAAATATCAAAACTCTCAAACCGGAGCAGTGAGTGCAAAACCAGCGCCTAAATGGGTGAAAGCCAAGGATATAAACTATTTATAGCCTTTCTCAGTAATATGAGGTGCAGGCTCGATCGGCGGGAATAGGCCTCCGTGGGAATAGGCCTCCGCGGGCACACCTCACCAAGATTGAGAACTGCTGTAGTTATCAAATTAGTTCCCAATGACTAATGGCTAATGATTAATGATTAATGATTAATGATTAATGATTAATGACTAATGACTAATGACCGCTGACTGCTGACTACTGACTGCTGACTGCTGACTGCTGACTACTGACTACTGACTACTGACTACTGACTAATATTGTGAATCGATGAAGTCTTATCTCGCCGCAGCAATTCAAATGACTAGCTTGCCTGACCTGCAAAAAAATTTGGTTCAGGCAGAGGAATTAATCGACCTGGCAGTGCGTCGGGGTGCAGAGTTAGTTTCCTTACCAGAAAATTTCTCGTTTATGGGAGAAGAGGAGGAAAAGATTGCTTCAGCAGAGGCGATCGGGCTCCTGAGCGAAAAATTCCTCAAAACGATGGCCCAGCGGTTCCAGGTAACGATTCTGGGCGGCGGGTTTCCGGTGCCGACGGAGGGGGGGAAGGTATACAATACCTCTTTGCTGGTAGACCAAAACGGCACTGAAGTGGCAAGGTACAGAAAAGTACATTTGTTCGATGTGAATGTGCCAGACGGCATTACTTACAGGGAATCGAACACTGTGAAAGCTGGTGAAGAGTTGCCACCGATTTATGTGTCGCCGGAGTTGGGGACGCTGGGACTTTCGGTGTGCTATGACGTGCGGTTCCCGGAGGTGTACAGGCATTTGTCGTACAAGGGTGCCGATATTTTGTTCGTGCCGGCGGCGTTTACGGCTTACACTGGCAAGGATCACTGGAAGGTTTTGTTGCAAGCTAGGGCGATCGAGAATACTTGTTATACGATCGCCCCAGCACAAACTGGCCGCCACTACGGTCGCCGTCAAACTCACGGTCACGCGATGATTGTAGACCCTTGGGGTGTGGTTTTGGCGGATGCTGGAGAGGAACCGGGTGTGGCGATTGCAGAAATTAATCCCGATAGACTAGAACAAGTCCGCCGCCAGATGCCGTCGCTGCAACACCGGGTTTTTCTGTGAAGGAATTTTGAGACCCATTGGGTCTCAAAATTTCAGTCCCGGTCAATTGATTTTAGATTTTAGATTTTAGATTTTAGAGGTAGCAGGGCGATCGCGAACAATGCGAAAGCAATTTTACAATTGAAGAATCGGCCCCATACCTGCTCGTATAACATAATATAGCAACCGCTATATCGGTGTTGACACAAATAACGTCATGAATAGATCCCGCGATCCCTTGCTTCGTCAACGGTTTGAGTGGGATACTAGAGCCTTTCTCAGTAACATCAAGAGTTCTGGGATATAGGTCACAGCGGGCGTACCTCACAAAGCGATCGAACTGCTATATGTAACTGTCAACTGTCAACTGTCAACTGTCAACTGCTATATATTGTTTAATACAGGTTCAATGACCGTGCGGTTCTGCTAAAAGGCGAATTGGCGAAAGTAGAATGGCACGAAATGCGTCTTTTTGGAGAAATGAAACACACTCTTTCGGTTTTAGTTGAAGATGAAGCGGGTGTCCTCACTCGAATTGCTGGTTTGTTTGCCCGTCGGGGTTTTAATATTGAAAGTCTGGCCGTTGGCCCGGCGGAGCAAGGGGGAGTGTCTCGGATTACGATGGTTGTACCGGGAGATGACCAGATTATCGAACAGTTGACAAAGCAACTGTACAAGTTGATTAACGTGCTTAAAGTTCAGGATATAACGGAAATTCCCTGTGTGGAACGGGAGTTGATGTTGCTGAAAGTTAATGCTGCTAGCGGGACGCGATCGGAGATAATTGAGTTAGCTCAAATTTTTAGAGCGCGAGTGGTGGATATTGGTGATGATACGCTGACATTGGAAGTTGTGGGAGATCCCGGTAAAATGGTGGCGATCGTCCAGGTTCTGAATAGATTTGGGATTAAGGAAATTGCTCGTACTGGGAAAATTGCCCTGACGCGGGAGTCGGGGGTAAATACAGAGTTTCTCAAGTCTTTGGAAGCGAAAGTTTAAGGAAGAAGGAAGAAGGAAGAAGGAAGAAGGAAGAAGGAAGAAGGTTTTAACTTCCACTTGCTAATTTCTAATTTCCAATTTTCAATTCCCTATTCCCGATTCCGAATTAGCAATTCCCAATGATTCATTACCCATGACTCATTACCATTTAGGTTGACTTTCTATCAAAAGTGTGGCTGCGATGCTGTCTATCGGCTTTGAGAAAAAGTATCCTTGTCCGTATTCGCATTGCAGCGCTCTGAGTAAATTAAGCTGTTCGCTGGTTTCGATTCCTTCAGCAATTACATCCATACCTAAATGACTGGCTAAAATTAAAATAGTCTGTACAATCGCTTCGTTGCCTTCATCTTCAGTCATGCGGCTGACAAAAGCTCGATCGATTTTTAAAGCATCAGTTGGAAAAGTGTGCAGGCGGCTCAAAGAAGAATAGCCAGTGCCGAAATCGTCAATATATAATTGAATTTCTAAATTTTTCAATTCCGCGAGGATAGCGACTGCTGATTCGGCATTGTCCATGATGACGCCTTCAGTAATTTCTACCTTTAAAGTGCGGGGGTCAAGCTGAGTTTCTTGTAAAATTTCGCGAATGCGATCGATTAAATCCGGTTGTTTAAATTGTTGGTTAGAAAGGTTGACGCTGACAGTCAACGGCGGATTTGCTGGGAATTTTTGGTGCCACTCGTGGATCTGATGACAGGCCGATCGCATCATCCACCAACCAATAGGTATAATCAATCTAGTTTCTTCAGCCACTAAAATAAACTCGCCGGGAGATACGACACCCCGCTCCGGGTGATACCACCGCAGCAGCGCTTCAAAACCGCTGATTTTACCCGTAATTAGAGAGACGATGGGCTGATAGTAAAGCTGAAATTCCTGGGAGTCTAAAGCGCGCCGCAGGTCGTTTTCCAGTTGCAAAAGGGCGACGGCGCGAGTGTGCATACTTAAGTCAAAAACTTCGTGGCGAGCTTTGCCCAATCCCTTAGCATGATACATGGCAGCATCTGCATCTCGGAGCAGTTCTTCAGGCCGATCGTACAATATGGGGAACGGGGCATTGGGAACAGGAGAGTCAGAAGATAAGCAAGACAAAGAAGTTTCCCGATCGATATTGCCCAGATTTTCGGGACTCGACAGTTTGCGGGTTTCCCTTGGATACGGAGGAAAACCAGAACAAACAATCCCAATGCTAGCACTGGTAAAAACTTGATACTCGTTAAGGTAAAAAGGCTCTGCCAGTTCCGCTTGCACTCGTTCGGCAATCTGGATCGCATCCTCGCTGCTTTTGATATTTTCCAGCAAAATAGCGAATTCGTCGCCGCCGAGACGGGCAACGGTATCTCCCGCGCGCAAACAGATTCCCAGGCGCTGCGCGATCGCGATCAGCAACCGGTCGCCCACTAAATGCCCCAAACTGTCGTTAACAACCTTAAAGCGATCGATATCGATAAACAGCACCGCAAACCAAATCTCGGGGCGGCGTTTTGAAAGCTCGATCGCGTGTCCCAAGCGATCCATAAATAAAGCTCGGTTGGGCAAACCGGTTAGCATATCGTGCAAAGCATCGTGTACTAACTTCTCTTCTGCTATTTTGCGGAGGGTAATATCTTCGACAGTGCCTTCGTAGTAAAGTAAATTTCCGTCAGGGTCGCGAACTGCCCGGCCGTTCTCGGAAACCCAGATAGTAGTGCCGTCAGCGCGGTAAACTTGGGACTCGAACTCAGACACAAAACCGTGTTTTTCGATCGCGCGCAAAAACTCCACGCGGCGGTTGGGATCGAGGTAAAGTTGGCGGTCTATGTCTTGGATATTCGCGATCAAGTCGGCCGCCGACTCGTAACCGTAAATTCTCGCCAAAGCAGGGTTAGCGCTGAGGTAGCGTCCGTCGGGCGTTGTCTGGAAAATGCCTTCGATCGCATTTTCAAAGATACTGCGGTATTTCTCTTCCGCCTGTTGCAGCGCGAATTCTGCCTGCTTGCGATCGCTGATATCGGTCAAGGTGCCGAGATAGCCCAGAACTTCCCCGCTTTGGGTCATTTCTGGCACTGCTTGCCAAAATACCCAGGTTGTGAAGTCACCGTTGCAAAAGCGGTACTCTAACTTACAGGGCAACTTGTCTGTGACAGCGCGATACCACTGGCTCAAAACGCGCTCGCGGTCTTCGGGATGCAAACTTTGCGCCCAACCTTCGCCTAGTGCCTTTGGCGCAGTCAGTCCCGCCATCTCCAAAAATCGCTCATTGACGTACAAGCAATCTCCAGCAGCGTCGGCGCGGAAAATCCCGACCGGCAGTATTTTTGCCAAGGTGTAATAGCGGTATTCGCTTTCTAGCAGCGCGCTGGCAGCTACTTTAGTCTCTGTGATGTCAAACATTGCGCCTTGAAGGATGACAGACTTGCTTGCTTCATCCCGAACTGCGGTCGCTCGATCGCGGAACCAGACGACTCGCCCGTTGCGGGCGATCGCGCGGTATTCTGAAACCAGCGACCCCTCGCAGAAGATATCTTCTCCATCGCTGAATTTCTGTGTGGCGTTTTCCACTAACACGCGGTCACGGTCTTCTGGGTGAACGAGTTTCAGCCACAGGTCGGGATCTGCTCTCCACTCAGCTACAGAATAACCTAGAAAAGTCTCGATTTGCGGGCTGATGTAAAGTTTGGCAGCCTTGCGGTTGAGGGGAGAAATGTAGGTGACAGCGGGCATTTGTTCTACCAGGGCGCAGTATTTCGCTTCTACAGTGGACAGTGCTGCTTCTAGGCGCTGCCGCTCTAATTCGGCGGCTGCCCGTCCGGCAAAAATATTGAGAATTAATCGGAATTTGGCAAGATGTGCTTCCACCAGGGGTCGATCGTGGAAAATACAAATAATGCCTAAAGGTTCGCCGTAAGAGTTTTTCAGCAAGACTCCCAGGAAACTGCGCGCACCTGTAACTACCGGTCTGCGGTCTTCGGGAAAGGTTTCCAAGAGGTAGTCTGGACAGGAATACATTCCCTCCTCCAGCACCCGCGCTTCGGGAGTATTGGCGGTTTCGCACTCAAAGTTTGGCTGCTGCTGTCCGTCGCTCCAAAAACTGATAACTTGCAATCTATCGGCAGCAGCATCGGTGCGTGCCTTCGACTTAATCGATTTGGCAGCGACGGCGGTGCGAACTCCGAGTGCTAAGGCTAAGTGGCTAACTAAGGCATCAAAGAATTCTGCTCCTCCCGGCGACTCAGTACCTGCTAAGATTTCGCCCAGCAAATCTTCCTCTAATTGCTCGGAAGCAGTAACTTTGGGATGATTCTCGGCATTCGGGCGATCGGGATTTTCCCCCATCGAACCCGAAATGCTCGGACTTAGGGTTTTGCTGGTTCCAGACCCCACAATAGGCGAAGAATTCACAGTTAGGCCCTGTTGCTTGGCCAAGAATACAGCGTGCCCAATACCTAAAACTTTACCCAAAAAGCTGTCAGTTGCCGCCCACAGATTTGAGTTGGGGAAAATCAAAAAGTTTTTCCGCCTTTTCAATCCTGCAGATAAATCGTCGGGCTTTAATTCTGCCAACTGCCGTTGCTCTTGGGCTGGCGGTAGACTGGAAAGCCTTCGGTGGCACTTGAGATAAATCGCCGACACCAAGGCTAAAGTCGCCGATAATCCCAGAAGATATGCAAGAATCTCAAAGTAAAAAAATAAATCTAGCTCGAACATCGATTAGCACCGCTCGACAATTATTGTAGTTATCTGAAGCCAATCTATTTAAAAATAACTAAGTATCGTCACGGATGGGTAACGAATACAAGGTCAGATCGCCCTGAAGGCGACAAGAGAGTTAACAGTTCACAAAAAACCGGGCAATACTTGACATTACGCAACTTTTTGTGGTTCTTTTCGTACAGGATCAACCCGTACAGGTGAAATTGCAAACACATATATAGCCTTTCTCAGTAATATGAGGTGCACGCTTGATAAGCGGGCATTGGGCATTGGGCATTGGGCATTGGGCATTGGGCATACCTCACCAAGATTGAGAACTGCTATATACGGTTGTGGCACTCCTCTAAGGGGGTGAGTTTACGTTTACTTTTCTAATCATATTTAACGCTGCATTCACATCAGCATTAATCCGACTTTCATTCCCAGACCGAAACCACCCGCGTTTACCGCTCTTACCCTGGTAAGACTCTTGCTTACCGACAGGCTCTAAATCCCAAAAGCGGCAGTTATTTGTATAAGAGGCTTCTGTAACTATTAGCTTGATTCCGACTAACTCAGCTTTGCAAGTAATAAATTTTACGAGCTGGGCATAAGGAATTACCACAAAAACATGAAGCTTTTTTTCTAATTTTATATTCTGTTTTTCGACAGCATTTGTGCCAATAATTAACTGGATTATTTTCTCATCCACCAACTGCTTGACAATCAAACCGATCGTTTGACAAAAGTATTTTTCTAATCGCTTGTTTCGATTAAATGTAATTTGCTGGATTTGGCCTGCGGTAGATTTTATCCGAGCGATGTTTGACAGTAAAAATGCTCGGCGCTGATTGAAACCTTGATTGATTGATTTGAGATGTTTTTTATCATAAATAGTTGGAGTAAATGTTGGATTGTTAGGTGCCAAAGCGACGAGGCGATCGATCCCTAAATCTATACCTGCTCTGAGGTGGTAATTTAAATCCACCAACGTTACAGGCTTTTGATGAGCCACCTCAAAAAAGTAGATTGCTGTTGCAGGAACTACCCTTACCTTTATGACATCTTGGGACTTTGTAGAAATTATTATGTCACTTTGAGATAAATGAAGTAGTCTATTATTGGGGTTTATCCCCCTTTTCTCTATGGATTGGTTATCAGAACTGAACAAGTTACCTGTACAGATTTTATGTTTGTATTGGGGGATGCTGGGGAGGAATGAAACTCTAGGTATATCTCGGTCATAAGCTATTATTGACTTTTGGCAATCCTCCCAATCGCAAACAAGTTGTTTGAGAACTTGATTGCTAATTTGATCGGGGAATGATTGAGAGCAATCTCTAGGTTTTAAGATGGTAAAAGACTGTCCGATAGTTCTAGTGCCACCAACTTTAGATCCAGAAGTAAAAAAGTGTTTTTTCATAAATGTTTACCGTAGTCGTAGAGATTTTTGGACAGAAATGATAAGTCATCAAACTGTTTATCAAACTGATGCTGACGATCTATGTAAGGCCTTTCAAAAACAATCATAAATTTTGGGATAAACGAAAAGTTTTTTGTTGCTTTGCCAAGCAATATACAATAAAGTTTAGGGATTATCCAATCTAGTGTAACACCCATGATGAAAGCGATCGTTTTTCAAACCCCCGGAAGCCCCTCCGTATTGAAACTGCAAGATATCCCCGCCCCTACTATACAAACAGAAACTGAAGTTTTGGTGCGGTTGCGAGCGGCGGGTATCAATCCGATCGATACTAAGTTGCGATCGCGCGGCACTTTTTACCCCGAGAGAACTCCTCACGTTTTGGGGTGCGACGGTGCTGGAGTCGTAGAGGCTGTCGGTGCTGGCGTGCAAAATTTCCAAGTGGGAGACGAGGTTTTTTTCTGCAATGGCGGTTTGGGCGGGCCGATCGGTACTTATGCCGAGTTTGCCGTTGTAGACGAACGCTTTCTCGCCATCAAGCCTGCTGCTTTAAGTTTTGCTGAGGCGGCGGCGGCACCGTTAGTTTTAATTACAGCTTGGGAATCGCTGTACGATCGAGGGCGCTTGCAAGCCGGTCAAAAGGTGCTGGTTCAAGCTGGCGCCGGCGGTGTCGGTCACGTCGCGGTACAGTTGGCGAAGTTGCAGGGGGCAGAGGTTTGCACCACTGTTAGTTCTGAGGAAAAAGCCAATTTTGTCAAGCACTTAGGTGCAGATTCAGTTATTTTATACAAAAATACCAATGTTGTTGATGAGGTTTTGACTTGGACTCAAGGAGAAGGAGTTGATTTGGCTTTCGATACAGTCGGGGGAGAAACTTTTTATCAAACTATTCCGGCTGTGAAGTTTTATGGGGATTTGGTAACAATTTTGGAACCCGATCCGGCTTTGGGCAATTTGAAAACAGCGAGAATGCGGAATCTGCGAATTAGTCTGGAATTAATGTTAACACCGATGCTGGAAGGTTTGGTGGAGGAACAGGAACAGCAGGCTCATATTTTGCAGAATTGTGCTCGTTTGTGCGATCGCAACTTGCTAAAAATTCACGTCAGCAAAACTTTCCCTCTCGAAGCAGCACAAGCCGCTCACGAACTCTTAGAAACAGGCTCAGTAACCGGTAAAATAGTGCTTGAAATTGGGGGTTAAAAATGCGGCTGCTTAAAATTGCGGGTTGAAGAATTGCGCGCGATTTCAAGAGACTGTTGGCGAATTTAAAAAAGGTGAAACCAAACATCCCATAATCATCCCAGGAAAGCTATAGTAATCCTTGCTGGATCAGTAAATTTTTTACCCCACCCCAACCCTCCCCTTACCAAGGGGAGGGAGTAAGAAATTCACAAATGATGCGAGGATTGCTAAGCTGTTGTACACCTAATTTGACAGTCAATTTTTATACAATTATTGTGGAACGGGCAGGAGATCCCGTCATACTACTCACCATTTGCATAATACAGGTCGTGACGCAATAATTAGTTGGGCGGGCGAATCGCTTTGTCCATCCTATACAGTTTTAGGTTATGATTGAGAATTATTAAACTGCATTTTTCAAAGGAACTTGCTTTGCTGAGGATAAACAATTATGGATAACTTCTAGAGCAACAGCTTTAACTACATTAATACTTACACTATTACCCAGTTGATGATAAGCTTTATCATCGTTAGGATGCAAAATACAACTCTCTAAAAAACCTTGTAACCGTGATGCTTCGCGGGGAGTAATCCTGCGGACTCGGTTATGAGAGTAAACTCCTAATCTATTAGCATCACTGGCAACAATTGTTACCGAAATCTTATGCGGATCGAGAAATTTATAGACTTCAAAGGAAAAGTTACTGGCTACAGGTTTGTGCTGATTGTTGTTCCCTTGCAGGTACTTTTTTGTTACCAAGGAATCCAAAATTTTATCGAGATTGGGATGAGCAAAAAAAGTAGCTATTTGCTCTTTAGTTAATAGCTTGCCATCTGGGTCATGCCCAAATTCTTTATTTCGCCTTCTCAAAATAAAACTCTTCATCAACTCAATTTTGTCTAAACTGAACTCGCCTCGCAAACCCAGTTCCCAAGAATGAAGAGAAGTGCCACCGCGATAGTCAATTAGTCGCCTACCCGGTACTGGTAAAGTAACTGAGCGTCGGGATTAATTTCGCTGCTTAAGAGGCATTCCGTTTCCAGATTCAAGGAACGAGCGGCGGCTTCAAACGCTAATCTCATGCCACCTCTTCCTGAGAATAAGTCAATAAAACGGATTTTTTTCATGGCTATTAATCCGGCGGTAAAAACTCATCTTTTCTACTATTTTTCAATCGAGGCAGAGCCTCTAGATATTCATTGGTCTTCGAGGAGATTGCCTTGAGAGTCTTCGAGGAGAGTGAGAAGTGCTACAGCAGACTGGGGGTCGAAGCCGACGACCTGAAACTCCTCGACTATAATTTTTTCTTTGTTGGAGCTTTGCGCTATGCTCGTGACAGCTTCGCGAAGATTTTGCATTGCTGTACTGATGGTCTCTTTGACTATCATGGTTGCCTCGGCTTGATTCCCTTTTGGGGCACCAATTTGTAAGTTATTCATGGGTGTATTTTTCTTAAGAAGAATTGAGTATTATTGAAATGCAATGGGGATGAGTAGAATTTTGGAGGGTGGGTTATGCTGACTCTAACCCACCACGACTGAGGCATTTAGAACCCGATGAAAGCGGCGATCTCACCACCTCAAGATCGGAGGATGGAATCTGATTGCGAGATCCGAGGGTATTTAGATTTGATTTCAGCCACCGTTTCCCTCATACGATCTTTTAGTTGTTAGGCTCCGAGGGATATCCATAGTCCCTTACAAGAGCTACCAAGTAATTCAGTAGCGTATTTCTACGCGGGAGGTCATTTTGTAGTTCTGGCCGTCTCCTAACCATTTGACCTGCTGCACGCACTGATACTCCAGCGTGGCGTTCGGTATTGTAGTATTGATTAGAAATAGGGTCCCAAAGATTAAGGAGAGGTCTAAAATAGTACCAATTATAAGTTGCGAATTGCGACAACACTCTATCGACAGCAAACGCAACTCCATCAAATCTTGCTGCTTCAGAAATCACAAAGATAAGAATTACTACTGTTGAGTGATTCAAAGTATCAGTCGTTCCGTTCATCCAATTGTTTGCGTTAGGAATAGCCCCCTGGTTAATTGAATCAAAGGAAACAGTAGGAGCATTTTCTGGGCTACTTGGATCGGGATAGGGAATTAAGTTTTCAGGTATATCTCTCCCTTGCCAGTTACCATTAACAAAAGGATTGTCTGCGGTACTAAAAGCCTCTAGATAAAAGCCAGAGGCTTGAATTCTAATCCAGGGACTTTGCTGACTATCAGGTAATTGGAGTCGCACAGCAAAATAACCATTTCCTCCTAATCTGGGTCTTATCGCAGCGATCCACCGAAGGTAGGAGGTGTAGGTTTCAGGGGTTCCAGTTCCATTTGAATCTAAAATCTCAAATGTCCCCGTGTCGTTGTTTCCCTTTCCTTCCAAAAGGTACTGTTGAAGTGCATCTCCTTCGGTAACTAGAGCTTTCTCTTTCGAGGACAATGATGCAGCCGCAGCCAGAGCTGTTGCCTTTTCTGAATTGGATCTTGTAGGTGTTGCGCCAGAGGCATTCAGCGCAATACTTGTTGGACTTTCTACAGCGGTTCCGACAAGTTCTGGCACAAGTTTTATGTCTTGATTTTTGGTCTTATTATCTTCAAGGTAGAAATTTACGAGCACGGCTAGCCCAAGCATACCTAGCGCGACTACACTTCTCTTCTGAAGCTGATTTGTTGTACTCAGGGCAGTCGTTATCGTATCGTATACGTCTTTAGACGGAATCGTATTGCATTCACAATGGAAGCCGACCCCATCAGGCACTGTCATCGTCATCGTCCAATTTCCGGGCTTAGGGTTTTTGACAATAAGACACCGAACTGAAGAACCAGACATAATTACCAGTAGGTTTTCTTCTTGAATATCGCGATCGTATTTGGTTCCATCGGGATCTTGAATTGTCAGTATTGCACCAGTTGGGAAATCTACCGTATCATCATCTTTAGTGAGGACAGCATAAAAATATGGGGCACCCGCTTCGATATTCATCGTATGGCTATGAGAGATATCCCCTTGTTGCTCACTAGAAGCTCTATTACATACACAGTAGCAGTAAGAATTCTCCCCTCGTACTTCAATCCAGCCTTTTGGTACTTTGGGTAAAGGAGCATTAGTCATCATTAAACGACCATCGTCCCCAGGCCCCTCATGGAGGATGTACAACTCGCCATTATAGGCTTTTGCAGCGGGAGAACCGGATAGACCAATATCTGTATTTAGATCTTCATGTTTTAAATCGTAATTTAAAGTATGTAGGTAACCATCTGCTCCAGGTCCCTCATAAAAGCAGAAGAGCTTGCCATCGATTACTTCCAGAGAGGGAGGACCAGTTATACTAATTACTGGCGCTGCTAGCTCCGCTGTCGGAAAGAATTCTTGGTCTTTAGACCATTCTGTACCGTTAAAATCACAATGCCACAAGGTGCCACTTTCAGACGATCCCTCATGCAAGCAAATTAGCCGATCATTTAATACCGCTAGACCTGGTGCACCAGAGCTTTTGATAAATGGCGGAGCAGAGCCGACAGTTCCTGGTTTGGGGTCCCAAGGCCATTTTCCTCCTGATACCAACCATGAATCTTCAGACCAAGTCTGAGTATTTTTATCAAAAGTGCAGCCCCACAGCAACCCATCTTCCCCTCGTCCCTCGTGAACGCAGAAAAGCTTCTCACGATACACTGCTAAAGCCGCAGAGGGGTTGTTATGTCTCCTCGATCCTACTCCTACATTCAGCCTTATATCTTGAGACCATTCGTTACGTTTAAAATCAAAAGTGCAGTACCATAGGTAACCATCTTCTCCTTGTCCCTCATGAACGCAGAAAAGCTTGTTATCATAGACCGCCACGGCTGGTGGTCCACCTGTTCCAAAACTCAACTTTATATCTTGAGACCATTCGTTACGTTTAAAATCAAAAGTGCAGTACCATAGGTAACCATCTTCTCCTTGTCCCTCATGAACGCAGAAAAGCTTGTCATCATAGACCGCCACGGCTGGTGGTCCAGATGTACCAATAATGTTGGCGCTACCAGTCGTTAGGGCTTTAGCATTATCAAAAATACCTAAAGGGGTGATAGATGGCTCTAACGTCGAGGGCAAGGGCGGTTTCTCCGGATTACCTGAGTTTTGGTAAAGAGCTTTAATTATACTCTTGTTATCTTCCCAGACATCATTAGAAAGTTCCCAAATAATCACTCCCTGCGCTCCCACATCCTTTAAGAAATTCAGTTTGCTAACAGCAGTGTCTGGAGTTTCAAAGTAGATATTGTGAGTATACGGGTAATTTCCTGAAGCAGAGATAAAAGGAGGTCTAGGTGTACTTCCCGACACTTTAATATTGCCATTGGCAGCCGTATGAGCATCCGGAAATTGAGCCAGGATATCTTTGTACCGAATCGATTTATACCCTGGAGGTACTTGACCGCTCAGGTCATCTGGGTCTTTCCCGTAGGCAAAATCATAGCCATAGATCGGAACTCCTGCGGCGATCTTATTTCTGGGTATATTTTGTCCTGCACCCTGCCAGTTCACAAATAATGGATTCGTCCAGTACCAAAGTGTGTCTTCCACTGAAAGAATAGGATTATTTACAATCCCACCACCAGGCCACTCTCCCTGTTGTTCTTCAACATATGACTCCTGATTGCGTATCTTATACAGGGTTGTATGTGGCCCCACTGGAGAACTATTCCAAGATCCAGTAAGATCGTAGGTCATAATTCCCAGCCAATCCACATAATCTGCTAATTTTGGGTCATAGTTATTTCCATACCATGAGGTGCCAAAAATAGCTGCAGAAACCAATTTATCAGGCATAGCTTGCTTTAATTTTTGAGCAAACAAAGTCAAAGCAGATCCAGCCGGATGAGGTCCATCACCTTTTGGTCTTCCTCCCTGATCCTGTTCGCCAGGTTTGCCCCACCAACACTCTAAATCCAGGTCTACGCCATCGAGATTGTTTGAGTTGACAAAATTGACTACATTTTGTACGGCGCGATCCAGAAGTGGATTATCGGGATTATTTCCTATATCAGTCATCAACTTGAGGAATCCATAATCAACTGCACCTCCCAGCGCAATTGAGATTCTCGTACCGTTTCGATGTCCGGTGTTGACCACATCTGAGAGGATTGCCTTAACCTCATCCAAAGACTTTGGTTCAAACTCACCGAGATTTACCTCACTAAACATGAGAAATGAGACGATGCCGTGTGTGATGTATCGATACATCTCATCATTGGCATAGTTAAATCCCTCTTTCTTTCTCCAAGTAGGAATATAGGCAATGATTTTAGCTTGTGCGGTAGGCGTGTGAGGTGTTTGATCGTACAACTCATCGTAAAACCGCCAACCATTATGATCTGCATCCCCTACCCCTGGTTCTGAAGCCCAGAAGTTGGCATAAAAGATGTTGCCATTGTATTTGACCATCGATCCGGTCGGGTACCCTTCGGGTTTAGCTACCCAGTCAGGAACGTTTGAATAATCTGTAGAAATTCCCATTTTTCAAGTTCTTTCGCTAAATATAAATCCAGGGGTTGGTATTAATTACAGAAGGTTAGTTTGAGTTACTAACCTTCTGTATCCTCAATAACTGCAATTAAAATCAGCTATTCCTACGGCGATTCAGGTTTATGGAATTTGAGGTGTTTGCCCAACTTGTAATTGATCGGGCTATCGAGCGTTACTGGGGTGTGCCAAACACCTGAGTCCAGTAATGCTTGTAGTTGACGCTACCCTGATCGTTTTCCAAAAAGTAGTAACCGACCCCAAGCTCTCGATAGTTAGAATTCAGAATGTTGTCACGATGTCCTGAGCTATTCATCCAGCCTTTAATGGCATCCTCTGGTGTAGAGTTGCCAGCGCTAATGTTTTCCCCCACTCGTGAGTAATGATAACCTTCCGCTGTGACCCGCTCCACCATTTGTCGGTGATCAAAAAAGTCCTGCATTGCCATGCTCCGGCTGTGTTTCTGTGCAGCAGCAGTCAGTTGGGAATTAAGTGTGAGCGGAGATAAACCCACTTTACCGCGCTCATTGTTTGTAAGGTCTAGGATTCTTTTCAGAACACCATTATCTGAACCAGTTGAATCACCTACTGCCACTTTTTTAAATGACGAGATAGTATCATTAACTTCATTGTTGAAGCTGGGATATTCGCCTGGTCCAAGTCGGAGGCTTCGTCCCTGGAATTTTGAATGTTCAAAAAAATCCCAAGTGCCGGAGTAAACTTTTATCGAGGATATTTTGTCGTTCCAAAAATCTCCAATCCAGGAAGAGTCATGCTCAAGAGAACCTGATTTGGTTCCAGAGAAATTGGAATCTGTAAAAATTTCGACTGACATAATTAACGCTCCAAAAATTGAAAAAGAGTTATTTCTGGCTTCTTCGGGTCAATATAAATCCCTTTGCAAGTGTTAGTTGCAGAAGGTCAGTTTGATTGGCTAACCTTCTGCACTCTTAATAACTGCTATTAGCAGTGGTTAGTTTGACAAGCTTTCCAAATCTGTTAAGCAGGAATTTGAAGTTTCTGACCAATTTGCAAACTTGTAGGGGAAACGCCAGGATTTGCACCTGCAATTTTGTTCGCGTTCGCATCGCTACCATCACCATAGTAGGCAAGTGCAAGATTGGAAAATGTATCTCCAGACTCTACATTATGTTGACAGGGGGGTTGACCTTGTTTACTGGACATATTTTTTTCCTTGAAAAATTATTGACGTAGTTGTGTTAGATAAGTAGTTAGACAGAATTAACTACACAAATACATAAATGCAATCATCCTAAATTAGCGACGGGTGCATCTACTAATTTAGTCTTCCACCTCACAGCACCTCTTTCAGGACACTTTGGCAGAATTTAGGAGAATTTGTGGCGAGGGCGGGCGATTGACAAAAAAAACCCGGCCAAAATTGGTCGGGAGTTAGATCCCTCTCTGGATTCAATTTAAATGCGTAGCAGCTTATATACAGCGTATTCCAGGTTTATGAAATACACCTAGAATACGCTGTATATCAAATCCGTTGGCATCGGAACGATTCATCTGTCTCTTCCTTTTCTCTGTATCCTCTGCGCCCTTTGCGGTTTAATTCGGTTCTATAAACAAGAGCGAAAACCGCATAGGGAAAATTCCATTGTCGATCGACAAATTTGGGGGTCATTCGATTTTAGATTTTAGATTTTAGATTTTAGATTTTAGATTCTATACCAATTTCAAAAAAGAATACTGTTGCATTCTTTTTTAAAATTGGTATAAAAAACTTCCACTCTTGAAAGTGGGATGGGCCTAAGAGCCCGTCTTTTTTGGACGGGCTCTTAGGCCCATCCCACAATAACAATTAAAATTGTAAGTTATTTAATTCGCCATCCTAACGGCGATTCACTTGTAACCAAATTTCCAGCGTCACCAGCAGCCACAGCTTCAGCCCATAGCGGGGAAAAACTTCCCCACGATAGTTTAGCCACTCGCGGATTAGCGATCGATCGAGGTAAGGCCCGATCGCCGCATGACGATTCAGCAACAACGATCGCGCTTGCCGCTGCCAATCCCTCAAAAACCACTGCTGCATCGACATCACCATGCCGCTTTTCGGACGGTTGACAATCGCATCGGGCAGCAAATCGGCCACAGCAGCTTTGAGAACCGCTTTTTCCTGCGCGCCCGAAAGCTTGTACTCTGGGGGAATTTGCAAACTCAGTGCCACCATCCGCGAATCGAACAGGGGCGATCGAGCTTTTAGTCCCGCCGCAGCCGTGAGATTATTCACCTTGGTTAAAATGTAATCGGCTCCTTTAAACTCAATGTTGAGCCGCATCAGCCGATTCAAAAACGTCGTTTCTGTCTGTTGCAATTCCTCAGCAAAGACGGAAGGCGCATTCTTCACCTTTTCCCAAACCTCCGGCTTCAGCAAACGCGGCAAATCCACATAGCATTTTTGAAACGAAGTCAAGTAAGCTGCGATCGGATCTGGTTTACCCTGAATCGAACCGTACAAACTGTTGAGTAACATCGGCTTATTTTTCGGCCCGCCAAAGCACGGATCGCCGCCTTCGCCATTGAGTACCACGTCTGCGAATTGCTTTGCCGATCGCCCCAGCAGCAAATTAGGAACCGTCAAGCCTTCCCCCACCGGATCGTCCATCGCCACCAGCGTTTCCGGCAGCAACTCCCAAATTTGCTGCGGCGAAACTTCCAAAACGTGGTGCTCAGTGCCGCAATGTGGCGCAACGATGTTGGCAAATTCAATCTCGCTGGGATATTGAGCGCCAAAGTGCATCGAAAAAGTGTGTACCGGACGATCGTGCAGCCTTGTGGCGATCGCCGTGACGCAACTTGAATCAATACCACCGGAAAGGTATGCTGCGACTGGTTTTCCCGCTGGTAGCGCTGACTGCACGAGTTGTTCCAAAAGCGATCGCACCTGCTGACTGTGCCATTCCAAAGGGCGATCGGCATTAGTAATTTGCTCCTGTGGCTGCCAGTATCTCTGCGCCTCAACATCCGGTAAATACAGGTAGCTACCGGGCCGCAACTCTCGCACCGCTTCCCACAGCGTTTGCGATCCGGGTACAAAGGCACAGCACAAGTAGTCGCGCAAAGCAACTAAATCAAGTTCTCGATCGTGATACGGATTGAGCGATCGCAGTCGAGGCGCCAGAAAGCGAGTCGTTCCTGTACGGGTGTAATAGAGGGTTTTGGCTCCAACGCGATCGCGCCCCAGACACAAGGTTTGCTCGTCTCTATCCCACACGGCAAGGGCAAATTGTCCTGACAGTAAGCTCAAAGTTTGAGGGCCTGACTGTTCCCATAGCCGCGCGGCGATCGCCAAATCAGTCAATCCATCCGTGTCAATCTGTTGTTTGAGGATTGGAGTGCGATCGAAGCAGCAGTCACCTACGATCACAAATCGCCGATCGCGGCTGAAGGTGGGTTCCGCTCCGATTATGGCAAAACCGGAAGTTTGCCAAGTTGCAGGGTGCGATCGGGCTTCTGGGCCCCAAGCAATGACCCAATTCGGGTTAATCAACTTCTGATTTTCCATTGATTTATTAAGCTTTTTATGGACGGGCAGGATGCCCATCCCACAATAAATTCACTCTTTGTGGAACAGGCATCTTGCCTGTTGCGGGCAGGATGTCCATCCCACAATAAATTCACTCTTTGTGGAACAGGCATCTTGCCTGTTGCTGACAGTGGTGCAAGTTAAAAAATATTAGAAAGTAACTTATAAATCAACCTAAAAATAGCTGTGCCAGCGATCGCACCCAAAGCACCCAACCATCCCACAAACAACACGCCCGCGATCGGAGAATTCGGATAAATCGCAAGTGCCGCCGTCTGTAAAACCGGGAAAAACCACAGCAAAGCCACAGTACCTGCACCAATAATCAACATCTCAGTTTGTTCGATCGCCCTGCGGTAAAGGCCGTAAATCAAACCCGCCACAATCATCCCCAACAATCCGATACTCAAGCCAGGAGACGGCAGCAAACTCGTCAGGGCGATCGCCAGCACCCCCCCCTCAAAACCCGTAAACGCCGCCCCCGACAAAACCTCCCAAATCGAAAAAGTCGCTCTCTGCGGAGGTTGCAGCCCTCCAGGAGGTGTTGCAGGAACCCGTACAGGAGGCGGCAGAGTCGGTTGAACAGGTATTGGAGGCGACGCTACCGCGACTGTAGGTGGTTGAGGATGTTGTTGAGGCCGAGACATCAGGGCCGCTTCCACCTCACTGGCAGATTGAAAACGCTGGCTGGGAGCTGATAATAACATTCGATCGAGAACGTGAGCCAAACGCGAACTTACCTGCACCCGCGAATGCCAATTCCACTCGTTTCTGTAACTATCAAAAAGCTCCGTCGGCTGCAAACCGCTCAGCAAAGTAATACAAGTGACAGCCAAAGCATACAAATCCGTTGCCGGATAAACTTCTTGCCCGCTCATCTGTTCTGGCGGAGCGTAACCCAAAGAATAAATTCCAGTCGAAGCTTTTGCACTCCCAACACTTTGCGTTACTTGTTTAACAGCCCCAAAATCTAATAAATAAAGCCGACCGTTTTTACCCCGCATAATATTAGCAGGTTTAATATCCCGGTGAATCGAACCGCGAGAGTGGACAAAATCGAGAACCTTCAAAATTTCCCGCAGCACCTCCACCGTTTCCGCTTCCGAAAACCTGCCTTTAACAGCTAGTTCATCCTCCAAATTTGTACCGTCTATAAATTCTTGAACCAGATAGAAAAACTGATCGTTTTTTCCCGGCTGCAAACTCGTAACAGTCAGCTCAAAAAAAGCCAGCAAACTCGGAATTTGGGAATGTTCGTTTCCCAGTTCTTCCAGCACCGCCGCTTCCCGTTCAAACAGAGTTTGAGCGATTTTTAGCTGGGGCGGAGTCAGACCTACCGACGGCTGCAAAAGTTTAGCAACGCACAGCCGCATCGCGGGAGTATAGCGGTCTCTGGCCAAAAATGCCGCCCCAAAACCGCCTTGACCCAACAACCTCACGGGCAAATAGCGCCCGCTCAAAATCAGGGGCATCCCGCAAGTCGTGCAAAACTTTTGCTGCACGGTTTTCAGCAGCGAACTGTCATCGAGGTCGGGAAAATAGTTTTGAGGGCGCGGGCAGCCCGGTCGGGTGCAGTAAACTTCCATTTTTGTTTGCTAAGAAGAGGGAAGAAGGAAGAAGGAAGAGGGAAGAAGGAAAAGGGAAGAAGGAAGAAAAAGTGATGGTTAAACCAGATTTCGATTTCTCAACTAACCGCGAACTGCTAACTGCCAGCGACCTAAGAGATTAACTTCCCGCCGAGTTGGGAGTTGCTATTTCTATGAATCCCAAATCGAGCGCTGGGGGTTCTTTCTTCTCCAGGATGGTCGAATAAGTAGCAAACTGGGGCAAAATTTCATTGCTGAAAGCCTCTGCAGCTTTAGAACGGTAGCGGTTGGGGTTGTAAATCAGCGACAAAATCCGAGTTACCAAAACTTCGTCCATTTGAGATTTGTGCAAGACGCCCATAAGCAACTCTTTTTCGATCGCCGAAACCGAGACAAAAGCAGCCCCCAGCCCCGACTGAACGGCATTTTTAATGGCTTCGATCGAATTTAGTTCCATCTCTATTTTCAAGCGGCGCGTGTCAATGCCGCAGCGAGTCAGTACCTGATCGATTACTTTGCGGATCGTAGACTGCGAATCGAGGGATATAAACTGCAATTTGTAAAGGTCTTCTTTTTGGATAGTTTCTTGTTGTACCATCGGGTGAGATGGAGGGAGAATCAGAGCCAGTTCGTCCTCAGCGTAAGGAACAATTTCTAAAGCTTCTACAAGTTCGGTAGGAATTTCTCCGCCAACAATTGCCAAATCGATTTGCCCGTTGGCCACACTCCACGCCGTGCGGCGGGTCGAGTGAACGTGAAGCTGTACTGCTACATCCGGGTACTTTTGGCGAAACATCCCGATCATCCGGGGCAGCAAATAGGTTCCCGTTGTTTGAGAAGCGCCGACGATCAAAGTACCGCCTTGGAGATTTTGCAAGTCTTCCAGAGCTCGACAAGTTTCCTGGCAAAGCGATAAAATTTTCTCGCCGTAACTCAGCAGCAGGTGTCCGGCTTCGGTAAGTTGCGCCCGCCGCCCCCCCCGGTCAAACAGCGGCACGTCCAACTGTCTCTCTAAGTTTTGCACCTGCAAGCTAACTGCTGGCTGGGATACATAAAGGCTGTCCGCGGCGCGTTTGAAGCTTCCTTCAGAGGCGATCGCCTTGAGAATGCGTAACTGGTCTAAAGTGAAAGGAAGGTCAGACATATATCTAAATTGTCAGTTGTCAGTTGTCAGTTGTCAGTTGACGGTTGACGGTTGACTGTAGGCAGCGAACAGCTTTCCAGCGAACAGTCAACAGCGAACAGTCAACAGCGAACAGCGAACAGTCAACAGTCAACAGCGAACAGTGAACAGTTAACTGACTGATAACCGCTGAATGCTCCCATAGATACTTTGTGACACAAATTGGCCGAGAATCAATAACTTTTCTTAATATTTGCAATGACAATCGACTTGGGACTCGACTCCCACTTAGTTATTCTGGGTCTGTTACTGGTTTTTGCGATCGCCCACAGCGGTTTAGCAGCCCTCCGGCCAAAAGGTGAAAAGCTGATCGGGCCGAGACTTTACCGGGTTTTGTTTGCCCTTGTCAGTTTGCCGCTAGCCGTCATTCTGATAGTCTACTTTTTCAACCACCGCTACGACGGCCTGCAGCTTTGGCAAGTACAGGGAGTGTCCGGAGTTAAACCTGCAGTTTGGATACTTTCGGCAATTTCCTTTCTGTTTCTGTACCCAGCAACTTTCAACCTCCTAGAAATTGCCGCCGTCCAAAAGCCCCAAGTTCACCTCTACGAAACTGGCATCATTCGTATCACCCGTCACCCGCAAATGGTGGGACAACTGATTTGGTGCGTGGCCCACACCCTGTGGATTGGCACTAGCTTTACCCTCGTCACTTCCATCGGTTTGGTACTTCACCACCTGTTCGGAGTGTGGCACGGCGACAGGCGACTTCAGGCTCGTTTTGGAGAATCCTTTGAAACCATCAAAACTCGAACCTCAATAATTCCATTTTTGGCAATCCTACAAAAGCGTCAAACCCTTGATTTGCTTGAGTTTTTGCGACCTTCCTACGTAGGTGTAGTCATTTTTACGGGCCTGCTTTGGGAAATTCATCCTTTTTTGATGCGTGTAACTAGGAACATATACTGGTAGCATGATCCCTAGGATAGAAAAAAAATTATTAAATTTTGAGGGCTCATGGTGTTGTCGGTTAGCGAACGCACTTTTGCACAAGAGGTGTTTCAAGCCTCTACCCCCGTTTTAGTTCACTTTTCGGCTCCTTGGTGCGGTTTGTGCCGCGCGATCGACCCCACGCTTAAGACTTTTGAGGCACAGTGGGCCTCAAAAGTCAAGATCGTAGCGGTGAATGCCGATCAATGTTTCAAGTTGGCCCACACTTATCGGCTGACCAGTCTGCCCACGCTGATTTTGTTTGAGGGCGATAAAGTTCGATTTAGATTTGAAGACTACCAAGGGCGCGAGGAACTGCGGCGGACTCTGGATTCCTGGATGCTCGCGGCTCACGTAGCTTCCCCATCTCAACGGCTGCAACTTCAGGAAGTAGCTAAAAGGTAACGGCTGCAAGCGATTCGGCTTTTAGGTAGAAAGCAGAAGCAATTCCTGATTTGTCGATGGGCCACCTGATGGCCAAATCTCGCAGTCGTGAACGCAGAAACAGTTTTTTACAAAAATATAGGTGCAGCGCGAGAGTATAGGTTAAAAAACCCGGTTTCTTGATTCCTGTCCGTCCAAGACAATCTGGATTTGTCAATCTATATTTTGGTAGAAATTTAAGGGGAACTAGATCGATCGGCTCGATCGGGAAAATAGGCAGTAGGTCTCAAGCGTTGTCGATCGACAACGCTTGAGAATTACAACAAGTATTTATGCCGGGTCGCGCAGGCGTGTGTCACAATTGTTTACAGTTTTGGCAATATCTAGTAGAAACTTTAAACTACCTATCAGTCATGGAACTGCTTTATCAATACGCTTGGCTGATTCCAGTCCTGCCGCTGGCAGGCGCAATGCTAGTAGGTCTAGGTTTAATCACCTTTAACCAGGCAACCAACAAACTCCGACAAGCGAATGCGATATTAATCGTGTCCGCGCTCGGAGGGTCAATGGTACTCTCTTTCGCATTGCTGTGGAGTCAACTACAGGGCCACGCACCCTACACCCGCAGTATTCAGTGGGCTTCAGCAGGCGACTTCTCGCTGAATATGGGCTATATCATCGACCCCCTGACGGCGGTAATGCTGGCGATCGTCACCACGGTCGCCTTTTTGGTGATGATTTACACCGACGGCTACATGGCTCACGATGACGGGTACGTGCGCTTTTACGCCTACCTGAGCATCTTCAGCGCCTCGATGTTAGGTCTCGTAGTCAGCCCGAATATC
The DNA here is from genome assembly GCF_000317475.1 of Oscillatoria nigro-viridis PCC 7112. NCBI lineage: Bacteria > Bacillati > Cyanobacteriota > Cyanophyceae > Oscillatoriales > Oscillatoriaceae > Phormidium > Phormidium nigroviride. The sequence continues at coordinate 1,164,438 of NC_019729.1, forward strand.
GTTCAGATTTACATTTTTTGGGAACTCGTAGGTATGTGTTCGTACCTGCTAGTCGGATTTTGGTACGATCGCAAACCCGCTGCTGACGCCTGCCAAAAAGCTTTTGTCACCAACCGCGTCGGCGACTTCGGGCTGCTGCTGGGCATCCTCGGCATTTACTGGGCCACCGGCAGCTTTGAATTTGAGGTGATGGGCGAACGCCTGCACTCCTTAGTCGAATCCGGCGCCCTTTCGGCGACTCTGGCGACAATCTTCGGCGTCCTCATATTTTTGGGGCCGGCCGCCAAATCCGCTCAATTCCCCCTCCACGTCTGGCTGCCAGACGCAATGGAAGGCCCGACACCCATTTCAGCCCTGATCCACGCCGCGACAATGGTAGCAGCCGGCGTCTTCCTGATCGCTCGGATGTACCCGGTGTTTGAAGGGCTGCCGGCCGTCATGAATTTGATCGCCTGCACCGGCTGTTTTACGGCATTTCTGGGTGCTTCGATCGCGATTACCCAAAATGACATCAAAAAAGGCTTAGCCTACTCCACCATCTCCCAACTCGGCTACATGGTGATGGCAATGGGCGTCGGCGCTTACAGTGCCGGACTTTTCCACTTGATGACTCACGCTTATTTCAAAGCAATGCTGTTCCTGTGTTCGGGTTCAGTGATTCACGGGATGGAAGCAGTTGTAGGCCACAACCCCGCACTCGCTCAAGATATGCGAGTCATGGGCGGCTTGCGGAAATATATGCCGATTACCGCTAGTTGCTTTTTAATCGGAAATTTGGCAATCTGCGGAATTCCCCCGTTTGCTGGTTTTTGGTCAAAAGACGAAATCCTCGCCAGCGCCTTCGCAGCAAATCCCGCTCTGTGGGCTGTTAGCTGGCTGACGGCCGGGATGACCGCGTTTTATATGTTCCGGATGTATTTCAGCACCTTTGAGGGCGAATTCCGGGGCAATGACAGCGCCATCAAGCGGCAACTCCTGCAACCGGGTGTTGTTTTTGGCCCGGGAGCGATGAACGTTAAGGAATTGGCATCCACTGGCGACAGTCACGACGAACACGACCATTTGCCTCACGAATCTCCTCTGACAATGGCTCTGCCGTTAGTGTTGCTGGCAGTACCTTCTGTGTTTATCGGTTTTCTCGGTACGCCGTTTGCCAATTATTTCGAGCAGTTTGTTCGCGCTCCAGGCGAGTCTCTTGAAGAAGTTTTGGAACACGCTGCTGAGTTCAATTTGACGGAATTTCTCATCATGGGCGGAAGCTCTGTAGGTATTGCTTTGCTGGGCATTACTTTGGCTTCTCTGATGTATTTGAGCCGTAAAATTGACGCAAGTGCGATCGCCCAAAAGATCAAACCGCTTTACGAGTTCTCCCTCAACAAGTGGTATCTCGACGAGATCAACGATTTTCTCTTTGTCAAAGGCAGCCGCCGTTTAGCGCGGCAAGTCATGGAAGTTGATTTGCGAGTCGTCGATGGTGTCGTCAACTTAACAGGGTTTATCACCCTGGTTAGCGGCGAAGGTTTGAAATACTTTGAGAGCGGTCGCGCTCAATTTTATGCCCTAATTGTGTTTGTCGCAGTTCTGGGTTTTGCGATCGTTTCTGGAGTCGGTTAAATCTGTAGGGAAGCGGCACTGCCTAGGTGTGTCAACAAACAGGTAAAACCGATAGTCCGACAGGGAATGAATTCCCTGTCTCAAAGCTAAAGTCCTCGCTATGAGGACTGAAGAACTCCTTAAACCTCTTATTGTGGAACAGGCATCTTGCCTGTTCAATACTAGCTTTTTTGGAGATATCTATTAGTCCTCATAGCGAGGACTTTCGCTATTAGCCAGGGGTTTCAACCCCTGGCGGACTCGTGGAATTGCAGATCGTCGGCTTAAGTTGACACCAATGGGCAATGCCATTTCCCACCAGAAGATGTTTTAAGAACGGGTATTAGCTCAAGAACTCACACTTGACAATTAGCAAATAGAAATAAATCTTTCATTAAACTTAACTGTTGCGATCGCATAATTTGTCCAAATAATAGCAAAAAAAAATGTTCCGTCTAAAGAAAGTATAAAATTTAGGCTAAAATTGCCAAAATGTGTTTAAACCTAATAACAGATGGATCATTTTAAAACGCAATGGATACAGCTAATTTTCCCTGGTTAACAACAACAATCCTGTTTCCCATTGCTGCGTCCTTGCTGATTCCTTTAATTCCCGATAAGGATGGCAAGACGGTGCGGTGGTATGCCCTAATTGTGGGTTTGATCGATTTTGCCCTACTTGTTTACGCTTTTTACACTCAGTACGACTTCAGCAATCCAGATTTGCAACTGGTAGAAAGCTATACTTGGGTGCAGCAACTCGATTTGAAGTGGTCGGTGGGTGCTGACGGTTTATCGATGCCCCTGATTTTGCTGACAGGTTTTATTACTACGCTGGCTACTTTAGCAGCTTGGCCGGTCACATTTAAACCGAAGCTTTTTTACTTTTTGATGCTGGCTATGTACGGCGGCCAAATAGCAGTTTTTGCCGTGCAGGATATGCTGCTGTTTTTCCTGGTTTGGGAACTGGAATTAGTGCCGGTTTACCTAATTTTGTCGATTTGGGGCGGCAAAAAGCGCCTTTACGCAGCAACTAAGTTTATCCTGTACACGGCAGGGGGTTCGCTGTTTATTTTGGTTGGCGCGCTGGCGATGGCGTTTTACGGCGATACGGTTACTTTCGATATGCGGGCGATCGCAGCTAAAGATTACAGCACCAATATACAATTGCTACTGTACACAGGTTTCTTAATAGCTTACGGCGTCAAGCTGCCAATTTTTCCGCTGCACACTTGGCTCCCTGACGCTCACGGCGAAGCAACCGCACCCGCCCACATGTTGCTAGCAGGAATTCTCCTGAAAATGGGCGGCTACGCTTTGCTCAGAATGAATGCGGGAATGCTCCCCGATGCTCACGCTGTCTTCGCACCCATCTTGGTAATTTTGGGTGTGGTAAACATTGTTTACGCTGCCTTAACTTCTTTTGCTCAGCGCAATTTGAAGCGGAAAATTGCTTATTCTTCAATTTCGCACATGGGGTTTGTGCTGATTGGGATAGCTTCGTTTACCGATTTGGGAATTAGCGGTGCAATGCTGCAAATGGTTTCCCACGGTTTAATCGGGGCGAGTTTGTTCTTCATGGTAGGATGCACTTACGATCGCACTCACACGCTCATGCTCGATGAAATGGGCGGTGTCGGCAAGAAAATGCGTAAGGTTTTCGCGATGTGGACTGCTTGTTCTATGGCTTCTTTGGCTTTGCCCGGAATGAGCGGTTTTGTAGCAGAATTGATGGTGTTTGTGGGTTTTGCAACCAGCGATGCTTACAATCCCGTGTTTAAAGTTTGTGTGGTATTTCTAGCTGCTGTCGGGGTGATTTTGACTCCGATTTACCTGCTGTCGATGCTGCGGGAAATCTTCTACGGGCCTGAGAATAAGGAATTGGCGGAACACGAAGAGTTGGTGGATGCGGAACCGCGAGAAGTGTTTATCATTGCTTCGCTGTTAGTGCCGATTATTGGCATTGGTTTGTATCCGAAAATTCTGACTCAGGTTTACGATGCGACTACTGTACAGTTGACGGCTAAGCTGAGGGATTCTGTGCCGTCGCTTGTGGCTAAGGCTGCTGCGGATAAAACTGTGTCTCTGCGTGCTCCGGCGATCGAGCCTAGCAAATTGTGATTTAAACTGGATTTAGGAAGGAAACCCCCAAACCCATTTTAAAATGGGTTTGGGGGTTTTCTATTTATATTGAGAGACAAATCAGGGAAACTTTGGCTCTCAAGCAATTTGGAGTTGGGTTTGAAAAAAAAAGTGGGTATGCGGTCAAGGAAGTAGAATAAAGATATTACTACAAATCCATACTTCTATCAGCGAGAGGAAGTGTCATGTCTGATAAAATAGCGGCGAAAAAAACCGAGGCAGATAAGTTGCTCTCAGAGGGGTTTTTCAGTTCTAGCCCATTTTTTAGTTCATTTCAGTCCACAAGCTCAACGCAACATAGCCTCAATTCTTTACAACGAGCATTAATGCTTTATCGGGAGGTTGATGTTCGCAAGAAATTTCCCCAGGAAAGTCGCAAAGGTGAAGCAGATGCTCTGTATAATCTTCACTTTTCATATCAGAGATTAGGACAGCATCAAGATGCGATCGCTTACATACAAGAGGCGATCGCCATCTACCAAGAAATTCATCATCGGGAAGATGAAGCAAAATCACTGGAAACCCTAGGTTCACTCCATTCAGACTTACAGCAATATCAGCAAGCAATTGAGTACCTGACTCAGGCTGCTGATGTGTATCACGTGTTTGATGCAGATCTAGAATGCAATGTTCTTAACCGTCTGGGTGTGACCTATTGGATATCCGGTAAACTGGAAGAGGCAGCCCAGAATTATCAACGGGCAATTGAAGTGGCTAAAAAACTTGGCAGCGCAGATGGGCAACTCATGCCACTCAGAAATTTAGCAGCTATTTACAGTAACCAAGGAGATTATCCTCAAGCCAATGCGTCTTATGAGCAGGCTTTGATGTTGGCTAGGCAAATCGGTAATTTGCGGGAGGAAGCCAAAACGCTTTATGCGCTGGGGGAATTACACTACAAATACAATCAAATTCAGTTGAGTGTTAATTTTTTTCAGCAAGCTCTTGCAGTCTGGCGTGAGTCAGGTGAGCAAGCTCCAGAAACCACCATACTGGCAGATTTGGGTACGGCTTATACTCAACTGGGACAACACTCACAGGCGATCGCAGTTTTTCAACAGGCAATAGCGATTGCCCAGGAGAATGGGAATTATCAGGCTCAATTGGATTGCTCGTATCGCCTAGCAGAAGCATACTTTGCAGCAGCACAGTACCCAAAGGCGATCGAGATTTACCAACAGTTACTCAGTTTTGCCCAGACGGAAGGAAATTTACAATCAGAGGCAGGAATGTTTCTGTCTCTCGGTGTAAGTTACTCACGCCTCAACCAGTCTGCTCAAGCCTATGAGTGCTATCAAAAAGCACTACCGATTTATCGCTCGTTAGGAGAACGGAGAGGTGAAGCGAATTGTTTATATAACCTTGGGATGTACTACGTTTCGATGAATGAATACAATCGTGTTCTTGAAAATATTCAGCAAGCTTTAGATATTTATCGAGAAATTGGCGACGATCGCGAATCCGAGTTAAAATTGCAAGAGTTAATCAATAAATTCAGCCAAGGACAGAAGCATCAACATCTAAAATCTAAGCAATGGTGGCAGTTTTGGAGGTAGTTGAGCGTTATTGTTCTACGGAAAGTGCGATATTTGAAAAGGTCGATCGCTTCAATGATTTTGGAAGAACTTCAAGAGGCTCTAAGATGCGATCAACCATTTTCTCGTTCTCCCGATACTCTTGCCCAACTTGCAGCGATTGCAATGGCTGAGTATCGCGCAAGTATAACCCAAGAACTCGATCCAGAAACATTGTGAAGTAGTGAGCTATCATATCCATAATAGGATAAAAAGTTACAAAAAAGAGGGAATGTATGCAAACAATCCTTTTGAGTCGTGAAGAAGTCGCGCGTCGTGCGAAACATTTGTATGAGAGCACCATCCGCCAAAAAATTGAAATAGAAGAGAATATTGGCAAGATGGTCATCATTGATATTGAAACAGGTGACTACGAAGTTGATAAAACTGGGCTAAAAGCCGCACGTAGTCTGATGGCAAAGCATCCGTATGCTCGACTTTTTGGCATTTGTATTGGTTACAATGTGGCTGCTTCGTTGGGTGGTGTAATGGAGCGTGTCAACAAGTGATTTCTGGTATTGTGACCGATCGGCACGCGATCGCCCTTGTTGACGTTTCTCCTCCCAAGCGGCTCTACTTTCCCGATCGAGTTTGTCATAGATACGGGCTTCACTGACTACCTATGTTTGCCACCGGAGGCAGTTACCTTACTGGGGTTGCCGTTCCTGTACGATATGCCTGTAAACTTAGCAGATAACAGTGAAGTCCTAGTAGCAGTTCACGAAGCAATCATCCTTTGGGACGGGGAAGAACGAGAAGTTCGTGTATTTGCTACAGGGCGAAGGCCTCTGATTGGAACTGCTTTGCTGGACGAGCAAGAACTTGTGATTCAGTTCACTGAAGGGGGGTTAGTGACGATTGATGAGTTGTAGTTTCAACGCTCGATCGCAATACCCAATACATTAAAAATACCAGTAGGTCGATCGCTCTTCAATTCGGTGCGATCGCTGCTATACAGGTTTCTAGCGTTATTGTTCTGCCAAGAGTGCGATATTTGTTAAGGGCGATCGCGCGATCGCAACTTTTGATGCGATCGGGCTGTTACAGGCAAAAAACATAACAATACAACCCCCAAATTTAGTTGAAAAAAGGGGTTTGGGGAAATTCGTTGAGGCCCGGAAGCATTCTCATCCGGCTGATATCGTTACCGCGATCTTGGACGGAATTTTCCCATGTGGATGAACCGTGGATTGCAGCGGCCCCGGAACCGCGAGAGCAACGAACCCCTCAACTCCAGCAAGCGATTCGCATCGCAATATCGGCGTTGTGTAGAAGTTCTCACCACATTTCCCAGCAGATGAATCGGTGAATTCTTATGTGCGGGAATCAGCAACGATTTCTTGATTATGGTTGGATTTGCTAATGAATTATAAGCGAGGATAATAGTTCTATTTTACATTTGTTTTGGGCATTTTTTCAGGGAATGACATCCAGAAAAGTTCTTGCTATCATCGACGAACAACAGCGTTGAGGCTGCATAGATGACTGGCAAAGCTCAGACTGGGACTAGACAATTATTGCGTAGGTGTTGGTTGACTTTAACGAAATGGCGATCGCTCAGTGTCCTCTGCGTTTTGACACTGGCCGTTAGCCTGATTGTGAATGCTTGCAGCCTTGCACAACAGCAACTAGCTCCCCTGCGCGTCGGAATCGTCAGTTGGGCAGGATTTGATATTGTACTTTATGCTCAGGAAGCAGGCTTATTCAAACAGCGCGGATTGGACGTGCAACTCATTCGGTTTGAGAATCAACAAGATTCAACTCGCGCCATGCTGCGCGGTAATCTCGATGCTAATTTCGCTTCTTTGTGGGATGTGGTACAGTCTGATTCGGGGAGTGACAAGCCTGCCGTGCTGATGGTAACAAATATTTCTCATGGGGCTGATGGTATTGTTGCTCAACCTGCGATCGAGTCAGTGGCAAACCTTCGCGGTAAAAGAGTCGGGGCGAAACTGGGAACGGTGAATCATCTGATTTTATTGGAAGCCCTCAAGTTGCACCAGATTAAACCCGAAGAGGTCAAGATTGAAGATATCTCTAACGAAACAGCGGTTGATTTGATGCAGCAGGGACGTTTAGATGCCGCCGTGATCTGGCAACCGCTTCTAGGCGAAACTGCCCAAGCAATCAAGGGGAATATTATTTTTACCACTCAGGAAGTTGATAGTTTAGTTATTGATACGTTGGTTTCTCGGTCAACGATTATTCGCCAGAAAAAAGCTGAAGTGAAGCAATTTATTATGGCTTGGTTTGATATTATGAGTGCGGTGGAAATAAAACCTAATCAAGTGTTTCAAAAAGTTGCTCAAAACCTGGGACAGAAGGGTGAGGCTTTTGCTAAAGATTACGCTGGTCTGAAAAAGGGTGACATTGCCATGCAGCAGAAGATGTTTCTGTCTGGTAGGTTGCCAGAGGCGATCGCTCAAATGGCTGAACTATTAAAATCTGACCTTCGTGCCGGACGGATGCCGCGTCAGGATGTGGAGATTAACACTGAGATCGTAACTACAGCAATCAATGAATGGAAATTATGACGAAATTCCTGCATCCCCATAGCTTGTCGCAGCGCTTGCTGGTTAGCGTTGGGTTGTCGATTACCACAGTTGGACTGGCAACTCTGGGACTTAACTATCGGCTGATGCAGTCTCACTTAGAAACGCAAGTTCATAACCGGGCTCAATCAATTACACAATCTCTGGAGTTTTCTACAGAAGGCTTACTAGAGTTGGAGAATAAAAGCATTCTGCGACGGGTTGTACAAAATTTTGCCACGATGCCCGGCGTGCTGGAAATTGCGATTGTTAATCCATCTGGAATGCCGATCGCCCGCAGTCCTCAGAATACGACTAATGGGCCATACACTTCGATCTATCCACAACTCGCGATCGCGATCGATCGGGCGGCAACCGCAGGCATTGAAGTCAGCCAAGATATCGTCGTGGACAACCAGCCTGCGATCGTACAAATTCTGCCTTTTAGCAGTACCTTGTTTGGCGCATCTCAACGGCGGGGAGTGGCGATCGCGCTACTCGATCTCAACCAAATGAAGCAAGCAGCCGACAGAACTTTCATTACCTCAACTTTGTCATTGCTAGTTGGCATCATCACAATTTTGTTAATCATGGGGATACTCCTTCAGAAGAATGTATTGCAACCCTTGCGCGACTTAAACGCAGCAGTTTCTCAAAGTAAAAAAACTGGCATTTTTCTTATGCCAAAGACGATTCCAGCTAACGAAATTCAGTTTTTGGCAAGCACATTTGAGGAAGTATTCCGACAATTGGAAATCCACGACCAACTCACCGCAGAAATAACTCAAC